>NZ_JBWSOR010000003.1:0-342566 GCF_056629435.1 Nocardia sp. TBRC8007 | reverse complement strand
GCCGGGTCGGTATCGACGACAACTTCTTCGCACTGGGTGGGCATTCACTGTTGGCGACGCGGTTGGTGAGCCGGATCCGGTCGGTGCTGGGGGTGGAGGTCGCGATCCGGAGGGTATTCGACGCCCCGACCATCGCGCAACTGGTCACACGACTCGACGAGGGGAACATCGAGACGATGTTCGAGCCACTATTGCCGCTACGGGAGTCCGGAGCGCTGCCGCCGCTATGGTGTATCCACCCGGGTGGAGGCATGGGGTGGTTCTACCACGCACTGACACTGGAGATAGCGGACCGGCCGATCTACGCCATCCAGTCCCGAGGATTGGACGGTGCACAGACCGCGACCTCGTTCGAAGAGATGGTGTCGGACTACGCCGACCAGATCATCGACGTTCAAGAACACGGTCCGATACATCTACTCGGATGGTCCTACGGTGGGACCGTAGCGCATGCCACCGCATGCGAACTCCAAGCCAGAGGACGCTCAGTGGTATTTCTCGGACTCATCGACAGCAGCCCCTCGGACCCGGACAACCCGCTGCCCGACATACCCGACAGCGAAGTCATAGAGCAGTTGAGCGTCTGGGCGGCCGACCGATACGGAGACCAGCTGGACACACCGGCCCTCAGAGACGGTTTCGACCGGGCAATGGAAATAACGCTGAACAACATCAAGATGGCCAAGAGTTACTCGTCACCGGTTTTCTCCGGTAACGCTCTGCTCTTCGAAGCCGCTCTTGATTCTTCAGGAAACAGAATCTCGGAGACCGGAACGAGATTGATGCAGGATTGGCATGGATACATCGCAGGCAGCATCGAAGTCGTTCAGGTCGACTGCGCGCATGAGGACTTCGATCGGGTCGATAACATGCGATTTGTTGGACAGACCTTGAATCGTAGGTTGTGAACCGCCCCGAGTTCGATGCGCACCGTGATGTTCCCCGGTTTTCTCGGAGTCGGGATACTGGACTTCAGGCCACGGGTTGGATGGATGACTGCTTCATCTCGTACTCGATCGGAGATCGCATACCGAAGGCCGAGTGACGGCGTCGACGGTTGTGGAAGTGACCACTAGGTTGTGGCCAGCAGCACGGCTACGGAGGTGGTCGTGGCCACGGTAGCGAGAGCGAGACCGGTCAGCACGAAACGCTTCATCGGTATACGGACATCGTGGGTGCGGCAGAATTCCAGGCACAACAGAGTGGCCAACGAAGCCCATGGGGTGACGATCGGGCCGATATTGGTCCCGATCAGCAGCGCGAGAAGTTGCTCTCTGTTCTGTGTCGCGATCACCGCCTCACCCGCGGTGTAGATGGGGAGGTTGTTGGCGAGATTAGATAGGGCGGCGCCCGTCGCGGCGGCCCGATAGGCGCCGGACCCGTCCGGACCGGTGCCGATCAAGGTATGCATCAGATCGGCAAGGCCGAATCTGTTCAGTGTGGGCATCACGAGGAACAGCCCGACTACGAAGACAAGTAGTCGCCATGGGATGAGTGACAGTCGCAGCGCGTTACGGTCGAAGATCGCGAAGGCCGCCACTGAGACGGCTGCGGCGAGGGTGGCTGCGAGACCGATCCGGTCGCCGACCAATGGGATCGTGAAGATGAACAGCAAGCATGCCCCGCCGGTGGCGAACAGCAGTGCGCGTTCCGGAAAATTCGCCGGGCGGATCGGCTCGGGCGGCAGATAGCGATCGGCCTCGCGGCGCCCACGCCGCCAGTACCACAGCCAGAGGAACGCCATTGTCGTGCCGATCGAAACCAGCTGTGGTGCCCACATCTTCGCTGCGAATTCGTTTGCAGACAGGGTTATCCGATCCGCGGCGAGCAGATTGGTGAGGTTGGAGACCGGCAGCAGCAGGCTGGCAGTATTGGCCAACCAGAGCGTGGTCATGGCCAATGGTAGCGGCGGAATCCGTGTGGGAGCGGCCAGCGCCAGCATTACCGGGGTGATGAGCACCGCGGTGGTGTCCAGATTCAGCAGGATGGTGGTACCCGAAGCGAACAGTACGCATAGGAAGAACAGCGCCGGGTAGTGACCGCGACCCAGAATCGCCAGACGATGGGCGATAGTGTCGAAGACCTTGGCTTTTCTGGTGAGTTCGGCCAGTACGATCACACTGCCGAGGAACAGCAGAAGGGGGCTGATGCGGCGCATATTCGCGACCGCCTCGTCTCTGGGTAGCAGCCCGGTGACCACGCACAGCAGACCAGCCAGCAACAATGCCAGCTGGATCAAGTCCAGGACACTGAGTCGCTGGCGTCCGTTGGGTACCGGTATCGGGTGAGGTGCGGGTGGAGGCTGATCAATGGACTCGATCCGTTCGGGCACATCCGCCATCATGGCAGCATTCCGACTGCGGCTCCTGTGCTCGCGACATCGCTTTCGACCGGACTGTCGAATGTCGGCAACCCGACGGTTACCCGGAATCGATGGGCGGCGGGGTAGCGACCCACCCGGCGACGACCGCCGAACCTGTCGGCCGGTGCACGGCGAGAAAGCCGAACGGTCGGTCGAACGTCGCGGAGACGACAGTCGCACGGTGTTGCCACAGCGGCGCACTCACCGCGTGTACGGTGCAGGCAGTCACCGTCGCCGCTTCGAAACCCTCATTGCTGAATCGGGCGAGGATTTCTTGGGCCCCTTGACCGACGCAGAGTGGCACCGGGGAGACCGAGGGGAAATGACCACGGGTGCAGTCGGTCGCGGCGGTCAGGCCGAACAGGTCGGATTCGGCGAGGAGATCGTGGGTGGATCGAAGTTCGAAGGAAGGCAGCTGAATCCGCAGCTCGTCGGTGTTCGATCGGACTGTCTCGGTGCGCACCCTGAGCCCGGGCCCTTCGGTTCCGACAGGAAGGCCAGTGCGCATCGGTACTGTCGCCGATAAGGCCGCCAGTCCCGTTCCGAGTACTGCGCCGGGCGCACCCGCACCGAGCAGCAGGTGGACATCGAGGTCATCGACCCCTTCGACGATGACTCGTGTGACAGGCTCCGGGGCGTCCAGAATCGCGACGGCAGACAGGTCGGTGCTCGTACGGAACAGTCCGGGGCAGTGCCGCCCCTGCCACGGTCCGTCTTCCGGCAACAACATCCCGACATCGAAGGGTTCGCGCCAACAGGTCTTCGAGACAAGCGTGGTGGCGAGTACCAACAGCGCATCAGGATCTACCGCGAGCGGAAAGCGTTCGATGAGGCCATCGGTGTGCCGGGTCACCCAGCGGTCCAGCGCGGTCTGCTCGGTCAACCGTGCGACGATGTCCGGGGGCAGTCGTCCGGACCACGCCTCGTGCAGCGGGAGGTCACGGTGCACCCACACGCCGAGCGCCGCTGCCACCGTCTCCGCACGGTCGAGGTCGCGCAGCAACCGCAATGCCGCATCCTCCCCTGTCGCCGCGGGTATTCCGATCGCCGTCGCCAGCTCGTCCCGTGCTTGTCCCTCTGCCGCGGTGGCGAGTATCGCCAGCAACGGCCACACCCCTGTACCGGACGCTACGAAGTCACGCTCGCCCAGCTCCGCGCACCACCGTGTGGTGAGTGCGTTGGCGGCCCGGATATGGGATTCCAGGGTGGCTTGCATTGTCCCACCTTATCCGCGGTCGCGCAGTCCAGAGGTCCTCGCCGCGACGGGCTCGGTCCGGTGATCAGCCGCCAGACACGGATGCCGGCGAACGATGCGGGGTCGGTCGCGCGGGAGTGCGACGAGGCTTCCGGGTGGTTCAGCTCACAGTGCGATATGCCTGGTGAAAGTGGGAGTCGGGGCGCTGCTAGGCTGCTTTCCGTAAGGCATCCTTTAACGGACCGTCCCGTGAGGCGGAGAAGGAGGTCGGCATGGCTGTGCCCGAAGGGCGGGCCGCCAAGCCGGGTGCTGCCGAGATATCGCGGCGGCATTCTCGACAGTGGGCGGGACGAGAGCTGTTGTCGGCCTCGGATGTCGGCCGGACCATCGCGCGCATCGCGCACCAGATCATCGAGAAGACCGCGCTGGATGCGGATGAGTCGGACGCTCCGCGCGTGGTGCTCATCGGCATCCCCACCCGTGGCACCACGCTGGCCACGCGGCTCACCGATAAAATCGAGGAGTTCGCTGGTGTCCGCCCGGCGCTGGGCTCACTCGACATCACGCTCTATCGCGACGACCTGCGCAGCCGTCCACACCGGCCGCTCGAACGTACTTCGGTTCCCGAAGGCGGTATCGAGGACGCGCTGGTGGTCTTGGTCGACGACGTGCTGTTCTCCGGCCGTACAGTCCGCTCCGCGCTCGACGGACTGCGCGATCTGGGTCGTCCTCGTGCCGTGCAGCTGGCGGTGCTCATCGATCGTGGCCATCGAGAACTGCCGATTCGTGCCGATTACGTCGGCAAGAACGTGCCAACCAATCGGTCCGAGGACATCTCGGTGCTGCTCACTGAGCACGACGGCCGCGACGGCGTCTATCTGTACCAGGAGGAAGCATGATGTCCTTCCTATGCGTCGTTCCAGTGCAACGACGCGGCTCGGCGGAGGGAACGGACGCGTGAGGCATTTGTTGTCTGTCACCGATCTCGATCGCGGCGCCGCGACGGAACTGCTCGACGAGGCCGAACGGTTCGAACAGGCTCTGCTCGGCCGTGAGGTGCACAAGCTACCCACTTTGCGTGGTCGCACTGTGATGACCGTCTTCTACGAGAATTCCACTCGGACCAGGGTCTCGTTCGAAGTTGCCGGCAAATGGATGAGCGCGGATGTGATCAATGTCAGTGCGAGCGCATCCTCGGTCGCGAAGGGGGAATCGCTGCGTGACACGGCACTGACGCTGAACGCCGCAGGCGCCGACGCGCTGATTGTCCGGCACCCGGCCTCGGGTGCTGCGCATCAGATCGCCCGCTGGATGGACGAATGGGCGGTCGCGGCCGGACCCACCGGTGGGGCGGCGGTCGTGAACGCAGGCGACGGTACCCATGAACACCCCACCCAGGCCCTGCTGGACGCGCTGACACTCCGGCAGCGGCTCGGCGATATCGAAGGCAAACGAGTCGTCATCGTCGGCGACATCCTGCACAGTCGGGTAGCGCGGTCCAATGTCTTCCTGCTGGCCACCCTTGGTGCCGAGGTAGTGCTGGTCGCCCCGCGTACGCTGCTTCCGGTCGGTGTTACCGCCTGGCCCGCCCGCATTTCACACCACTTGGATGCCGAACTGTTCGGTGCGGACGCGGTGCTGCTGCTGCGGGTGCAGGCCGAGCGGATGAACGGCGGGTTCTTCCCGTCGGCCCGCGAATACTCGATCGCTTACGGCCTGTCCGAACGCAGGCTCGCCCTGTTGGAAGACCACGCCGTCGTGTTGCACCCGGGCCCGATGCTGCGCGGCATGGAGATCGCCTCCGCGGTCGCGGACTCGCCGAAAGCCGCCGTGCTGCAACAGGTCACCAACGGCGTGCATATGCGCATGGCAGTTTTGTTCCGCCTGCTCGTCGGGGTACAGGAGGCGGTGGCGTGAACAGCATGAGCGGTCAGGCTCGGAGGCAGCAGCGGAGTGTGACCACGGAGGGCTCGGCAGTGCTGATCAAAGGCGTATTGCGCTACGGCGAGGGTGAGCCGGTCGATGTGCTCGTCACCGATGGTGAAATCCGGCGGATCGGCACCGATCTGGACGCGGTCGACGGCGATGTCATCGATGCGCGGGGACAGATCCTGCTCCCAGGTTTCGTCGACCTGCACACCCACTTGCGTGAACCGGGCCGGGAGGATACCGAGACCATCGAGTCCGGTTCCGCCGCCGCGGCGCTCGGTGGCTACACCGCGGTATTCGCGATGGCCAATACCGATCCGGTGGCCGACTCGGTGGTGGTCACCGACCACGTATGGCGACGTGGCAGAGAGGTCGGCCTGGTCGATGTATACCCGGTCGGAGCGGTCACTGTCGGGCTGGAAGGTAAACAGCTCGCCGAGATGGGCACCATGGCCGCAGGGGTCGGGGCGGTGCGTATGTTCTCTGACGACGGCCACTGTGTGTATGACCCGTTGGTTATGCGCCGTGCCTTGGAGTACGCGAACTCGCTTGGGGTATTGATCGCCCAGCATGCCGAGGAGCCGCGGCTGACCGAGGGTGCGGTCGCCCACGAGGGCCCGAACGCCGCTCGGCTCGGTCTGTCGGGATGGCCGCGAGCGGCTGAGGAGTCCATCGTTGCGCGCGATGCTCTGCTGGCCAGGGACGCGGATGCCAGGGTGCATATCTGCCACGCCTCCACCGCGGGCACCGTGCAGTTGATCACCTGGGCGAAGTCCCAGGGAATCTCGATCACCGCCGAGGTCACTCCACATCACCTGCTGCTCGACGACTCCCGGCTGGAGACCTACGACGCGGTCAACAAGGTCAACCCACCGTTGCGCGAAGCCTCTGACGTCGCCGTGCTGCGGCAGGCTCTGGCCGATGGGATCATCGACTGTGTCGCCACTGACCACGCGCCACACGCGGAGCAGGACAAGTGTTGTGAGTTCGCCGCTGCTCGTCCTGGCATGCTCGGTCTGGAGACGGCGTTGTCGATCATCGTGCAGACCATGGTCGAGCCGGGGCTGCTGAACTGGCGTGGCGTCGCTCGCGTGATGAGCGAGCGCCCTGCCCAGATCGTGGGTCTCGATGAACACGGCAGACCCCTAGAGGTGGGTGAGCCCGCGAATCTGACATTGGTCGATCCGGCCGCGAGTTGGACGGTGCACGGGACCGAACTCGCGAGTATCTCGAACAACACCCCGTTCGAGGAGATGGTCCTCCCGGCTCGGGTAACGACGACGCTGCTGCGTGGCCGGGTGACCGCCCGCGGGGGCAAGGTAAGGGGCGATCGTGCCGCAGTATAGACGTGCGAAGGCGCGGATGAGCGGCGATCCCGGCGCATTCGTTCGGCGGAGCCGACTTGGTGCGGGTATCCCGCGAGGCACTGTGGCCCGCGTGACCGGTCCGGAGAGGGGAGCGAAGTGTGCTCGACCAGGGCACTGGGAGTGTCGCAGATCGAGTACGGGAGGTTCGTGAATGGAGCGAATACTCTGGGTTGTCGGGCTGCTCGTGCTGTTCGCCGCCTGCCTCTGGTTGATGTACCGAGGCTGGCGCAACCGCGCGATGCGCCAGGCGGAACGTATCGGTGACTTGCCTACCGTGCCCACCGAACTCGGTGCGCAGGTGCTGGAGCCGACCACCGGCCTGTATCTCGGCAGTACCGTCGCGCCCAGCTGGCAGGACCGGATCACGGTGGGTGACCTGGGTTTTCGAGCGATAGCGGAGCTCACGCGGTTCGAACGAGGAATTCTGCTCGAACGCCACGGTGCGGCGGCGATCTGGATTCCACAGAAGTCCATCATCGCGGTGCGTACGGAACGTGGCCATGCGGGCAAGGTGATGACAAAAGACGGTGTGCTGGTCATTCGTTGGGTGCTGCCGACCGGAACCGAGGTCGATACCGGTTTCCGTGGTGACGACAAGTCGGTCTATCCAGCTTGGCGGCAGCTTTCGCCAGCGGATCAGGCTGGGACGAGAACGGGAGATAACGAAGGATGACGCGCGACACGGGTGGGAGCAGGGTGGGGGTTGATGCTGCTGGGAGCAGGGTGGGGGTTGATGCTGTCGCGAGCAGAGCGAGAACAGACGCAGCACTTGTGCTGGAGGATGGCCGGGTATTCCGTGGCCGGGCCTACGGCGCGGTGGGCCAGACGCTCGGTGAGGCGGTGTTCTGCACCGCGATGACCGGGTATCAGGAGACCCTTACCGACCCGTCCTACCACCGGCAGATCGTGGTGGCAGCCGCGCCGCAGATCGGCAATACCGGTTGGAACGACGAAGACGACGAGTCCGAGAAGATCTGGGTCGCCGGGTATGCGGTCCGTGACCCAGCGCAGCGTGCTTCCAATTGGCGTGCGACGACGACGCTACTCGAGGAGCTCGAACGTCAGCAGGTCGTGGGTATCGCGGGGATCGACACTCGTGCGCTGGTGCGCCATCTTCGCACTCGTGGGTCGATGAAGGCGGGTATCTTCTCCGGAGCCGCGCTCGCTGCCGCCGACGAGCTGGTGGCCAGGGTCAATGGTCAACCGTCGATGCTGGGTGCCGACCTGGCGGGCGAGGTGAGCACTGACGCGCTGTACACAATCGAGCCGGATGGCGAGTACCGGTGCACTGTTGTCGCGGTCGATCTCGGTATCAAAACCAATACCCCGCGTATGTTCGCCCAGCGCGGCATGCGGGTGCATGTGGTGTCGTCGGCTACGACAGTGGAAGAGATCCTCGAGCTGAAGCCCGACGGGGTCTTCTTGTCCAACGGCCCCGGTGACCCGGCTACCGCCGATAGTGCGGTCGAGCTGACCCGTGGAGTGCTCGACAAGGGGCTGCCGTTGTTCGGGATCTGTTTCGGCAACCAGATTCTCGGCCGCGCGCTCGGCCGGAACACCTACAAAATGAAGTTCGGCCACCGTGGCATCAATATCCCAGTGGTGGAGTACGAGACCGGCCGGATCTCGATCACTGCGCAGAACCACGGGTTCGCGTTGGAAGGTGAGCAGGGCGAGCGGTTCGATACTCCCTTCGGTACAGCCGAGGTGAGTCATGTCTGCGCCAATGACGGCACGGTCGAGGGCGTCCGGCTGCTCGACGGCCGCGCCTTCTCGGTGCAGTACCACCCCGAGGCCGCTGCGGGCCCACATGACGCCGCATATCTGTTCGACCGTTTCGCCGGTCTCATGGAAGGAGCCTGATGCCTCGTCGCGAGGATCTCGAGCACATCCTGGTGATCGGCTCTGGCCCGATCGTCATCGGCCAGGCGTGCGAATTCGACTATTCCGGCACGCAGGCGTGCCGGGTGCTGCGGGCGGAGGGCCTGCGGGTATCGCTGGTCAACTCGAACCCGGCGACGATCATGACCGATCCGGAGTTCGCCGACTCCACCTACGTCGAGCCGATCACGCCGGAGTTCGTGGAGAAGGTCATCGAGAAGGAGCGCCCGGACGCCATCTTGGCCACACTCGGCGGGCAGACCGCGTTGAATACTGCGGTCGCGCTGCATGAGCGCGGTGTGCTGGAGAAATACGGTGTGGAGTTGATCGGCGCTGATTTCGACGCCATTCAGCGTGGTGAGGACCGGCAGAAGTTCAAGGACATCGTCGCCAAGGTGGGCGGGGAGAGTGCCCGATCGCGGGTTTGCTTCACCATGGACGAGGTTCGTGAGGCGGTTGCCGAACTGAGCTTCCCCGTGGTGGTGCGTCCTTCGTTCACCATGGGTGGGCTCGGCTCCGGCATGGCCTACAACGATGACGATCTCGTCCGTATCGCCGGTGGTGGTCTGGCTGCCTCACCCACTGCGAATGTTCTCATCGAGGAGTCCATTCTCGGTTGGAAGGAATACGAGCTCGAGTTGATGCGCGACGGCCGCGACAACGTGGTGGTGGTCTGTTCGATCGAGAACGTCGATCCGATGGGCGTGCACACCGGCGACTCGGTCACCGTCGCCCCGGCCATGACGCTCACCGATCGCGAGTATCAGAAGCTGCGTGATCTCGGCATCGCCATCCTGCGGGAGGTCGGCGTCGACACCGGTGGCTGCAACATCCAGTTCGCGGTGAACCCGCAGGACGGCCGCTTGATCGTCATCGAGATGAACCCGCGCGTGTCGCGCTCGTCCGCGCTGGCTTCCAAGGCGACTGGTTTTCCGATCGCGAAGATCGCCGCCAAGCTGGCCATCGGTTACACACTCGACGAGATTGTCAACGACATCACCAAGGAAACCCCGGCCTGCTTCGAGCCGACGCTGGACTATGTCGTGGTCAAGGCGCCAAGGTTCGCGTTCGAGAAGTTCCCCGGTGCCGACCCCACGCTGACAACCACCATGAAGTCGGTGGGCGAGGCGATGTCGCTCGGACGTAACTTCGCCGAGGCGTTGGGCAAAGTGCTGCGTTCGCTGGAGACCAAGGCCACTGGCTTCTGGACCCAGGGTGACGGTGGATGGGCCGATGTTCAAGCTGTTCTCGACGATCTGCGTACACCGACCGAGGGGCGTATCTATCAGGTCGAGCGCGCGCTGCGCCACGGTGCAAGCATCGAGGATGTCGCTGCGGCCTCCGGTATCGACCCGTGGTTTGTCGCTGAGCTGGCTGCTCTGGTCGAGCTGCGTTGCGAGATCATCGCCGCGCCTGTACTGGACGAGCCCCTGCTGCGCCGGGCCAAGCACTACGGACTGTCCGATCGTCAGCTGGCTGCGTTGCGCCCGGAACTGGCGGGGGAAAGCGGTGTGCGGGCTCTGCGGCACCGGCTCGATATCCGTCCGGTCTTCAAGACCGTCGACACCTGCGCTGCCGAGTTCGAGGCGAAGACTCCGTACCATTACTCAGCCTATGAACTCGACCCCGCGGCCGAGTCGGAAGTCGCACCGCAGCGTGAACGTGCGAAAGTGATCATCCTAGGTTCCGGGCCGAACCGGATCGGCCAGGGCATCGAGTTCGACTATTCGTGTGTGCACGCGGCGCAGACATTGTCGCAGGCCGGGTACGAGACGGTGATGGTCAACTGCAACCCCGAGACCGTCTCCACCGACTACGACACCGCTGACCGGCTATACTTCGAGCCACTCACCTTCGAAGACGTGCTCGAGGTCTACCATGCCGAACGCGAGTCCGGCGCTGTCGCGGGTGTCATCGTGCAGTTGGGCGGTCAGACTCCGCTCGGTCTCGCCCAGCGGCTCACCGAGGCGGGGGTACCGGTAGTCGGTACCAGCGCGGCTGCCATCGACTTGGCCGAGGACCGTGGCGAGTTCGGTGATGTGCTGGTCGCGGCCGGGTTACCTGCTCCGAAATACGGTACGGCGACCACCTTCGCGCAAGCGAAGAAGATCGCCATGGATATCGGCTATCCGGTGTTGGTGCGCCCGTCCTATGTGCTCGGCGGGCGCGGCATGGAGATCGTCTACGACGAGAAATCCCTGGAGGGCTACATCTCCCGTGCGACCGAGCTCAGCCCGGAGCATCCGGTGCTGGTCGACCGGTTCCTGGAGGATGCGATCGAGATCGACGTCGACGCGTTGTGCGATGGCGAGGAAGTCTATCTCGGCGGTGTGATGGAGCATATCGAGGAGGCGGGCATCCACTCCGGTGACTCCGCTTGTGCGCTGCCACCGATCACGCTGGGGCGCAGCGATATCGAGGCAGTGCGTCGGTCTACCATCGCGCTGGCCAAGGGGATCGGTGTCAAGGGCCTGCTCAATGTGCAATACGCGCTCAAGGATGACGTGCTCTACGTACTGGAAGCCAATCCGAGGGCCAGCCGGACCGTTCCGTTCGTCTCCAAGGCCACCGCAGTGCCGCTGGCCAAGGCTGCCGCGCGGATCATGCTCGGTGCCACCATCGCCGAGCTGCGCATCGAGGGAATGCTCCCGAGCGAAGGCGATGGTGGCCATGTATCGCTGGACGCTCCGGTCGCGGTCAAGGAAGCTGTGTTGCCCTTCAACAGGTTCCGCCGTGTCGACGGCAGCGGTGTGGATTCGCTGCTGTCACCAGAGATGAAGTCCACCGGTGAGGTGATGGGTATCGATGTCGATTTCGGTACCGCCTTCGCCAAGAGTCAGACCGCGGCCTATGGCTCGCTGCCGATCGAGGGCACGGTATTCGTCTCGATCGCCAACCGGGATAAGCGTGCGATGGTCTTCCCGGTGAAGCGCCTCAACGACCTGGGGTTCCGGATTCTCGCCACCGAAGGTACCGCGGAGATGCTGCGCCGTAACGGTATCCCGTGCGAGCGGGTGCGCAAGCACTCTCAGCCGGAATACCTGGAGGGGGCAGAAGGCCCGCTTCCTTCGATTGTGGATCAGATCAGGGACGGTGAGGTCGACATGGTGTTCAACACTCCGTATGGCAATTCCGGTCCTCGAGTGGACGGTTATGAGATCCGCAGTGCGGCAGTAGGTGCGAACATCCCGTGCATCACCACTGTGCAAGGCGCCGCTGCCGCGGTGCAGGGGATCGAGGCCAGCATCAACGGTGGGATCGGGGTGCGCTCTCTGCAGGAACTGCATTCGGTGCTCCGTGGATGAGCTACCGCGAGACGGAGCGAGTGCGATGAAATCCTTCGGTAGCAGGCTGCGGCACGCGATGCGGCACTTCGGCCCGGTGTGTGTCGGCATCGATCCACATCCGGAACTATTGCGGGCCTGGGGCCTGACCGAGGATGTGGAGGGGCTGGAGCGCTTCGCCGAGATCTGCGTCGAGGCATTCGACGGTCGGGTCGCGCTGGTCAAACCGCAGGTCGCGTTCTTCGAGGCCTATGGTTGCGGTGGAATCGCCGTCTTGGAGCGCACCATCGAGGTGCTGCGCGCTTCGGGAACGTTGGTGCTCGCCGATGCCAAGCGCGGCGATATCGGCTCTACCATGGCGGCCTACGCCCGTACCTGGCTGGCCGACGGACCGCTCGGGTCTGATGCGGTGACGGTCTCGCCCTACCTCGGCTTCGGTGCCATGGCACCGGCTCTGACTTTGGCCGAGGCCAATCACCGTGGTGTGTTCGTGCTGGCAGCCACGTCGAATCCGGAAGGAACTCAGGTACAGCGGGCAGTCGCCGCAGAAGGGCGCACAGTCGCGCAGACAATGGTAGACGAGGCCGCAGCGCGCAATGCGGGCGCTCGGTTCGGTTCGGTGGGCGTAGTGGTGGGTGCCACGCTGGTCGAGGCGCCGGATATGTCCGCGTTCAACGGACCGATTCTCATGCCGGGCGTCGGTGCCCAGGGCGGTGGCCCGGAAACCATTCGTGATCTGGTTCCCGAATCGATCCTGCGGCATATTGTACCGAGTATCTCGCGAGAGGTGCTGTGGGAAGGACCTGCTGTCCCGACGCTGCGTGCCTGCGTACACGCGCTGCAGGACACGTTCGCGTTTCTGCAGAGGTAATCCGGGGGCGAGATACTCAAGTCCGAATCTCGCACCTGGTTGGCTGCTGCGGCATGGTACCGCCGATATGCGCACAATACTGTCGGTGTGTATCGCCGTCGGTGTGTATCGGCTGGATGTGATGCCCGACACGCACGGGTAGCATACGACACGCGGAGAATTTCGAGAAAGTTCCTGGTCGCGCGGGTGTGAGATTGCCGAAGTGGCGCACACCGATATCGCAACCTTTCCGCAACCGCCAGATGCGTCGGAAACGCCCTGATAGCGGGGTATTTCGTGGCAGAGGCGGTACGATTTGCACAGTGGCGCGGATTGACCCACGGCGTGCCGCGAGTATGCTCGCGGCATCCGGAAAACATCCGGAATCATGCGCTGACCTGGGGGGTGGGTTCGCAATTGACGGACGGCGTGGGTACGGTCGCTGGGACTGCCGGGTTACCGGCGGGAGTTGATGCAATGAACGATGAGACGGAGGAACCGTGGCCCTTCCCCAGCTGACTGACGAGCAGCGCGCCGCTGCTTTGGAGAAGGCGGCTGCCGCTCGCCGCGCTCGGGCGGAGCTCAAGGAGCGCTTGAAGCGTGGCGGCACCAATCTGAAGCAGGTCCTCACCGATGCCGAGACCGATGAGATCCTCGGCAAAATGAAGGTGTCGGCGCTGCTGGAGGCCCTGCCGAAGGTGGGCAAGGTCAAGGCGGCGGAAATCATGAGCGAGCTGGAGATCGCTCCCACCCGCCGGTTGCGCGGACTCGGTGATCGGCAGCGCAAGGCGCTGTTGGCCCGGTTCGATTTCGACGCCTGACGAGAGTGACCGAACACATGCGGAAGGGTCGGCTGGTCGTACTGGTCGGCCCCTCGGCCGTGGGCAAGTCCACCGTGGTCCGCTGCGCCCGCGAGCGATTGCCCGACCTGGTCTTCAGCGTGTCGGCAACGACCCGGGCCCCGCGGCCCGGGGAGGTCGACGGCCTCGACTATCACTTCGTGTCCCGTGCGCAGTTCGATGAGATGATCGAGGCGGGCGAACTGCTCGAGTGGGCGGATATCCATGGTGGGTTGCAGCGGTCGGGCACCCCTGCCGGGCCGGTGCGCGCCGCTTTGTCCCAGGGGCGCCCGGTGCTGGTCGAAGTGGATCTGGCGGGCGCGCGGTCGGTGCGCCAGGCGATCCCGGACGCGATCCTGGTGTTCCTCGCTCCGCCGAGCTGGGACGAGCTGGTGGCGCGGCTGCGAACACGCGGTACCGAGCCGCCCGAGGTGATCGAGCGCCGGTTGGAAACCGCCAGGACCGAGTTGGCGGCATGTGACGAGTTCGACACTGTCATCGTCAACAACGAGGTGACCAGCGCGTGTGAGCAGTTGATATCCTTGTTCGTTAGCACAAATTCGAGTTCGTGACCCCATCTGTGCATGAGTGATCAGGGCCGGAGTGATCAGGGCCGAGAAGAGACAGCCCGCGTGACTGCAAGGCCCCTCGCTCATGTGACATCCGATACAGCAGGAGTCCCCTAGTGAGCAGTACGGACACCAAGACCGCGCCCGCCTACGACACGCCGGTCGGCCTCACCAACCCGCCGATCGATGAGTTGCTGGAGCGTACCTCGTCCAAGTACGCCCTGGTCATCTACGCGGCCAAGCGGGCCCGTCAGATCAACGACTACTACAACCAGCTCGGCGACGGCATCCTCGAGTATGTCGGCCCGCTGGTCGAGCCGGGGTTGCAAGAGAAGCCGCTGTCGGTCGCATTGCGCGAAATCCACGCCGACCTACTCGAACACTCCGAAGGCGAGTGAGGCGAGCCGGGTTCGCCGTGACTACGACCAAGCCGGAGGGGCAGTGACTACCGGAGGGGCAGTGACTACCGGAGGGGCAGTGACTACTCGGATCGTCGTCGGCGTAGGTGGGGGGATCGCCGCCTATAAGGCTTGTTCGCTGGTTCGGCGATTCACCGAGACCGGACACGACGTCCGGGTGATCCCCACCGAGGCGGCGCTGCGATTCGTCGGCACGGCTACTTTCGAAGCGTTGTCCGGGAACCCGGTGCGTACCGGGGTCTTCGATGATGTGCCTGAGGTCCCGCACGTTCGGCTGGGGCAGGAGGCGGATCTGGTGGTCATCGCCCCGGCGACTGCCGACCTCATGGCGCGCGTTGCGACCGGTCGTGCCGACGACTTGCTTACCGCCACCTTGTTGACGGCCCGATGTCCGATCCTGTTCGCGCCGGCGATGCACACTGAGATGTGGGAGCATCCGGCGACGATGTCCAACGTGGCGACACTGCGCGCGCACGGCGCGGTCGTCATGGAGCCTGCCGCAGGCAGACTCACCGGTGTCGATACCGGTCCGGGAAGGCTCCCCGAACCGGAGGAGATCTTCGGTCTCGCGTCGCTGCTCTTGGAGCGCGCCGACGCGATTCCGCGCGATCTGAGCGGTCGCAGGGTGGTCGTCACCGCAGGCGGAACCAGGGAGCCATTGGATCCTGTGCGGTTTCTCGGTAACCGTAGCTCTGGTAAACAGGGCTACGCCCTCGCCAGGGTGGCGGCTCAGCGCGGCGCTCAGGTCACGTTGATCGCGGGCAATACGATCGAAATGGCCGCGCCCGCTGCCGTCGACCTGGTGCACGTCACCACCGCCGAACAGTTGAAGACCGCTGTCGACAAGCACGCCGTCGGAGCAGACGCGGTGATCATGGCTGCGGCTGTCGCGGATTTCCGGCCGGCCAACGTGGCTGCGGCCAAGATCAAGAAGGGTGCGCGTGAGCCAGACGTCATCACGTTGACCAAGACCGATGATATCCTCGCCGGACTGGTGCAGGCGCGGCGCGACGGTCAGCTGCCCGACACCGCTATCGTCGGTTTCGCTGCGGAGACCGGCGACGAGCACGGCGATGTCCTCACCCATGCTCGGGCCAAGCTGAAACGCAAGGGCTGTGATCTGCTGGTGGTCAACGCGGTGGGCGAAGGCAAGGCATTCGAGGTGGATACCAACGATGGCTGGCTGCTCGGTGCGGACGGCACCGAGCAGGCGCTCGATCACGGCTCGAAGGCATTGCTCGCGAGCCGGGTGCTCGATGCGCTGGGTGCGCTGTTGCGTTGATCTTCGCTGCGTCGGCTTCGGCCGCGCTTTTGTCAGGATCGTCCTTTGATCAGCTGGTATTCGTTGGCGTCATCCGCCGACATCGTGTGTTTCGCAAGCGGGACGAGCTGTGCGGGGCGGGTTCGTCGCAGCGGCGGTATGGGAATAGTCTGGAATAAGAGGGTTGCGGGGTAGCGGATCACGCTACTGTCACAAGCCGATACGAGTAACCCGTTGAGGGAGAGGAAGAACTGTGGGCACTTCCGGCAGCCGGCTTTTCACCAGTGAGTCTGTGACCGAGGGGCATCCGGATAAGATTTGCGATGCCATCAGCGATTCCGTTCTCGACGCGTTACTCACGGAAGATCCGCGCAGCCGGGTCGCGGTGGAGACCCTCGTGACGACCGGTCAGGTCCATGTCGCCGGTGAGGTCACCACGTCGGCCTACGCAGATATTCCGCGTATCGTCCGAGACAAGGTCCTCGAGATCGGATACGACTCCTCGGCAAAGGGTTTCGACGGTAATTCGTGCGGTGTGAACATCGCGATCGGTGCGCAGTCACCGGATATCGCGCAGGGGGTGGACACCTCGCATGAGGCGCGTATCGGTGGCTCCGACGACGAGATAGAGCGGCAGGGTGCGGGCGACCAGGGCCTGATGTTCGGCTACGCCACCAAAGATACTCGTGAGTTGATGCCGCTGCCGATCGCGCTCGCGCATCGGTTATCGCGTCGGCTGACCGAGGTGCGCAAGACCGGTGTGCTTCCCTACCTGCGTCCGGACGGCAAGACGCAGGTCACTATCGAGTACGACGGCGACCGCCCGGTTCGCCTCGACACGGTCGTCATCTCCACACAGCACGCTGCCGATATCGACTTGGACAACCTGCTCGCGCCTGATATCCGGGAGAAAGTCGTCGACGCGGTGCTCGCAGACTTGGAGGTGCCATCCTTGGACACCTCGCAGGTTCGGCTGCTGGTCAACCCGACCGGCAAGTTCGTGCTCGGTGGCCCCATGGGCGACGCGGGCCTGACCGGCCGCAAGATCATCGTAGACACCTATGGGGGTATGGCTCGCCACGGTGGTGGCGCTTTCTCCGGCAAGGACCCGTCGAAGGTGGATCGCTCGGCCGCGTACGCCATGCGCTGGGTCGCGAAGAATGTGGTCGCCGCCGACTTGGCCGACCGGGTCGAAGTGCAGGTAGCTTACGCGATCGGTAAGGCGGCTCCGGTGGGGCTGTTCGTCGAGACCTTCGGTACTGAACGGATAGATCCGGTACGTATTTCCACCGCGATCACCGAGGTGTTCGACCTGCGCCCCGGCGCGATCATCCGCGATCTCGACCTGCTGCGCCCGATCTACGCGCCGACAGCCGCGTACGGTCATTTCGGCCGCACCGACGTCGATCTGCCGTGGGAGCACACCGACCGCGCGGACAAGTTGCGTGCGGCCGTCGGTCTCTGACCTGATCAGGCGGAGTGAGCGAGCCCGTGGCGGGCGCTCCCGCCGAACCGGCGGATAATCCGGTCGCGGGCTCGTCAGCAGTGCGGTGCCCGATCGCACGCGTGCTTCCACTGTTGACACCGGCGCACCTGGACCGCTGTTTCGATTATTTGGTTCCCCCTGAGCTGGACGAGATCGCCCAGCCGGGGGTTCGGGTTCGGGTGCGTTTCGCGGGCCGTCTCGTCGACGGCTATCTGATCACCCGGCTTGCACGCAGTGATCACAGTGGCAAGTTGGTCGAGCTGGAGCGGGTCGTCTCCGGCGAACGTGTGTTGACGCCGGAGATCTTCGAGCTGGCTACCGCAGTGGCTGCGCGGTATGCGGGTACCCGTGCTGATGTACTGCGGCTGGCCGTTCCCCCGCGCCATGCCCGCACCGAAAACAGGAGAACCGGAAAACCCTCTGCGGCAAGGGATGTTTCCGATGCCTGTGGTGAAACCGTGCTTGCTCCCTCGGTGGTGGCCGACGCGGTCGAGGCCGAATCGCGAGAAATGTCGGCGCATTCGGCACGAATACACCATGCGAGTGTGGATCTGCGGGTGTCGTTTCTGTCCACGACAGAAATCGATGATTGTGTGGCACAGGATTCTTCGGCTGTATCAGCTGGTATGCCGGAGGCTCCGGCGCTCTCGGACAGCGTTGTGGACATCACAGCATGGAAGCGGTACGTCCATGGCGACGCCTTTCTCGGTGCGTTGGCGCAGGGGAAAGGCGCGCGTGCGGCCTGGCAAGCGCTGCCCGGCGAGAACTGGCCGCGGCGACTGGCCGAGCTCGCTGCCGCAGTGTCCAGGCATGGGCGCAGCGCGATCCTCATAGTCCCTGATCAGCGAGATCTGGATCGCGTATTGACGGAATGTGTTCGGTTGGTAGGGGATTCAGTAGTCGGTCTTGCGGCTGGTCTCGGCCCCGCGGTCAGATACCGGCGCTGGCTTGCGGTGCTGCGCGGTGCAGCGCGGGTGGTGGTCGGCACCCGCAGCGCCGTTTTCGCGCCTGCGGTGAACCTCGGGCTGATCGCCCTCTGGGACGACGGTGACGGTACTTACGCAGAACCGCGTGCCCCCTATCCGCACGCGCGCGAGGTGGCGTTGCTGCGCGCACACGAGACCGGGACGGCATTTGTGGCGGCAGGTTTCGCGCGGACCGCGGAAATCCAAGCGCTGGTCGATTCTGGCTGGGCGCACGATGTGATCGCCGATCGTGCCGTGTTGCGCAAAGCCGTTCCGCGAATCAGCGCTCCTGGTGACAGCGATATCGCGCTGGAACGCGACCCGGTCGCGCGCGCGGTCCGGATTCCCGGTGTCGCGTTCGCGGCGGCCCGTGCCGCATTACGCGAGGGCGCGCCGGTATTGGTGCAGGTGCCACGCCGTGGCTACATCCCAGCGTTGGCCTGTGCTACTTGTCGCACCTCCGCTCAGTGTAGGCGCTGCAACGGTCCGCTCACCCTGCCCGAGGCACGCGGATCGGCAGCAGGAACCAGTGTGGTCGCTCAGCGTCCCGCTTGTCGCTGGTGTGGCATCGCCGAGGCCGCGTTCCGCTGCGTTACCTGCGGGTCGCGTGCATTGCGCGCAGCGGTGATCGGCGCGGCTCGCACAGCAGAGGAGCTCGGCCGAGCGTTTCCCGGTGTGCCGATCCGTGGTTCCGGAGGAGGAGCTGTGCTCGACACTGTGGAGCCGGGGCCGCAGGTTGTTGTCGCGACTGTGGGTGCCGAACCCATGGTCCCCGGTGGTTACGGGGTCGCGTTGCTGCTGGATGGCTGGGCACTACTCGGTCGTGCGGATCTGCGGGCCGCTGAGGACGCGTTGCGGCGCTGGATGGCCGCTGCCGCGCTAGTCCGCGCACATGGCCAGGCCATCGTGATGGCCGAGCCGTCGATTCCCACTGTGCAGGCGCTGGTCCGCTGGGATCCGGTGGGCGCAGCGCGCGCCGAGGTGGCCGCGCGCGCCGAGGTCGGGTTTCCGCCCGCGGTCCGCCTTGCCGCGATCGACGGCACTATCGACGCTATCGCCGGATTGCTCTCCGCGGCAGATCTGCCAGAAACCGTCGACCGATTGGGCCCGGTGCCGTTGCCGAACGGCGCGCGCAAGCCCTTCTCCTCCGGCGATTCTTCCGCCGAGGTCGAGCGGGTGCTGCTGCGGGTAGAGCGTGCTTCCGGAGCGGCACTGGCGCACGCTTTACGCACCGCCCAGGCGGTGCGCAGCACACACCGCTCCGAAGCCCCTTTACGCGTCCAGATCGACCCGATCGACATCGGCTGAGGTAGGGCGAGCGCCGACAATGGATGATCGTGCTGTTCGAAGGGCGTGGGCAGGTCGTGCTGGTGATATCCGGGTCGTGCTCGGGGCAGCCGGGCAGACATGGTGTGATGTACGCGCCGCGGAACTCCTCACCGAGATCAGCGAACGGATGTGAAACGGCCCGACAAGTAGGAAATCCGATCCGATCAAGGGGATTATTGTGATATGCAACAGCGGAGTAGATCAGTAATTCGGAGTTGTTCACCCTTGCGGAGCGTCATGCTGGCCTGGTTGTTCGCCGGAGCCACCGTATTGGGCTCCGGTATGGCGTCGGCTGAGCCCAGTAACTTCCGTCCGCCCGACGTACCGATGAACTACGGGCCACCGCAGTCCGACCATCTGGCCGCCGCGCGGTATCAGAAGAACCATTTGAATGTGGCCCCGATGGGCACTAACAACTTCGACTGCGTACCGAGCGCTGAGCATCCCCGGCCGGTGGTGCTCGCGCATGGGACCGACTCTACGGCCTATTCCGACTGGTCGGTCATCGCGCCGCATTTGGCCGCGGCCGGATTCTGCGTGTTCGCGCTGAACTATGGCGGCAGTCCTGGCGCGGATAGCTATGGAACCGGTGATCTGGTGTTGAGTGCCCATCAGGTGGGGGAGTTCGTGGACCGGGTACTCGCGGCTACCGGCGCGAGCAAGGTCGATCTGGTCGGGTTCTCCCAAGGTGCCGTTGTGACGCGCTATTACACCAATAAGCTCGGCGGCGCGCCCAAGGTCGAGCAGTGGGTCGGTCTAGCCTCGCCCAGTTATGGTGGTGAGATGTACGGGCTGGTGCCCCTCGTCGAGGCAATTCCCGGTGCCATGCATGTGTTCGCGTGGATGACGTCGCTCGCTGCGGTTCAGCAGGCCGAGGGATCACCGATCATGCTCGATCTCAATGCGGGCGGCGATACCGTCCCTGGTGTGAAATATGTGACCATCGGCAGCCGTGTCGATGAAATGATCCAGCCGTTCGACAACATCGAGTTGCGAGGGCCCGGCGCCAGGAACCTGGTCCTGCAGGATCTGTGCCCGGTCGACCTCACCGGGCATTTCCACATGGTGTACGACCCGTTCGTGCAGGGGTTGTTGCTCAACGTGCTCGACCCGAGCAGCCCTGCCCCGGTATGCCGACCGGTCCCACTAGGTACCGGTATTCCCGAAGTGATCATTGCGGGGAATTCGTGACCTGCGATCTCCGGCGGACGATGCGGGGAACAGGCATGTCCTCCTACCGCCGTCGAGGTGTTGATGGCAGGTGTCCTCGAATCATAGGTGTTCTGCGGCGAGTGCTCCGGAATCCCGTCTCGGACGACCAGTTCGGCCAGAACGGGATTGCCGTGTCGCTGCGGTGTGTGGTCCTGGCCGCAGGCAGTATGTGGTATACCCCATACGGGTTGGTGTGTATGTGCTTCCGCAGCGCGCCTATCATGTCGACGTGATCTTTCGGCACCTTCCGTTTCGAGGACCGGGCGCGACCCGAACCCTCGGCTTGCTGGTGCTGCTGTTCGGCATCGTTGTCATGCATATCAGCCCGTTGTGGAGTCATTCCGACGCTCACCCCGAAAATACGGTGGCCGAGCCCGCTGCCGCAGTGCTGCGAATAGTCGACCACGGCCAACCCTCTGATTCCGCACTGAGTACCAAACACCATGACGGCGGGCACGAAGTGACGCACGCATGTGTGTTCATCCTGTCCGATATAACCCTGGCGATAGGTCTCGCACTGCTCTACTGGTTCGGGACCGGTATCGGCGGCAGTCTTCTGTCGAAGCCTCGTCACCCCCGAGCGGACCAAGCACGTCCACCACCGTGGACAGTGCTCTCCCTGGCCGAGTTGACGATCTTGCGGATCTGACAGAGTCGGTCGCTTCCGCGCGCCGAGCGTTTCGGAGGCAGTCTCGCCTGCTCGGAATCCGTAGCCGATCGCATTTCGCTCTGCGTGGGGTCTGAAGCCGGTGTGCCGGACCAGGCATACCGGGCGCATTCTCCCCGGCTTGTGGCGACCGGTGTGGAACATCTACCGAGCCGCCCGCTCGACCTCGCTGCGCCGACGGTCTCGATACCTATGGCGCCGAGCCATCGCGTCGCACGGGATACCGCACACCTGGCGTCCTGAACAACGAGGACGCAGCACTCGAACACCAGAAATCAGGGAGAAACCACCATGCTGTCCCGACAGTCCCCGCATTCGACACCAATGACCAGACGCGGCTTCCTCGCACTTGGCACCGGCGTCGCCGCGGCCACAGCTCTCGCCGCCTGCAGCAAGGATGGGCAGACCTCGACCACTCTCGTCCAGCCCGATTCCGACGCGGTCCTGGCCGCCGAGAACAACCGCCGATCCGCTTCGGCGACAGTTCGACAAGTCGCGCTCCGTGCCGAGCCCACCACGGTGGATCTCGGTGGTATTCAAGTGCAGACCTGGGTCTATGGCGGCAGGCTTCCCGGGCGGGAGATTCGCCTTACCCGCGGCGAGGTGTTACGAGCAGAGTTCACCAACGCGTTGCCTGCCCCGTCGACAATCCACTGGCATGGCATCGCATTGCGTAACGATATGGACGGTATGCCTGGCGTGACCCAGCCGCCCGTAGAACCAGGGAAGAGTTTTCGTTACGAGTTCACCGTGCCCGATGCCGGTACCTATTTCTTCCATCCGCACGTTGGGGTCCAACTCGACAGAGGACTCTACGCGCCGCTGATCGTCGAAGATCCCGCGGACGGCACCGGCTACGACCTGGAGGCCGTTGTCGTATTGGATGATTGGCTCGACGGCATCGATGGCCGCAACCCGGACAAACAGTTGCAGCAGTTGCGTGACAAGGGTATGGCGGGAATGCATATGGGGGGCGGTATGGGCCATAGCGGTATGCACATGGGCGGTTCATCGAAGATGCCGATGCGTGTCGATCCCAGCAGGCCGTTGGGTTCCGACGCCGGTGACGTGCGTTATCCCTTCTACCTGATAAACGGCAAGATCGGTACCGATCCGGCGACCTTCGCCGGACGGCCGGGACAGCGGATGAGGCTGCGGATCATCAATGCTGCCGCGGACACCGCTTTTCGAGTGGCGGTCGGCGGTCATCAGTTGCGTGTTACTCATAGCGATGGCTACCCGGTGCAACCGGTCACGGGCGCGAGTCTGTTGATCAGTATGGGTGAACGCTATGACGTGGTCATCGACTTGGCAGACGGGGTATTCCCGCTTGTCGCTTCTGCCGAAGGGAAGTCCGGCCAAGGATTCGCCCTGATCCGTACCGGCGGAGGCGCCGCACCATCAGCCGATATACATCCAGCCGAACTCGATGCTCCCCCGATCACCGCGGACAAGCTGATTGCCGCCGAAGCGGTACGGTTGCCGAGTCGGAAACCGGACAAGACACTCGATCTCACACTCGGTTCCGACGCCGAGAAATACATCTGGACTATCAACGGGAAGGCGTTCCCCAATCACACGGATCTGGACGTCACCGCAGGACAAAGAATTCGGTTGCGCTTTATCAACAATACGATGATGTATCACCCGATACATCTGCACGGCCATACGTTCCAGGTACACAACTCCACCGGCAATGGGCCTCGTAAAGACACTTCGCTGGTGTTACCGATGCGAACCGTCGAAGCCGATCTCGACACGAATAATCCGGGACAATGGATGGTGCATTGCCACAATGCGTACCACGCCGAAGCGGGAATGATGAGCGTGCTGTCCTACGTGTATTGACACGATTGCCACTGTCCTGCACGCGATTCGTAGTTGCTACCGTATCGCCCGAGATCCATCGACGCCATCGGCAGTCGCCGCGGACGCGGACGATGATCGTTGGCAGATAGAAGCTCGGTCGACCGATTCGGGTTGCCGATCAGGATCGTTCCGGGCGGCTGGGCGGATGGATCGACACTCCACCCGGACCGCGCAGGAGTTCTACCAGCTTCTGGCTGGTGGATCAGGGATTTCCGGTCGCCTCACTAGAATGAGGCGACCATATTCGTTCGCTTCCGGGAGTCAGTCGTGACCATTAAGCCAGTTCGCCTGTTCGGCGACCCGATCTTGCGTGCTCGTGCCGCGGAGGTCACTGTATTCGACCGAGAGCTGCGACAGCTGGTTACCGACCTGACCGAGACCATGCACGACGACGGTGGGGTCGGTATGGCCGCGCCGCAGATCGGGGTCGGGCTACGAGTGTTCGTCTACGACACCGGAGACGCCGCCGGGCATCTGGTGAACCCGCAATGGGAGGTCGTCGGCGACGAGGAGCAGGTCGGCCCGGAGGGATGTCTGTCGATCCCTGGCTTGCGCTATGACACGCGGCGGGCGTTGCGTGTGCGCGCGTCCGGTGTCGACCTCGACGGTGCCGTGGTCACATTCGAGGCCGAGGGGTTATTGGCTCGGTGTGTGCAGCATGAGACCGATCACTTGGACGGCGTGTTGTTCATCGATCGGCTCGATCCGGCGCAGCGTAAGGAAGCGATGCGGTTCATTCGTGAATCCGATTGGTTTGCGGCGGGGTCGACGATGCGATCCACACGCTCGTTGAGTAATGTCAGCCGGTCCGATCTGTTCGGATCGGACCGCTGATGCGCATCGTCTTCGCGGGTACCCCGGAACCGGCGGTACCGTCGCTGCGGTGTTTGCTGGAATCGGCGCGCCATGAAGTGGTCGCGGTATTGACCCGGCCCGACACGCCGGCCGGACGTGGCCGGAAAGTGACTCGGTCGCCGGTCGGCAGGCTGGCCGACGAACACGGCATTCCGGTGCTGGCCCCGCGGCGGCCGACGGAGCCGGAATTCATCGCGCAGCTCACCGAATTGGCGCCGGACTGCTGTCCGGTCGTGGCCTACGGTGCGCTTCTTCCTCAACAGATACTCGACATCCCGCGCTTCGGTTGGATCAACCTGCATTTCTCGCTACTGCCCGCCTGGCGTGGCGCCGCGCCGGTACAGGCGGCGATCGACGCGGGCGACGAGATCACCGGGGCGACCGTCTTTCAGATCGAAGCCGGACTGGACACCGGCCCCGTGTTCGGAGTGGTGACCGAAAAGATCTCGGTCACCGACACTGCGGGGATGTTGCTGCAACGACTGGCCGACAGTGGTGCTCGGCTGCTGGAAGCGACGCTGGACGGAGTGGAGGACGGCACTGTGCAGGCGATCGCGCAGTCCAACGAGGGGATAACTTATGCGCCCAAGCTCGGTGGCGAGGCCGGGCACATTCGATGGAGCCAGCCCGCGCTGGCCATCAGCAGGCGGATTCGTGCGGTGACTCCGGCACCAGGGGCATGGACCGAGGTCGATGGCACTCGAGTGAAGCTCGGCCCGGTCGAGCTGGTCGAAGAGGTACTGCCAGAGCGGGTGATCGAAGTCCGCAAGTCGGGCGTTTACATCGGCACCGCCACCACTGCCGTGCGGCTCGGCCAGGTGCAGCCGCAAGGCAAACGGATAATGGCCGCGCTCGACTGGGCGCGTGGTGCTCGGTTGCGACCGGGAATGGTGGGTGAATGAGCGCGCGCGACAATCGCTCCGGTGAGGACAACGAGCGCAGCCGGAGACGGGACGAACAAGTCGGTGCGCAGAATCGCGCGAATCGGTCCGGTCGCCTTGACCGGTCCGCCGCGTCTGGTCGAATCCGTGCGCAGGGGCAGTCCCCGCGCGTGGCCCGGCAGCAAGACCGGAACGGCGGGGGACGACCGAGGGCGGCTGAGCAGCGGTCCCGAGGCGATAAGGATGGGCGCGATCGGGCGGAGCGGCGCGGATCAGAGGGGCAACGGCGGTCGGAGGTGGACAGATCGGATCGTTCCACGCAACGGCGCTCGGCCCGTACCGTACCGAAAGCGGTAACGCGACAAGGACCAGGGACTACCGGCGGGCCAGTTCGCCGGGAAGCGGTCGAACCGCCGCGGTCGGTCGCCTGGGAGGTGCTGCGCGCGGTGCGTGAACGGGACGCATACGCCAATCTCATCCTGCCTGCACTGCTGCGAGAACGGGGATTGTCCGGACGCGACGCGGCGTTGGCGACCGAACTCGCCTACGGTGCGTGCCGGTCCCTCGGCTTGCTCGACGCGGTGATCGCCGAGGGGGCTGGTAGGCCGATCGACGAGATCGATGGACCGCTGCTGGATGTGCTGCGGCTCGGTGTCTATCAGCTATTGCGGACCAGGATCGGCGCACACGCCGCCGTCGACACCTCGGTGACGTTGGCCCGCGCCGAATTCGGCGTGGGTAAGGCTGGTTTCATCAACGCTGTGCTTCGCCGGGCGGGGGAGAAGACCATGCGACAGTGGATCGAGATGCTTGCTCCCGTCGACCCGGTGGGCCGGTCGGCTTTCGAGTACGCGCATCCGGTGTGGATCGCGCAGGCATTCGCCGACGCGCTCGGCGCACGGGCAGGAGAATTGCGTGAGGCGCTCGCCGCCGACGATGCCCGCCCGCTGGTACATCTGGTAGCCCGGCCCGGTGACATCACTGCGGAGGAACTCGCGCTGGTGACCGGCGGTACGCAAGGGCAATGGTCGCCGTATGCGGTGTACCTGGACGGAGGTGACCCAGGCAAGCTCGAACCGGTGCGTGCGGGTATGGCGGCCGTCCAGGACGAAGGTAGCCAGTTGGTGGTGCTCGCGCTGACCCGGGCTTGTCTCGACGGCCCGGATAACGGCCGTTGGCTCGATCTGTGCGCAGGGCCAGGGGGCAAGGCCGCGTTGCTAGGAGCGCTCGCCGCGGTCGATGGTTTCCAGGTGGACGCGGTCGAGCCTGCTGAGCATCGCGCTGAACTGGTGCGTAAGGCAGTGCACGATCTCCCGGTCGAGGTTCATGTCGCGGACGGCCGGGCCAGTGGGTTGACTCCGGGGTACGATCGCATCCTGGTGGATGCCCCGTGCTCTGGTCTCGGGGCGTTGCGGCGGAGGCCGGAAGCGCGCTGGCGGCGTACTCCCGCCGATGTCCGTGAGCTGATCGTATTGCAACGCGAATTACTTGCCGCCGCGTGGGATCTGCTGCGCCCAGGTGGGGTCGTGGTGTACTCCACATGCTCACCACATCTACCTGAGACCGTATCTGTTGTCGCTGTTGTCGCACGCAGGTTCGGTGCGGAATACGTGGATACCCGCGATCTGTTGCCCAATGTCACCGATGCGGGAGACGGACCGGGAGTACAGCTATGGCCGCACCGGCACGGCACAGATGCCATGTTCCTGGCTGCGCTGCGCAAGCCACGCTGAACTCCCGCGCGAGCAGTGTGAATCCCCTCGGCCGCGCGTCTCGATGCGCACGGTCATTCCCGGTTGGACTGTTCGCGCAGGCGAGCAAGTGTTTTCGCGAGGATACGCGATACGTGCATCTGGGAGATGCCCATCTGCTGGGCGATCTGGGTCTGGGTCATCGATTCGAAGAACCGCATGGTGAGGATGCGGCGTTCCCGCTCGGGCAGCCCGGCCAGTAGCGGTCGGATCGCGACATACTCCTCGACCCGGTCGAACTGGGACTCTTCCTCGCCGAGGGTGTCCAGCAGCGAGGCCTCTGTTTCGCGGCCGAGCGTGGCCGCATCGATGGAGCTGGGCTGGTATGCGTTGCCAGCGATGACAGCCTGGGTAACCTCGTCCGGTTCCACCCCGAGTTCCGCCGCGATCTCTTTGGCGGTCGGCGAGCGGCCGAGGGACTGGGAGAGGGAGTCGATCGCCGCGCCGATGCGCAGGTGAGTCTCCTTGACTCGTCTGGGGACACGCATAGCCCACGTGTTGTCGCGGAAGTACCGGCGGACCTCACCCATGATGGTCGGCACCGCGAAGGACAGAAAGTTGGAGCCCCGCTCGACGTCGAAACGGTCCACCGCATGTACCAGTCCGACTCGGGCCACCTGGGTCAGGTCGTCGAACGGCTCACCGCGTCCGCTGAACTTGCGGGCGATGTGATCGGCGAGCGGAATACAACGGTTGATCAGTTCCGCACGTAGTGCGGTATGCCGCGCCGACCCGGTCTCCGTGGCGGCGAGCTGTTGGAAGAGCACGCCGACATCGTCATAACCGGGTACCGTGTCGGAATTTTCCAGGGCTTCGCTGTCTTCGGTGTCCTCTTCTGTGGTCAGGGTGTCGGCATCGTCGTCTTGCTGGGAATCGAACACGGTATCCTCGTCCGCCACTACGCCTTCCCCCGGACCCGACGGAACCGCACCGTCGTCGGATATCCGGAAACTGTCGCATCGAACGAATCCTGCGTCGCGTCCACCGCGTCGGTGAGTGTGCGCAGTACATGCCAGCCGAAGCTGTGCTGGTCGGGCAGTCCCTGTTTGCTTGCCACGCCGTCGACCCGGACGAAGAGTTCGGTGTCCCCTACGGTGAACCGGCAGTTCAGGCTTGTTTCCGGAGCGGCGAGAGCGATCAGCGTCGAGCAGACCTCATCGACGGCAAGTCGGATGTCGGCCACCTCGTCCAGTGTGAAATCACTGAGGAGGACGAGAGTTTCGGCGAGCCCACGCACAATGGGCAGTTGTGTCACCGACGCAGCCACCCGAATCTCTACCGGAGTGCTGTAGAGCCCCTGTTCCGCCGAAATATTGATCACCCTATGCAGGCTACCCACTCTCGCGCCGGACAACCTCGGCGACCATTAGACTTCCCCGTTGTGCCCACCCCGAGTTACCCGCGCCCGGCCGCGCCGATGATCGCCCCGTCTATCCTGTCCGCTGATTTCGCGCGTCTCGCCGATGAGGTGGAGGCTGTCGCCGGCGCCGATTGGCTGCACGTCGATGTGATGGACGCGCACTTCGTGCCGAACCTCACCATCGGCCTCCCTGTGGTCGAAAGCTTGTTGAAGGTGACCGATATCCCGCTGGATTGTCATCTGATGATCGAGGATCCGGGCCGCTGGGCTCCGCCCTACGCGGAAGCAGGCGCGCGCAACGTGACCTTTCACGCAGAAGCCACTGATGATCCGGTCGCGGTCGCGCGCGATATCCGTGCCGCGGGTGCCAAGGCGGGGCTCTCGGTGAAGCCCGACACACCGATCGAGCCATACCTCGAGATCCTGCGAGAGTTCGACACACTGCTGGTGATGAGCGTGGAGCCAGGGTTCGGCGGGCAGGCGTTCATCCCGCGGGTGCTGGAGAAGGCGCGCATCGTGCGCAACCTGGTCGATTCCGGCGAGCTGCGCTTGCTGGTCGAGATCGATGGCGGCATCAACACCGACACCATCGAGGCCGCCGCGGAAGCGGGGGTCGACTGCTTCGTCGCCGGGTCCGCAGTTTACAGCACCGCCGACCCGGCCAGCGCCGTGCAGGCGTTGCGCAGGCAGGCGGCGGTGCACACGCGCTGACCGGACTACCCGACCGGGCATGAGCTACATGGCTCGGATTTCACGGGCGGTGGTGCGTATCGCCGCGAGCACCATGTTCAGCGATGGTCGGCGCGCGGGGTTCTCGGGTGATCGGATCCAGGTCCGGTAGCCGGTACGTTCATCGTCCGGAGAGGGCAGCACGACCTGGCAGCCCGCGCCTGCCACCGTGGCGTACAGCCGGAACAATTCGGCCGAGACCGCGGTGCCGAGCAGGCCGGGCCGAGCAGGACCGGTAAGGAAGGTCCACCGTCTGGCCCGGGGATGGTCGATGACCGGACCGGCGATCCCCTCCTGGGTCAATCGCCGCAATACCTGTTCGCCCAGCTCGGTAGGCATGCTGATGGCACCGTAATCGATGCCGATGCGTAGCAGGATATGGTGCGAGCCGGTATCCAGTGCCGCGGGAAGGCGGAATTCGCGGACGTACCGCATACATCGCGCCTCCGGCGTCGAATCGAGAAATGTAATCATCGCGCCCCCAGATGTGCAGAATTCGTTCTTTCCCAACGTTGTTTTCCTCGAGCAGTCGAGCATGGTGCGTCAGGCTTTGTAGTGGCACGGCTTTGTAGTGGCACGGCATAGATTCAGGGCCGGTGTGAAGAACGGCTCGTGTCGACCATTGAACGGGCGAATCGGCTTTACAACGATATCGCTTCTCTCGTCTTTCACGTATGAATACGCGGCATGGTTGTGTCCAGAGGGGAGGTGTCATCGGCTTGGTCGGCGGTCTGCTTCGGTCCCGCAGAGCCAGCGCACGCACGGAGTGGAATGCGCGCTATCGCTACGACGTGGCGCCGTTAGTCTGAACAGACAGTCTGAACAGACGCGGACGCCGCGACCGGCGTCCATGTCGTCCGGCAATCGGACGACAACGATGCGACAGGAGTCATGGCATATGTTCACAGGCATCGTCGAGGAACTCGGCGAGATAATCGCCAGCGAGCAGCTGACCGACGCCGCGCGGCTGACGATCAAGGGCAAGCTGGTGACCTCCGACGCCGTTCACGGCGATTCGATCGCCGTGAACGGGGTGTGCCTGACCGTTGTCGACGTTATCGACGCGGACTCGTTCACCGTTGACGTCATGGCAGAGACGCTCAACCGTTCCAGCATCGGCGCACTGGGGCTCGGTGCCAAGGTGAACCTGGAGCGCGCTGCCGCGCTGAACAGCAGACTCGGTGGCCATCTGGTGCAGGGACATGTCGACGGTACCGGCACCGTGCTCGCACGCACCCCGTCCGAGAACTGGGACGTGGTGCGGATCTCGTTGCCAGGAAACCTTGCCCGCTATGTGGTGGAAAAGGGCTCGATCACTGTCGACGGTGTCTCGCTCACCGTGTCAACCCTCGGCGTCTCGGACGAGCTGGGTGAGAACGACGACCGGGACTGGTTCGAGGTCTCCCTTATCCCCACCACACTCTCGTTGACCAACCTCGGCGCGGCTTCCGTCGGTGCTCTGGTGAATCTGGAAGTCGATGTCATCGCCAAATACGTCGAACGCCTCCAGCAGCGCGGCTGAGTGGGGTTCGGGACGATTCGACCAGCGATAGCTCCGGTACGGAGCCGGTCGATGCGTGTCCGGATGCTTCTTGTTCGTCGACGCTCCAGGCTTGCGCTTCATCCGGTCGCGCGACGCCGAACGGCCCTGGCGTAGTGCGCATACAGCAATCTCGCGGTGCCGCAGGCGTGACGAACCGGGCACAGTACTGTAGTAGGGCACCTATTTCGAGATGGAGCGCAGCAGACGTGACCAGGTTCGACAGTATCGAGCGCGCAGTCGCCGACATCGCCGCTGGTAAAGCGGTTGTCGTCGTCGACGACGAGGATCGCGAGAACGAGGGCGACCTCATCTTCGCGGCAGAGAAGGCCACCCCGGAATTGGTCGCCTTCATGATCCGCTATACCTCCGGTTACATCTGCGTCCCGCTTACCGGCGACGACTGTGATCGGCTCGGCCTTCCGCCGATGTATGCGATGAACCAGGACAAACACGGCACTGCCTACACTGTCTCGGTGGACGCACGGGAAGGCATTACCACCGGGATTTCCGGTGCCGACCGTGCGACCACCATGCGGCTGCTGGCTGATGCCGATGCGAAGGCCGACGACTTCACCCGGCCCGGTCACGTGGTGCCGCTGCGCGCCAAGGACGGCGGCGTGCTGCGCCGCCCTGGCCACACCGAGGCCGCTGTGGATCTCGCGCGGATGGCGGGGTTGCGGCCGGCGGGCGTGATTTGTGAGATCGTCAGCCAGAAGGACGAGGGCCATATGGCCCGCACCGAGGAGTTGCGCGTGTTCGCCGACGAGCACGAACTCGCGCTGATCTCCATCGCCGATATGATCGCGTGGCGGCGTAAGCACGAGAAGCACGTGGTGCGGGTTGCCGAGGCGCGTATTCCCACAGCGCATGGCGAGTTCAAGGCTGTCGGCTATCAGAGCATCTACGACGAGGTCGAACATGTCGCGCTGGTGCGCGGCGACATAAGCGGCGGCGAGGACGTCCTGGTGCGCGTGCATTCGGAGTGCCTGACCGGAGACGTGTTCGGCTCACTGCGTTGCGACTGCGGTCCACAGCTGGATGCCGCGCTGGAGATGGTCGCCGCCGAAGGACGTGGTGTCGTGCTGTACATGCGCGGCCACGAAGGGCGTGGCATCGGCCTGATGCACAAGTTGCAGGCCTACCAGTTACAGGATTCCGGGCATGACACGGTCGAGGCGAATCTGCAGCTGGGGTTGCCCGCTGATGCCCGCGATTACGGCACCGGTGCGCAGATTCTGGTAGATCTCGGCATCAGTTCGATGCGGCTGCTCACCAACAATCCGGCCAAGCGGGTCGGCTTGGACGGTTACGGCCTGCGGATCACCGAGCGGGTGCCGATGCCGTTGCGCGCCAACTCGGAAAACCTGCACTATCTGCGCACGAAGCGGGATCGGATGGGACATGATCTGATCGGTCTCGACGAGCTGGATCTCGAAGAACTAGATCTCGGCGAGACTGCACCTTGACCTGCGGGCAGACTCCGAAAGGTGGATATCGATGAGCGGTACCGGGGTACCAACCTTCGCTCTGGCCGACGCCAAGGCCCTCACCATGGGCATCGTCGCATCACGTTGGCACACGCGGATCTGCGACACTTTGCTCGCGAATGCTGAGCGAGTGGCCAAAGATACCGGCGTTCAGCACATCACAGTGGTGCGTTGTGCGGGAGCCATGGAGTTGCCGGTGGTGGCTCAGGAACTGGCCAGGACACATGACGCGGTGGTCGCGCTCGGTGTGGTGATCCGTGGCGAAACACCGCATTTCGAGTACGTCTGCGACGCCGTGACCGCTGGGCTCACCCGGGTATCCCTGGATGAGGGAACCCCGGTCACCAACGGGGTACTGACCACCAATAACGAACAGCAGGCACTCGATCGAGCCGGACTGCCCGATTCGTTGGAGAACAAGGGTGAGCAGGCCGCTGCCGCGGCATTGGACGCCGCTCTGACGTTGCGCTCCCTGCGGTGGTCCGCGCAGTGATGCCGATCGACCGTCTGTTCCGGAGGAATGCGAGTGCGCACGCGGCCCCCGGCGATGCGCTCGAATGGGAGTTCGAGGTACGTCCGCTGCGCGCAGTGCGGACGTCCCGGATCGTGGCGGTGCTGATCGCGGTCATATTCACTGTGGGTGGCGTCACGTTGCGTACCGGGTCGACCGGTGTCAACTTCCGGTTTGTCGACCAGATCGCGATGATCGTCATCGGTGTTCTCGGCGGCGCGGCGGTGTTGCTGTTGACCAGGCCGAGAGTGCGAGCCGGTGCCCATGGCGTCACTGTGCGGAACGTTATGGGCGACAAAGACTTCTCCTGGAAGTACATTCAGGGTGTGTCGTTTCCGGATCGGAAATCCTGGGCGCGTCTGGAATTGATCGACGACGAATACGTCCCTCTACTGGCTATTCGTTCCAACGATAAGGAGCACGCGGCGCGCGCCATGGACCGGCTGCGCGAACTCGGAGCGAAATATACAGTGACCGAAACCGGCCGCTGATCGGCGCTGCGGCACAACCAGTTCTCCGGTCTTGCGCCGACTGTCCGCGCGGCTCGGGTTATCACGCTTGATCAGTTCCCAGCTGTGTTTTCGAGCAGTGCGTATGCCGGGATGTCGGTGTCTCGAGGGGCGCTAGGGGAGACGTCGAGCGGGAAACCGCGATCACCGGTCTGTCCCTGAGTGCGCTCACCGGAGTCGGTAAGCGCACTCAGGGACAGCGAGATCGGCGCGATGACCTTGTTGGTGCGTGTCGCCCCTAGTGTGTGTCGCCGAGGACCACACCCTCACGGCGGGGATCGGCACCGCCGATCCAGCCGTTAGTGCCGTCGCGTTCCAAAGCGCTGAGGCCGCTGGATTGTGGCGCGACCGATACTTGATGGCCGAGGTGGCGCAGCTGGAGCACGAGCGGATCGTGGTCGCCGTTATCGGTGGCGTTGATCGCCGGATGCTCGCCGCCGACACCGGTGACCGGACTGTTACCGGCGCCGAACGCGACCGCGGAGACCGCCTGTTGCGGGTCCAGTCCCCAATCGAACAGGTTGACGAGGGTTTTCACGACATACTGAATGATCACAGAACCGCCCGGCGAACCGACGACATGGGTGAGTTCGCCGCGCGAGCCATCGGCGTTCTTGGCGAACACCAGGGTGGGGCTCATCGAGCTGCGCGGGCGTTTACCCGGTTGGACACGGTTGGCCACCGGCACGCCGTCGACACCGAGCGGGTCGGCGCTGAAATCGGTCAGTTGGTTGTTCAAGAAGAAGCCGTCGACCATATGGAACGAACCGAACGCGGACTCGACAGTGGTGGTCATGCTGGCGGCGTTGCCGTATCGGTCCACAACCGAGATATGGCTGGTGCCGTGCTCGGGGGGCTGAGGACCGACGCCGAGCGGGACCGGGCCGAAATCGCCTGCTCGTGCGGTGCCCATGCTGTGGTCGGGGTTGATCAGCTGGGCGCGCTGGCGCAGGTAATCCTTGTTCAACAGGGTCTGCGCCGAATTTCCGGGCAAAGGAATGAAATCTGTGTCTGCCACGTATTTATTGCGGTCGGCGTAGGCGAGACGTTCGGCCTCCGAGATGAGGTGCACGGCCTCGGCCTTCGGCCTCCCGCCGTTACGGTCGATCTCGTCCGGAGGCAGGGCCGACAGGTCGAAGTTCTCCAAGATGCCCAGGGTTGCGGCGACGGTGAGGCCGCCAGAGGATGGACTGGGCATGCCGCAGATCTCGTGTTCGCGATAGTCGGAGCACAGTGCTGTGCGTTTCTTCGCCTGGTAGCCGTTCAGGTCCTCGGTTGTGATCAGGCTTGGGGTGCGCCCGCTGGATGAGCTGCCCGCGGCTTCGACGATATCGTCGGCGAGGGCGCCGGTGTAGAAGGCTTGTGCGCCCTCAGTGGCGACAGCGTTGAGTGTTTTGGCCATGGCAGGGTTGGTGAGCACAGTACCGACGGACTTCGGGCTGCCGTCCGGATTGAGGAGGTACGTCCTGGTGTTCTCGTCGATAGCGAGGTCTTTCGCGGAATCGGCGATCTGACTCGCAAGACGGGGGCTGATCGCGAATCCGCGATCAGCGAGCCCGATGGCGGGATCGAACAGCTCGCGCCATGGGGTCTTGCCATGGTCGCGATGGGCCAGTTCGAGCATCCGCAGAACACCGGGCACTCCGATAGAGCGGCCGCTGGCCCGGGTGTTCGGTGTGGGCTCTGTGCGATCGGTGTCGCTGATCCAGCGCAGATAATTCTCGGTCGCGGCAGCGGGCGCCATCTCGCGACCGTCATAAGCGTCCACAGTCTTGGTGTTCGCGTCGTAATAGAGCAGGAAGGCGCCGCCACCGATACCGGAGGCCTGTGGTTCGACCAGCCCGAGCACGGTCTGCGCCGCGATTATGGCGTCTGCGGCGGTACCTCCGTCCCGCAGCACCTCGCACGCGGCTTTGGTCGACACCGGGTTGGCGGTCGAGACCGAGAATGTGTGTGTGCGCACCGGCGTCATGTCCGCGCGGTATCCGGTCGCGACTTCGGGATGGGTGCTCAGATCTTTCGCGCCCTTGTCTGTCGACTCTGAAGCGGTCGCAGCCACCGGCGTACCATTCGGGACGATCTCGCAGATGCCGTTCGCCTGGTCTTCGCCAGAGGAACAGGCTGTAGCCGTTCCGGTGGCGAGTACAAGCGCCATGATGGCGACGCTGATTCTTTGCTTGCGGTTCACGTTAGGGACTCTATATCCCGCTACCTGGGCCCTGGCTGGTCGACTTCCTCGAAAGAGATCGCCCTTACCGCTGATGGCGGAGCCACCGTGCTCGGTTGCCGCTTCGCCCTGGTGCCTGCTCCTACCGATCGTCGAAGCCGAGTTGCTGAAGTCCGAGTTGTCGAAGTCCGAGTTGTCGAAGTTCGAGTTGTCCGGGATAGGACCGTGTTACGGTCCGGTCAGGAGGTTCATCGGGTATATCGGTTCGTTCGGTACCGACAGGGGTGCGTCCATGAGCGCAGCGTACTGTGGTGAAGAATCGGCCTCCGGTGCGGAAATGGCCATGCCGGAGGCGGTTCGAGAGGCGCGGGAAGCCGTATTCGGTATGGCGGGGTTCGCGCTGGTCTACCCGGTGCTCATGGGACTGACCCGTGGCGCGGACGCGGCAGCTACGGCAGCCACCCAATTCTGTGTCGCCTGGGCGCTCGGACTGCTCGCCTTCGGGTTTGTCGAAGGAGCGTGCTTCGTGCGCGCGCTGGCAATGGGTTTCGCGCTCCTGCAGGCTGTTGTCGGGTGGTATGTGATAGGTGATCTCGAGACGGTCCCGCCGCTGGTCGGCGTCGCCGCCGCAGGGTATTCGCTCGGTGCCTCGGCGGCCGTGGTACACCTGTTGGGCCGACCGGAGGCCAAGGCATGGTTCGGTATCCGGGATCCTTGACGGTCGGATAACGATGACCGGGCAACGCGGCCACGTCGGATTGTCAGGTCTGGTGGATAGGCTGGACGAGTGACAGATCCAGCGACGTACCGGCCCGCGCCGGGCACCATTCCGGTCGAACCCGGTGTCTACAAGTTCCGGGATGCTCATCGGCGGGTCATCTACGTCGGTAAGGCCAAGAGCTTGCGCGGCAGGCTGAATTCGTACTTCGCCGATGTAGCGAGCCTGCATCCACGCACCAGGCAAATGGTCACCACGGCCGTGAGTGTCGAGTGGACAGTCGTCGCCACTGAAGTGGAGGCGCTGCAGCTGGAGTACAACTGGATCAAGGAGTTCGATCCGCGCTTCAATGTCCGTTACCGGGATGACAAATCATATCCGGTGCTCGCGGTCACCCTGAACGAAGAATACCCTCGGCTGTTCGTCTACCGTGGCGCGCGGCGCAAGGGTGTCCGCTACTTTGGCCCATACGCCCATGCTTGGGCGATCCGCGAGACCCTTGATCTGCTGCTGCGGGTGTTTCCCGCGCGTACTTGTTCGAAGGGAGTTTTCCAACGGCACAGTCAGATGGGTCGTCCCTGTCTGCTCGGCTACATCGACAAATGTTCGGCGCCGTGCGTCGGGCGGGTGAGCGCTGCGCGGCACCGTCGGATCGTCGATGACTTCTGCGACTTCCTTGCCGGCCGTACCGACCGTTTGGTCCGGGAGCTGGAACGCCGTATGCATGCCGCCGCCGAAGAGCTGGACTTCGAACTCGCCGCCCGGCTGCGCGATGACGTCCAAGCGCTACGCCGCGCGCTGGAGAAACAAGCAGTGGTGCTCGGCACCGGCACCGATGCCGACCTGATCGCCTTCGCTACCGATGAGCTGGAGGTAGCGGTACAAGTCTTTCACGTTCGGGACGGCCGGGTTCGTGGCCAGCGCGGCTGGGTGGTCGACAAATCGGGCGATGCTGTCGATGTCCCCGCAGCGGGCGGTGAACTCGCCGCGCTGGTCGAGCAGTTTCTCACGCAGTTCTATGGTGAGCAGGTCACGGTGGCCGAGCAGGCGGCCGACGAGCAGCCCGCCATGGTGGTGCCGCGTGAGGTGCTCGTGCCCGAGCTGCCTGCCGACATCGAGCAGCTCCAGCAGTGGTTGTCACGGTTGCGCGGCTCGGCGGTGCGGGTGCGTGTGCCGCAGCGTGGGGACAAGAAGGCGCTCGCCGAGACCGTGCGGCGCAATGCGGCGGAGGCACTGGCTCAGCACAAACTCCGGCGCGCGGGTGACCTGACTTCGAGATCGCAAGCACTGCAAGATATCCAGGATGCGCTGGAACTCGACACCGCGCCGCTGCGCATCGAGTGTGTGGATATCAGTCATGTGCAGGGTACCGATGTGGTCGCTTCGCTCGTGGTTTTCGAAGATGGTCTCGCGCGCAAGTCCGATTACCGTCATTACACGATCCGGGAGGCAGCAGGAGACGGCCGGTCCGACGATGTCGGCAGCATCGCGGAGGTGACCCGTCGCCGGTTTCTCCGGTTGCGCCGTGAGCGCGACACGCCGGAGAGCGAAGATCCTGTCGAGCCGGAAAGAGCTACCGAAGCAATGGAGCTCACCGCGCGCCCTGGTATCGATCCAGAATCCGGTCGCCCGCGCAAATTCGCCTACCCGCCCAATCTCTATGTGGTCGACGGTGGCGCACCTCAGGTCGCGGCGGCCGCTGAAGTGCTCGACGAGCTCGGCATCACCGATATCGCGGTGATCGGCCTCGCTAAACGGCTGGAGGAGGTCTGGGTGCCGGGTCAGCGAGAACCGGTGATCCTGCCACGGAACAGCGAGGCTCTCTACCTGCTGCAGCGCGTCCGCGACGAGGCGCATCGCTTCGCGGTTACCTTCCACCGTAGTAAACGCTCACGGCGGATGACTGCCTCGGTGCTGGATTCGGTGCCCGGTCTCGGCGCCGCGCGTCGCACCGCGCTGGTCACTCATTTCGGGTCGGTGGCCAAGCTGAAGCAGGCCACGATCGAGCAGATCACGGAGGTGCCCGGTATCGGGGTGGCGACAGCGGAAGCGGTCCGCACCGCGCTCCGGTCCGAGTAGTCACCGCACTTGACGTTCTGGTTTCGCGTACGTTGTGTGTTTGCACCCGATACCGAACATGGTGCGCGATGATCGGAAGGTATCCAGAGACGAATTCGGTGGGACATGACACGCGTCGAATCGAACAGAAGTACGGGCAGCCCGTCGTCGAGCGCGAGGCGGGCGGGTTTCTCCGGCATCCGTGGCAGAGCGAACCCACAAGTCGAGGTCGTGATCGTGACCGGGCTGTCGGGCGCGGGACGCGGTACCGCTGCGCGCGTACTCGAAGATCTCGGCTGGTACGTCACGGATAATCTGCCGCCCGAGCTCTTCGGCCGGATGGTCGAGCTCGGATCGGCGGCGAAGCCGCCGATCCGCCGTCTCGCTCTGGTCATGGATGTGCGCAGCCGATTCTTCACCGGTGATCTCTCGGTGGTTGTCGAGCAGTTGCGCAACCGAGGTGTGCGTACCAGGGTCCTGTTCCTGGAGGCCTCCGACGATGTGTTGATCCGCCGCTTCGGCTTCGTCAGGCGCAGACATCCGCTACAGAGCGAGAGCGAGGATGGCACGCTGTCGGCGGGTATCTCCGCTGAACGAGTGCGGCTCTCAGTCGTGAAGGCCGCCGCTGACCTGGTGATCGACACTACCGAGTTGTCCATCCACCAGCTGCACCGCAAGCTGGAGGAGGCCTATGGTGGTGGCGCGCCGAGCGCGCTGCAACTCACCGTGCAGTCCTTCGGTTTCAAGTACGGGGTTCCGCTCGATGCCGACATGGTGTTGGATGTGCGTTTTCTACCCAATCCGCATTGGATACCGGAATTGCGGGGAAAGACAGGTCAGGAGGCCGTGGTCAGCGAGTATGTATTGTCGCGCCCTGGGGCGGACGACTACCTGCGTACTTGCCATCACTTGGTCGAACTGACGACGAACGGTTACCGCCAAGAGGGGAAACGATACATGACGGTCGCAGTGGGCTGCACCGGAGGAAAACATCGGAGCGTCGCGATAGCCGAGGCATTGGGCGAGCTGATGAGCGAGAGTACCGACGGGCCGGACGGATCGGCCGATGTGGTCCGGGTCGTGCATCGAGACCTGGGGCGCGAATGACCGGCTGGGAATCCAGTCCAGGTATCGTCGCGTTGGGCGGTGGGCACGGCCTCTATGCGACGCTGACCGCAGTGCGGCGGTTGACCAGAGAGATCTGTGCCGTGGTCACTGTCGCCGACGACGGTGGTTCTTCCGGTCGGCTGCGCGCCGAGCTGGGAGCACTGCCGCCGGGGGATCTCCGCATGGCGCTGGCGGCTCTGGCCGCGGATGCCGACGGGACTTGGACGCATACCGTGCAGCACCGGTTCGGTGGCACCGGCGCCTTGGCCGGGCATTCCGTCGGCAACCTGATTCTGGCCGGGCTCACCGAAGTGCTTGGTGATCCGGTCGCCGCGCTCGACGAACTTGCCAAGATATTGCGTATCACGGGACGAGTGTTGCCGATGTCGCCGATCGCGCTCGATATCGAGGCGGATGTTTCCGGGCTGGAAGCAGACCCACGAGTGAGCCGTTGTATTCGCGGTCAAGTCGCCATCGCGACGACGCCGGGTAAGGTTCGCCGGGTTCGGTTGATTCCCTCCGATCCGCCGGCCAGCGCGGAGGCGGCGTCGGCTATCGGACACGCTGATATCGTGGTGCTCGGCCCCGGATCGTGGTTTACCAGTGTGATTCCCCATGTGCTCGTGCCTGAGCTGCGCGAGGCACTGGTATACACCAGGGCGCGGAAGATCCTCGTACTGAATCTCGCCGCGGAGCCGGGGGAGACCGCCGGGTTCTCCGCGGAACGGCACTTGCATGTATTGTCTCAGCACGCACCGGAATTCGCGGTCGACGAGGTGCTGGTGGACTCCGGCTCGGTACCGGAGGGGCGTGAGCGGGAACATGTGGCCAGGGCTGCCGAACAATTGCGGGCGCGAGTAATCTTCTCCGATGTCGCCGAAGGGGGAACAGGTCGGCATCATCCCGGAAAACTCGCCGTCGCTCTGGATCACGTGATCCGGCAACCTCGGCCGCATATGGCAGGGCTTCGAGTCGAGGGACGACACATGGGGCAGGATGTGCGTTCCGGGTTGGGTGGAAAGGAGCGCGTCTCGTGGCGATGACAGCCGATGTGAAAGACGAGCTGAGTAGGCTCGCGGTGTCACAGGTGAGTTCCCGCAAGGCGGAATTGTCCGCATTGCTGCGATTCGCGGGTGGCTTACACATTGTCAGTGGTCGGGTGATCGTCGAGGCAGAGGTGGACATGGGTTCCATCGCGCGTCGGCTGCGCCGGGAGATCTTCGAGCTCTATGGCTACGGCTCCGACGTGCATGTGCTCGGTGCCGGGGGACTGCGCAAGACCTCCCGGTATGTTGTGCGTGTCTCCAAGGAAGGGGAGGCGCTGGCCCGGCAGACCGGTTTGCTCGACGTCCGTGGTCGTCCAGTGCGTGGTTTGCCCGCGCAGGTGGTCGGTGGCAGTGTCGCGGACGCCGAGGCCGCGTGGCGTGGCGCGTTTCTCGCGCACGGCTCACTGACCGAACCAGGGCGTTCCTCGGCACTCGAGGTCAGCTGCCCGGGACCGGAGGCGGCCCTGGCACTGGTCGGAGCGGCCCGTAGGCTCGGGATCGCGGCCAAGGCCAGGGAGGTGCGTGGGACCGACCGCGTCGTGGTGCGCGATGGCGAGGCGATCGGAGCCCTGCTGACGAGGATGGGCGCCCACGGCACCCGGATGACCTGGGAGGAGCGCAGACTGCGCCGCGAGGTCCGCGCGACCGCGAACCGGCTCGCCAATTTCGACGACGCCAATCTGCGTCGTTCGGCGCGGGCCGCGGTCGCCGCGGCAGCCAGGGTGGAACGCGCACTGGAGCTCCTCGGTGGCGACGTACCCGATCATCTCGCCGCCGCGGGCAGGCTGCGTATCCAGCACCGTCAGGCATCACTGGAGGAACTCGGTCAGCTCGCCGATCCGCCGATGACGAAAGACGCGGTGGCGGGCCGGATCCGGCGGCTGTTGTCGATGGCGGACCGGCGCGCCAAGGAACTCGGTGTGCCCGATACGGAATCCGCTGTCACGGCAGAGTTGCTCGATGAAGCCTGAACCGTTCGTACCGCGTACCCCTCGGCCTGTTTCTCGGTGCGATACCTCGCGTATTCGATGGAGAATTACGGACGGCCGGTCGTCTGACCTGGTATTCAGTCCGCAGGTACACCAGTGCGTGTGGCGAGGCCGTGGCAGGGCATTAGTGTGAGTAGGCATCGGAATGATCTGCTGGAAAGCTGAGGAGCGATAACGTGACTGTCCGGGTAGGCATCAACGGCTTCGGCCGTATCGGACGTAACTTCTTTCGGGCGGTGGAGGCGCAGAAGGCGCTCGGCACCACCGATATCGAGATCGTCGCGGTCAACGACCTCACCGACAATGCGACCCTCGCGACCCTGCTCAAGTACGATTCGATCCTTGGCCGGTTGTCGCAGGATGTCTCGCTCGACGGTGAGGACACCATCGTGGTGGGCGACCAGCGGATCAAGGCGTTGGCCATCAAGGAGGGGCCCGCCGCGCTGCCGTGGGGCGATCTCGGCGTCGATGTGGTCGTCGAGTCCACCGGCATCTTCACCGATGCCACCAAGGCCAAAGGGCACCTCGCCGCAGGCGCGAAGAAGGTCGTCATCTCCGCTCCGGCCAAGGGCGAGGACATCACCATCGTGATGGGCGTGAACGACGACAAGTACGACGGCAGCCAGAACATCATCTCCAACGCCTCGTGCACCACCAACTGTCTGGGCCCGCTGGCCAAGGTGCTCGATGACGAGTTCGGTATCGAGCGCGGCCTGATGACCACCATCCACGCCTACACGCAGGATCAGAACTTGCAAGACGGCCCGCACGGCGACTTGCGTCGTGCCCGCGCCGCCGCGCTGAACATCGTGCCGACCGGGACCGGCGCCGCGAAGGCTATCGGCTTGGTGCTACCAGAGCTGCAGGGCAAGCTGGACGGCTACGCGCTGCGCGTACCGGTGCCCACGGGTTCGGTCACCGACCTGACCGCCACTGTGCGCAAGTCCGCTACGCTCGATGAGATCAACGCCGCCTATCGGGCCGCTGCTGAGGGGCCGTTGAAGGGTATCCTCCGGTACAACACCGACCCCATTGTCTCCAGCGACATCGTCACCGACCCGGCCTCGTCGATCTACGACGCGCCGCTGACCAAGGTGATCGATGATCAGGTCAAGGTGGTCTCCTGGTACGACAATGAGTGGGGCTACTCCAACCGCCTCGCTGATCTCATCGGCCTCGTCGGCAAGTCGCTCTGACGCGCATGTCCGTCAAGACACTCGTAGAACTGCTCGCCGAAGGCATCGAGGGCCGGGGTGTGCTCGTACGCTCCGACCTGAACGTTCCGCTCGACAATGGCCGGATCACCGATCCCGGCCGGATCATCGCCTCGGCGCCGACCATCAAGGCGCTGGCCGACGCGGGCGCCAAAGTTATCGTGACCGCCCATCTCGGCCGTCCGAAGGGAGAACCGGATTCGAAGTTCTCCTTAGCGCCGGTGGCCGCCGCGCTTGCCGAGGAACTGGGGCGCAATGTCCAGCTGGCCGGCGATGTGGTGGGGCAGGATGCGCTCGCGCGGTCCGAGGGGCTCACCGACGGTGATGTGCTGATGCTGGAGAACATCCGGTTCGATCCGCGCGAGACGAGCAAGGACGACGCCGAACGCGGAAAGCTCGCCGCGGCACTGGTCGAGCTGGTCGGTGCCGATGGCGCATTCGTCTCCGACGGTTTCGGTGTGGTGCACCGCAAGCAGGCCTCGGTGTACGACGTGGCCACGTTGCTTCCGCACTACGCGGGCACGCTGGTCGCGGCCGAGGCCGAGGTGCTGGCCGAGCTCACCGCGAGTTCGGCGCGGCCGTATGCGGTCGTGCTCGGCGGGTCCAAGGTCTCCGACAAGCTCGCTGTCATCGAAGCACTCGCGCCGAAAGTCGACACGTTGGTCATCGGCGGGGGTATGTGTTTCACTTTCCTCGCCGCGCAGGGTCTCGCAGTGGGGTCCTCGCTGTTGCAAGAGGAGATGGTGGACACCTGTAAACGACTGCTCGACCAATACGCCGATGTCATCCATCTACCACGTGACGTCGTGGTAGCCGACGCCTTCGCCTCGGACGCCGAATCGAAGGTGGTGCCCGCACACGAGATCCCGGACGGCTGGATGGGATTGGATGTGGGGCCGGAATCGGTGGAACGTTTCACTGCCCTGCTGAACGAGGCACAGACCATCTTCTGGAACGGCCCGATGGGTGTATTCGAGTTCGAGGCATTCGCCGCAGGCACCAGAGGGGTCGCCGAGGCGATCGCGACCGCCACAGGAAAGGGCGCGTTCACCGTGGTCGGCGGCGGCGATTCGGCCGCGGCAGTTCGTGCGCTCGGCCTGCCGGAGGATGGTTTCTCGCATATCTCCACCGGTGGCGGCGCTTCGCTGGAGTATCTCGAGGGCAAGGAACTGCCTGGTATCGCGGTGTTGGAGGACTGATCATGGCACGCAAACCGCTCATCGCGGGCAACTGGAAGATGAATCTCAATCATCTAGAGGCCATCGCATTGGTCCAGAAGATCGCCTTCGCGCTGCCCGAGAAGTATTTCGAGAAGGTGGAAGTGGTGGTTCTGCCGCCGTTCACCGATATCCGCAGCGTGCAGACGCTGGTGGAGGGCGACAAGCTCTTGCTCGGCTACGGCGGGCAGGATGTCTCGGTGCACGAGTCGGGTGCCTACACCGGCGAGATCAGCGCGAGTATGCTCGCCAAGCTGGGCTGTGCCTTTGTCGTGGTCGGGCACTCGGAGCGTCGGCAATACCACGCCGAGGACGACGCTACTGTGCTGGCCAAGACCAAGCAGGCGCTGAAGCACGGGATCACCCCGATCGTGTGTGTCGGTGAGGGTTTGAATATCCGTGAGGCCCGCACGCACGTCGAATACAACCTGGAGCAGGTGCGTGGATCGCTGAAGGGGCTTACGGCGGAAGAGATCTCGAAGATCGTCATCGCTTACGAGCCGGTCTGGGCGATCGGTACGGGCAAGGTCGCGACGCCGGCCGACGCCCAAGAGGTCTGCGGCGCGATCCGCGCCGAACTGGCCCAGCTGGCTTCGCCCGCGATCGCTGCGGAGATTCGCGTGCTCTACGGCGGTTCGGTGAACACCAAGAACGCCGGGGAGCTGATTGCGCAAACCGAGGTGGACGGCGCCCTGGTCGGCGGTGCTTCACTCGCGGGTGGCGAATTCGCCACTCTCGCCGCGATCGCCGCGGGCGGACCTCTTCCCTGATCCGTCTCAAAACTCCGCACGACAGCCCGGTATCGCTCGCTGTGATGCCGGGCTGTTCGCTGTCCCCTTTTACCCTCGGATGATCGGAGAGGCCATCCCAGTCCGCCGGACCAGCATCCGGGCAAGCGGCCACCGAGTGCCTGATTCGGTGTGATCGCGCCGACCACATAGACTGTCCTGCATGCGGATGTTCCTGGATATCCTCCTGATCGTCACCAGCCTGTTGCTGGTGTTGCTGGTGTTGCTGCACCGCGCTAAGGGTGGAGGTCTGTCCAGCCTGTTCGGCGGCGGTGTGCAGTCCAGTCTGTCCGGCTCCACCGTTGCCGAGAAGAACCTCGACCGAGTCACCATTTTCGTCGGTATCGTCTGGCTGATCGCCATTCTCGGTATCGGCCTGGAGATCAAATTCGCTTGATCGGGCCATCGCCCAACGTGCCGTGATTCCCGTCATAGCGTACTGTCCTGATACAGGCGGCATGCCCGGCGTACCCTGGTTGGATTAATCGGTGCGCCGAATCCGTCCGTCGATATCGGTGAAGCCGTAGTGCTCGGCGAGATCATCGACCTGCCAGGACAAGCCGGTGCGTGAGTGGCGCCCGGCGTCGGTGGCCAGCGCGACGACCGCGCGGCCACAGAACTGTGGTGTCTGTGCCCCGGCAAGATCGAACGTACCTTCGCCGGGCAGTGTGACCAGGCGTCGACCATGTGTGTCGGGCGGAACCAGCTGCAGTAATTCGGTATCTACGATTCCCGGCCAGAGCGACACTACAGTCACCTCGGTGCCCGCGAGGTCGTGTGCCATATCGGTGGTGAGCCGGTCCAATGCGTCTTTCGCAACGCCGTACACGACGTTGTGCATGTACCTGTTCGCTCCGGGGGAGGAGATGTTGACAATCAATCCACCCGATTCGATCAACAGTGGTGCGGCGAAGACAGCGGCTACGTAGTGCGATCGGACGCCTACGTCGAAGGTCTCGTCCCATACGGTCGGGGGGACCTCCCAGAACGGCTTGCCGAGCCAGCGAGCCGCGGCGGGGGAGTTGTAGACATTGTTCACCAGCACGTCCAGCCTGCCGTGCTCGCCGCGGATCAGTTCGAACAGTCGCTCTACCGCGTCGTCGTCGCGGTGGTCGCAGACGAAGGGAATGCCAATTCCGCCCGCCGCGTCGATGTCGGCGGCTGTCGCGTGTACCGTGCCGGGTAGCTTTCCTTGAGTCACCGAGCGCCCGGTGACGAACACTGTGGCTCCTGCCGCGCCCAGCTCCAGCGCGATTCCTCTGCCGATGCCGCGGCTGGCGCCGGTGACCACCGCGATCTTTCCTTCGAGCCCGTCGGGTATTCCGTTCACGGAACCGGAACATTACCGTGAAACGATAACGTGTTCTAGGTCTCTGGGAGGGCTGTATGGAGTTCACGCAACGATTTGTGACGACAAATGGCATCCGCATGCATATAACTGAACAGGGGGAGGGGCAGCCGGTAATCTTCTGTCACGGTTTTCCACATACTTGGTATATCTGGCACCGCCAGCTTCCCGCGGTCGCTGCGGCGGGATACCGCGCTATCGCGCCCGACCTGCGTGGCTACGGACAGACCGATATTCCGGCCGAGCCCGCGGCTTATACCAATCGCACTGTCTGCGCCGACCTGCTCGGTCTGCTCGACGATATCGATGCGGAGCACGCGGTGTTCGTCGGCTTGGACTTCGGCGCCGTGCTGGTGTGGGAGCTGGCGTTACGTGCCCCGCAGCGGGTGCGCGGCTTGATCGCTCTGAACAATCCGTTCGCACCGCGACCGCGGCGCACTCCGTCGCAATTGTGGGCGAAGGCCGCCGCCCAGCATTTCTTGCACCTGCACTATTTTCAGACCCCAGGCGTCGCCGATGCGGAACTCGGCGCCCGGCCGAAGGAGTTTCTCACTCGTGTGTACTACGCGCTCAGTGCCGACTATCACTATCTGGACACGTGGCGGTTCCCGGCGGAGGGCACCGGCTATCTCGATGTGCTGCCGAAGGCGCCCGCACTGCCGTGGCGCTGGCTGAGCGAACACGAGGTGGATGTTGTGGCGCGGGATTTCGAACGCACGGGATTCACCGGTGGATTGAACTGGTACCGGGCCCTGGACCGTAACTGGGAACTCACCGCTGATTACGCTAATGCGAAAGTTGTTGTACCCACATACTTTCTTTACGGCGATCACGATCCCGATATGGAGGGGTTCAGTGGACATGACCCATTGGCCATCATGCGCAAGAACGTCGTCGACCTGCGCGCGGTGACCGAGGTCGCGGATGCGGGCCACCTTGTGCAACTCGAACGCACCGAGGAGGTGAACGCGTTGATCGCCGCGCATCTGCGCGATCTGGCCACACATCCCTCCGCGCCCTTCCAGGTTCAGAAAGCCTCGGAATCGGCTACCGATATTCGTCGGCCAGCTTCGGATAGCAGGGCCAGTGCGGTAGCGGCTGACGGTCGAGATAAGCGGTGAGACGATCGAGCACGTATTGCCAGCGTGGGCCGATGGCGCCCGCGTCGGTGGGGCGGACGTGGCGACGAGTGAGTTCGACCGTGGTGACGACCCCGATCTGGTTCATGTCGATCTCGCACAGACATCCGTCGATGTGCACGACCAGTTCGTGCGGCGCCTGACAGTGGTCCACGCGCACGGTGACCGGTCCGCAGACGGGACCGTCGAGCAACTCGATGGTGAAATTGTCGTTACTGCCGGAGACAGTGCCCAACCAACGGCCGAGTCGGCCGCGTTCGGTGGCCGCCGTCCACACCTCTAGTACCGGGCTTCGGAAAGAACGTAGGTAGCGCAGGAGCACCCTGTCGCCATCTGCGGTGTGCTGGTGCTCCGGTCGTACCTCGCCGAGCATGGACATCGCGGTCATCGGTACTTCCTTCCGCCGCTGGTCGCTATCACCTACACGCTGTCCCCTATTCTTCTCCACTACTCTGTGGCCGAATCGAGCTCCATGGAAAGTCGTGCTCGACGGTGCCGTGGGGTCTGGACCGGGGTTGTCCCCTCGTTCCCCGAGAGTGCGCGCGCGGCAGCTTCGATTCGTTCTTCGTCGAGCAATATGGTGTCCGCAGCCGGGCCGAGTGGTACGAAACTGTCCGCGCTGGTGACCCGCGCGAGCTTTCCGGAGAAACCAGCGTCGATCAGGGCCGCGAACACTGTCTCGGATACGCCGCCGGAACGGCGGGTTTCGTCCACGACGAGCACGTGGCCGGTCGCACGTGCGTGCCGCAGCAGATCGTGCACCGGTAGTGGAGCCAGCCAGCGCAGATCGAGCACGCGTGCGTGGATGTCCTGGCGCGCCAGCTGTCGCGCCACGCGCAGGCTCATCGGTATGCCGTTGGCGAAGCTGACCAGAGTCAGGTCTTTGCCATCGCCGTAGACGCGAGCCCGGCCGATCTCGACGTGCTCGGTGCGTGACATGTGCGCCAACCAGCCGTCGTCGCCGGGTATATACAGGTCGCGGGTGTGATACAGCGCGATAGGCTCCAGGAACAGGCACACTCTGCCATCCACTCTGGCCGCGGATACGCAGGTGCGCAGCATGGCTGCGGCGTCGTCGGCTCGGGCCGGGGAGGCGAGGACTACTCCGGGGATATCCCGCAGCGCGGCGATCGAATTGTCATTGTGGAAATGTCCGCCGAAGCCTTTCTGATAGGCGTAGCCCGCGATCCGCACCACCATCGGGTTCCGAAATCGACCGTCGGAGAAGAACGACAGTGTAGCCGCTTCACCACGGATCTGGTCGGCGGCGTTGTGCAGATAAGCCAGGTATTGGATTTCCGGGATCGGTACGAAGCCTGCCAGCGCCGCTCCGAGCGCGGTACCGAGCACGCTCTGCTCATCGAGCAGCGTGTCGAACACCCGGCGCGCACCGAATGATTTCTGCAATCCCTTGGTCACTCCATACACGCCACCTTTGCGACCGACGTCCTCCCCGAAGACGAGCACATCGCGATCACGGGAAAGCAGCTCCCGAAGAGTGTTGTTTATCGCTTGGGCGAGGGTTGTCGGACCCTTCTGCTCGGCAGTGTCGTTTTCGCTGATGATGTCAGGAGTGTCGTTCAGTGCTGTTGTCGGGCTGGTGTTCGTCCGACTCGGCGCAGCAGGCCGCTGGTCCGGCAGTGGACCGGATCGATGCACGTCGGCGCGCACCAGTGCGGGTCGGGCCGGACCGATCGCCGCAATCACTGCTGCGGCGGAGCCGAGTTTCGGTTCCCGGCACACGCGTTCGGCTGCCGTGGCGACGCGGTGTCCCAGTTCGGTGTATCGGGCGCGCACATCGGCGGGCGTGGTCACACCGGATCCGACCAGAAGCCGTGCCGTCGTGAGCAGCGGGTCGCGGAGCAGATCGGCGGCGATGTCGGCAGGGCGCCGGTAGGCGGCTTCGACATCCGAGCCCGCGTGTCCGAGCAGCCGCACGGTGCGCAGATGGAGGAATGCGGGTCCGCGGTGCTCGCGCACCCATTGGACGGCGGTGTGCGCGGCTTGCAGTGCGTCGAGGACGTCGCATCCATCCGCGCTGAAGTATGGTAGGCCGGGCCGGTGGCCGAACGCCTGCTCGATCCAGCCCGAAGGGGTAGGGACACTGATCCCGATGCCGTTGTCCTCACAGATGAACAAGACCGGCACCGGAATCCCTTGGTGCGCGGTATGCATTGCGGTATTGATCGCCCCGGTCGCAGTGGAATGGTTCACCGACGCGTCGCCGAAACTGCACATCACTATCGCGTCCGAGGGCCATGGTCCGGGAACATTCAGCCGTGTCGCGCGATCGATGCCGAACGCCAACCCCACCGCGCGTGGGAGGTGCGAGGCGATGGTGGAGGTCTGTGGAATAACATTGGCCACTGAGTTGCCGAACACTTTGTGCCGCCCGCCGGAAATCGGGTCCGCCGCTGCGGCGACTACCCCGAGCAACACATCCCGGATCGGGTCGACACCGGCAATCCGACGAGCCCGGTGCACGAAGAACGCCCCGGATCGATAATGCAGCAGGGCAGGATCGGTGACCCGAAGGGCCGCGGCCACTGCGACATTACCTTCGTGACCGGAAGAGCCGATGCTGTAGTAACCGCGCCGGGCGCCGCCCAGGCGCCGGGCTGCGAGGTCTAGATGCCTGCTGGTCGCTTGCGACTCGAACAGTTCTAGGCATGCCGCGCCAGTCATCGTATTGCCGGGTACAATCGGCAGGTTCGCCGGTCGGCTCGGTCGCGGAGCGAGTTCCGCGAGCGCGGTCAAGAACCGCTCGTCCAGATCTGGCGCCTGCTCGGTCACCGAACGATCATCCCACATACCCCAACTAACAGCGGGGCGTAAGTTGCGATATATCCTGTAATCGCTAGAGGATAGCGGGAAAATTTACGGGAATATCAGGTCTGATATCGAAACTTGACTGTCGAGCTCAGTTCAGCGCCGTCGCAGCCTCCCGATCGAGCAACCATGTGGTGGAATCGATGCCTGTCGCGCCCGCCGCCGGAATGTCCAGCGGGGATGCGCCACCGATAGCTGCGGCGACCGCCTCGGCCTTGGTCGCGCCGCTGACCACCAGTACGACATGGCGAGCCCTCCGGATGGCGGGCATGGTGAGAGTCACCCGTACCGGCGGCGGCTTTGGTGAATTAGTCACGGCGACAACGAGTTCGTGCTCCTCGCGCGCTGCCTCGGTATGGGGGAACAAGGAATTCACGTGCCCCTCGCCGCCCATGCCGAGCAGATGCAGATCGAATGCGCCGTGGTCGGCGAGATGGGCGTGCACGGCCGCAGCGTACTCGGCTGCCGCCTCCACGGGGTCGGGGTACTCACCGTCGGAGGCGGCCACTGGGTGCACTCGCGCCGAGTCCACCGGTACGTGGTCGAGCAGCGCCTGTCCGGCTTGCAACGCGTTGCGCTCCGGATCACTCGTCGGTACGAAACGCTCATCGCCCCAGAACACATCGAGTTGGGACCAATCGATATTTCCTGGCGACTTGCGCACCTGCTCCAGCAGTGCGATACCGGTGCCGCCACCGGTCAGCACTACCGAGGCCGAGCCACGTTCGGCCTGGGCCGCGGTGACCACCGAGACGAAGCGGGCTGCCGCGGTAGCGACCAGCGATTCGACATCGAGATGGACCTCGACCGTGTCGCGGGGGAACGACGAATCGGTACGGTTACTCATAGATCACCTTCTCGATTCCGGCCAGTGCTTCCGCGTAGCTGTCATCGGCATCCAATCTGCGTAGTTCTTCAGCGAGGCAGTCACGGGTCTCCCTGCGCGCCAGCGCGACTCGTTGGACCGGATCGCCGGTGCGGGTGAGTGTCGCGGTGCGGCCGGTCTGGGGCCGCTCGATCGCGATAGAGACGGTGGGGCGGTGTAACTCCACGCGCAGCGGGCCGGTGCGGCGGTGTACGGGGCAGCCCAGCCTAGTGGCCAGCCAGCCGGCCAAAACATCCAGGGCGGGTTCGTCGCGCAACCCGGACACCATCGCCGAACTCACCGGTTCGAACGGCGGTTCATCCATAGCCGCGGCCAGCAGTGCGCGCCAGTAGGTGATCCGGCTCCATGCCAGATCAGTATTGCCGCTCGCATAGGAACCGAGCCGTCTCTTGATCGCCGCCTGCGGGTCGGCGGCGAAGGTGGCATCGGTGATGCGCCGGGAGGCCAGGCGTCCTACCGAGTCTTTGGCCGGGAACTCCGGGGCCCCGCGGGGCCACCAGGCGACCACCGGTGTATCCGGCAGGAGAAACGGGATGACGACGCTGCTTTCCTGGTTGACCAGTTCGCCCTGTAGTCGGAGCACGATCACTTCGGCGGCTCCGGCGTCCCCGCCCACACGGATCTGCGCATCCAGCCTGGTGGCAGCTTTCCGGTCGCCGCGGGCGAGCACCACCACGCGGCAGGGATGTTCGCGACTGGCGTCGTTCGCCGCGTCGATAGCCTCCTCGGCCTCGGAGCTGTCGAGAGTGCACACTACCAGGGTCAGTACCCGGCCCATCGTGATCACGCCGTAGCTCTCGCGCAGTCGCACAATGCGCTTGGTGACTTCCCTGGTTCTGGTCTCGGGCATGTCGATGATCATGGCCGCCGCCATTCCCGTCCGGTGCGGGCGAGCATTTCGTCGGCGGAGGGCGGGCCCCAAGTACCCGCCTCGTATGGTTCGGGCATGTCATCGGTGGCCCAGCGTTCCAGCACCGGATCCAATATGCGCCAGGATAATTCGACCTCCGCATTCACCGGGAACAGGGAGGGCTCGCCGAGTAGCACGTCGAGGATCAGCCGTTCGTAGGCCTCGGGCGAGGATTCGGTGAATGCCTCACCGTAGCTGAAGTCCATGCTGACATCACGCACCTCCATACCGGAGCCGGGCACCTTCGAGCCGAATCGCGTGGTGACGCCTTCGTCCGGTTGTACCCGGATGACCAGTGCGTTCTGCCCCAACTCTGCTGTCATGGTCTGGTCGAACGGCAGGTGCGGGGCCCGTTTGAAGATCACCGCGATCTCGGTGACTCTGCGGCCCAGTCGTTTACCGGTACGCAGGAAGAACGGGACGCCTGCCCACCGGCGCGTGTTGACCTCCAGGCTGATCGCGGCATAGGTCTCGGTCCGCGAATGCGGGTCGAACCCCTCCTCGTCCAACAGACCGACGACGTGCTCGCTGCCCTGCCAACCTTGCGCGTATTGCCCGCGCGCGGTGGTCTCGTCCAGCGGTTCGATCAGCTGCGTCGCCGAGAGCACCTTGATCTTCTCGGCCTGCAATTGGGTGGGCTCGAAGCTGATCGGCTCTTCCATCGCGGTGAGCGCCAGCAATTGCATTAGATGGTTCTGGATGACATCACGTGCGGCCCCGATACCATCGTAATAGCCCGCGCGACCGCCCAAGCCGATATCTTCCGCCATCGTGATCTGTACATGGTCGACGAAGTTGGCGTTCCAAATCGGATCGTACAGCTGGTTGGCGAAGCGCAGCGCCAGAATGTTCTGTACGGTCTCTTTACCGAGATAGTGATCGATACGGAACACTGTCTCCTCTGGAAACACCCGATTGACCAGAGCGTTGAGCTCTTGTGCGCTTTTCAGGTCGTGCCCGAACGGTTTCTCGATCACCACGCGTCGCCATGGTCTGCGGCCGAACTCGTCGGGGGCTTTACGTTGTGCCAGACCATTTTCGGAGAGCTGATCGAGCACGAGCGGAAAGGTCTTCGGCGGGATCGAAAGGTAGAAGGCGTGGTTGCCGCCGGTGCCGCGCTCCTTGTCCAGAGTGGCCAGCGTATCGGCGAGTTCGGCGAACGCCGCGTCGTTGTCGAAGCTGCCTTGGACGAATCGGATGCCCTCGGCGAGCTGATCCCAGACCTCCTGACGGAACGGGGTACGCGAGTGCGTTCTCACCGCATCGAGCACGACTGCGGCGAAATCCTCGTCCGCATAGTCGCGGCGGGCGAAACCGACCAAACCGAAGGCCGGGGGCAGTAGCCCCCGGTTCGCCAAGTCGTAGATGGCCGGCATCAATTTCTTCCGAGACAGATCACCGGTGACACCGAAGATCACCATGCTGCACGGTCCCGCGATACGAGGGAGTCGTTTGTCCCCCTTGACACGAAGCGGGTTCTGCCACTCGGTCGCGGCCTGCTGCTTGGTGGACGGGGTACCGGTCATCGGTCAGCTGTTCCCGGACTCGGTGGAAGAGCAGGCCGAGCGCAGCTCTTCGGTAGTGGCGGAAAGCAACTCCGCCCAGGACTTCTCGAATTTGTCGACACCCTCGCGCTCCAGCACCGCGAATACGTCGTCGAGATCGATACCGGCCGCGACGAGCTGGTCGAAGACTTCTTCGGCCGCCGCGGCCGTGCCGGTGACGGTATCGCCGTGGCTCGCACCGTGGTCGGCGACCGCTTCGAGCGTCTTCTCCGGCATCGTGTTCACCGTGTCGGGTGCGACCAGTTCGGTGACATACATCGTGTCGGGGTATTCCGGATTCTTCACGCCGGTAGAGGCCCACAGCGGCCGTTGCCGATTCGCGCCGGCCGCGGCCAGTGTCGCGTAGGTGGAGGCATGCGAGCCTCCGTCGAATACGTCCTGATATTCGGCATAGGCCGCGCGGGCATTGGCGATACCGGCTTTTCCGCGCAGCGCGAGCGCGGCCGGGGTGCCGATCGTCTCCAACCGCTTGTCGATCTCGGTATCCACCCTGGACACGAAGAACGAAGCGACGGAATGAATCGTGGCCGGGTCGTATCCGTCCGCCACGGCCTGCCGCACGCCGTCCAGGTAAGCGGCTATCACCGCGCGATAACGCTCGACCGAGAAGATCAGCGTGACGTTCACGCTGATGCCCTGCGCGAGCACTGCGGTGATCGCGGGCAGGCATTCCACTGTGGCCGGAATCTTGATCAACAGATTGGGGCGGTCGACGACCTTCCACAGCTCGACCGCCTGCGCTACGGTCTTGTCCGCATCGAACGCCAAGCGGGGGTCGACCTCGATGGAGACTCGGCCATCCACCCCGTCTGTCGCTTCATAGACCGGAGCGAGTATGTCGCAGGCGGCCCGGACGTCGTCGGTGGTGATGGTGCGAATCGCGGCGGTGGCGTCGGCGCCTTGCGCGGCAAGCTCTTTCACCTGATCGTCATAGGCATGGCCCTGGCTGAGCGCACCTTGGAAGATCGTCGGGTTGGTGGTGATCCCGGTGACGCTGCGAGTGGCGATCAGATCGGCCAAGTTGCCGGACCGGATCCGTGTCCTGGACAGATCGTCGAGCCATACCGACACCCCCGCCGTGGAGAGGCCGGCGAGATTTTCGTTCTGAGCCATGAGCGCTTATCCCTTCACGTTCTCTAGCGTGCGCCGCGCGGCGGCAACGACGGCTTCCGGAGTGAAACCGAATTCGCGGAACAGGGTCTTGTAATCGGCGGAAGCGCCGAAGTGCTCGATCGACACGATCTCGCCCGCGTCACCGGTGAACCGGTGCCATGGCATCGCGATACCGGCCTCGACGGCGACGCGAGCGGTGACCGCGGGTGGAAGCACCTCGTCCCGGTAAGCCTTGTCCTGCGCGTCGAACCACTCCACACAGGGCATGGACACCACACGGGTGGCGATGCCCTGCTCTTCCAGCGTAATGCGGGCGGCGATGGCGAGCTGGAGTTCCGAACCGGTGGCGATCAGGATCACGTGCGGGTCGCCCGTGGACGCCTCAGCCAGAATGTAGCCGCCTTTCGCTACACCGTCATAGTTGGTGCCCACCAGAATCGGCAGCTCCTGGCGAGTCAGTGCCAGCGCCGAAGGGCCATCTCGGTGTGGCGGCTCGGACACCGAGAAATGCGATGTGTGCTCGCTGCTGTCGCGTTCCAAAATGGCGCGCCAGGCATACGTGGTTTCGTTGGCGTCGCCGGGCCGGACCACGTTCAGGCCGGGGATGGCGCGCAATGCGGCCAGGTGCTCGACCGGCTGATGGGTGGGTCCGTCTTCGCCGAGACCGATGGAGTCGTGGGTCCACACATAGATAGCCGGCACCCGCATCAGCGCAGCCAACCGGACCGCAGGGCGCATGTAGTCGCTGAACACCAGGAAGGTTCCGCCATAGGGGCGGGTCGGGCCGTGCAGCGCGATGCCGTTGAGGATCGCGCCCATCGCGTGCTCGCGGACGCCGAAGTGCAGGGTGCGGCCGTAGGGGTTTGCCTTCCACATGCCGGTCGAAATCGATTCCGGTCCGAAGCTGGGCTGATCGGGCATCGAGGTGTTGTTGGACTCGGCCAGGTCGGCCGACCCGCCCCATAGTTCCGGCAGCACCGGTGCCAGTGCGGCAAGCACCTTACCGGAGGCCTTGCGGGTGGCCATGCCCTTGGGATCCGGCTCGTGGACCGGTAGGCTCGCCACCCAGTTCTCCGGCAGCCGCCGCGCGGCAAGTCGGTCGAACAAAGCCTTGTTCTCCGGGTTCGCCGCGGCCCATGTGTCGAACGACTGCTGCCACTGCGCGTGCGCCCGGCTGCCCCGTTCGCCTACCTTGCGGGTATGCGCGATGACCGCGGGGTCCACTTGAAAGGTCTGCTCCGGATCGAAGCCGAGGACTTTCTTGGTGGCGGCCACTTCGTCGGTGCCGAGTGCGGCGCCATGTGAAGCGCCGGTATTCATCTTGTTCGGGGCCGGGTAGCCGATGATGGTGCGCAGCACGATGATCGAGGGCTTGCCGGTCTCGGTGGTGGCGGCCGATAGCGCGGTCTCGATGGCGACGACGTCTTCACCGCCCTCGACCACCTGCACGTGCCAGCCGTAGGCCTGGTAGCGCTCGGCCACGTCCTCGGTGAAAGCAATGGTGGTGTCGTCCTCGATGGAGATCTTGTTGTCGTCGTAGACCACCACGAGGTTGCCCAGCTGCTGGGTGCCCGCCAGGGATGACGCTTCGGAAGTGACGCCCTCTTCCAGATCACCATCCGAGGCGATCACATAGACGAAGTGGTCGAACGGGCTGGTGCCCGGCGCGGCTTCAGGGTCGAAAAGGCCGCGTTCGCGGCGCGCCGCCATCGCCATGCCGACCGCCGAGGCCAGGCCCTGGCCGAGCGGGCCGGTAGTGATCTCGACGCCATCGGTGTGTCGGAACTCCGGGTGCCCTGGGGTGAGCGAACCCCATTGACGCAGGTTCTCCAGGTCGGTGAGCTCCAGGCCGAAACCCGCCAGGTACAGCTGGATGTATTGGGTGAGGCTGGAGTGCCCGCACGACAACACGAAACGGTCCCGGCCGACCCAGCCGGGATCGCGAGGGTCGATGCGCATGATGCGCTGGTAGAGGGTGTAGGCCAGTGGCGCCAGGCTCATCGCGGTACCAGGATGGCCGTTTCCGGCGTTCTGCACCGCGTCGGCGGCGAGGACCCGGATGGTGTCGACAGCCTTGGTGTCAAGATCTGTCCAGTCGTCCGGATAGTTCGGCTGAGTGAGGGCGCGGATGTCGTCTGTGATCGACACGACCGAGGTTCTCCTGACATTGGTTTCGTCGACGGCGGGTGGTTTCTGACGGCGATGATCGCGCGGCAGCTACCGCGTGCATTCCGGGTATACCCAACCACCCTAGATGTGCCTACCGGTCCGCACCGCGCTAACCCGTGTTTAATCGGTGGCGACATAGGTAGGCGGATGTTCCGGGAGCCGTTGGACGGGGGCCGGAGCCGTCTTGATCGAGCGACCCGTCCCGGCCTCGGTGACGACCGACTGGGCGGCGCGGGACGGCCGCGGGTGGCCGTTCGGGCGGTGTAATGCGGGCGGTCCGACGCATCAACCGTTTGGATCCCTTGTGCGGGGGTGAGGGAAGGAGCGAGGGCGGCGAGGGTCTACCATCCCCTGTAGTAGTCGCACCGCACCGGTCGGAGGGTGCTGGGCGGACATACCGGATGCGATGCACAGCGTGCGAGGAGAGATAGTGCGGATTGGGCAACAGCCGGGTGGCGATGGTGCACACGGCTCCTCCGCGACGGCGTTGACCGACCGGTTCACGGGTGCCGGGCTACCGTCCAGGCTGCTGCGGTGGATGCTGGCTTATCTCGCGCTGACCAAGCCGAGAGTGATCGAGTTGCTGCTCGTCGCAACCATCCCGACTATGCTGCTCGCCGACCGTGGCACTGTCGACATTCGTCTGATCCTCGCCACGCTCTTCGGTGGCTGGATGGGTGCCGCGAGCGCGAACACGCTCAATTGTGTCGCCGATGCCGATATCGACAAGGTGATGAAGCGCACCGCCAGGCGCCCCTTGGCCAGGGACGCTGTGCCGACCAGGAACGCTTTCGTATTCGGCGTCGTGCTCGGTATCGGCTCGTTCGCCTGGTTGTGGTGGCAGGCCAATCTGCTCAGCGGCCTGCTCGTCGTGGCGACGATCCTGTTCTACGTTCTCGTGTACACCTTGGTGCTCAAACGCCGCACCTCGCAAAACGTGGTGTGGGGTGGCGCCGCTGGTTGTATGCCCGCGCTGGTCGGGTGGTCGGCGGTGACCGGAGACATCGGCTGGCCTGCCATAGCGCTGTTCGGTGTCATCTTCTTCTGGACGCCGCCACACACTTGGGCATTGGCGATGCGCTACAAGGAGGACTACCGCGCGGCAGGCGTGCCGATGCTGCCGGTGGTCGCCACCGAGCGGGCGGTCACCCGACAGATCGTCATCTATACCTGGTTCACCGTGTTGACCACGTTGGTTCTCCTGCCCGCGACCGGCGTCGTCTACGCGGCGGTGGCGGTGGTGGCCGGTGCGTGGTTCCTGCTCATGGCCCACCAGTTGTACGCGGGGGTGCGTCGTGGCGAATCGGTGAAGCCGCTGCGGCTGTTCTTGCAGTCGAACAACTATCTGGCCGTGGTGTTCTGCGGCCTTGCGGTGGACTCGGTGCTCGGCTGGGGCACCATCGGCAGTTTCTTCAGCTGACGGCGCCGACGCAGCCGCAGGCCGGACGGATACGCGGGTACCGGCCACCGCGTTGCCGACCAGTGCGGCGAGTTCAGGGAAGAAGCACGATGGAGCCGGTCGTTTTGCGGCCCTCCAGGTCACGGTGGGCCTGTTCGGCTTCGGCGAGTGGATAGGTCGCACCGATCCGGATATCCAACGTGCCATCGGCGAGGGCGGCGAGGATGTCGCCTGCTCGCCAGGCGAGTTCGGCGCGATCGCGGGTGTAGTGCACGAGAGTGGGGCGAGTGATGAACAGCGAACCGTATGGGCCGAGTCGTTGCAGGTCGAATGGCGGTACTGGGCCGCTCGCCGCGCCGAAGAGAGCAAGAGTTCCGCGCACGCGCAATGCGGCCAGACTCGATTCGAAGGTCGCTGCTCCGACGCCGTCGTAGACCGCGGCCACGCCGATGCCTTCGGTGAGCGTACGTACTTGGTCGGCGAGGTCGTCGCTGTACCGAAGGACCTCGGCGGCGCCCGCCGCATGGGAGAGTTCCGCTTTGGCGTCGGAGGACACCGTGGCGATCACCCGGACGCCACGTGCGGCGAGCAGCTGGGTCATGATCAACCCGACACCACCTGCGCCCGCGTGCACCAGCACGCTTTCCCCTGGCTTCGGCGCGTAGATCGATTCGATGAGGTAGTGCGCGGTCATGCCCTGCAGTAGCGCCGAGGCGGCAACTGATGTCTCGACCTCGTCCGGCACCGCGATGGCGACCCTGGCGGGCACCGCGACCCTCGGTGCGTAGCTTCCGGGTGCGGCTGCCCACGCGACTCGGTCGCCGATCGCGAACTCGGTCACGTTCGCACCGATCTCGGCGACTATCCCGGTGCCCTCGGCCCCCGGAATATAGGGAATGTTCTGAGGGTAGCGCCCGGTTCGGAGGTAAGTGTCGATGAAATTGACGCCAATTGCCTGGGTATCGACCAGCAGCTGGTCCGGCCCGATTCGCGGATCGGGTACCTCCGTGTACTTCAAGACCTCGGGACCACCGTGTTCGGAAACCTGAATGGCGCGCATGAGATTCAGTTGTACACCCGAAGGGCGAGCTCATTTACTACTGGTCGGTAAACTACATGCCATGAGTGCTCAAACCGATACTGCCCCGGCGAAGCCATCGGGCGCCCTCGTGGAGTCCGTCAAAGGGTTCGTCGCTGATCACGGCGGTTCCGCCACGGCCGTGCTCCAACCGATCGGGCGGATCGGTGTTCGTATCACACTGGTTGGTGCCGATGGAGTCCTCGGCGATCGTGTGGTCGACAGCCTGGCCGCCGCCAAGAAACTCGTCGCAACCATCGACGGCCTCACCGAAGCCGAGGAGTGGAATCGAGAGTTGACCGCGATCGTCACCCCACGCACCGGCCACTGGGCCGAGATGGCGGGCTGGGTCGCCAAGCAGACCAGTTTCCCCAAGGCGCGTAACGAGGTCTAATTCGTCCTGGACAGCTCGCCGGGGCCGAGCGGGCCGGCTCGAGGCCGTGCAGCTCAGGTATCGCCGGAGTTATCGCGCAGCTGGCAGACACCCCAGCGGACGAGCCAGGCAGCAGCGGTGAGATAGAGAACACCCGCGGCTATCATCAGTACGCCGTAGTCCACCGCCCAGCCGGGGAATCTGGTTACCGAGACGATCGCGGCGCTGACCATCATCACGCCCGTGAGCACAGCGATCGGCGCGAGTGGCGTCAGGTCGACGTCACCATCGTCGCGGGGTGTTGTGGGAGGCATACGCGGTCGGTTCCGGGTGCGATTGCTGAGGGTGCGATTGCTGAGGGTGCCATTGCTGAGGGTGCCATTCTATCGCTCTCGGCAGATGACAACCAGGTGCGGCGCATGATGTAGCAGGTTCTGGCTGGTCGATCCGACCAGCAGCCCGGTGAGCCGGTTGTGCCCGCGGCTACCGGTCAGCACCAGCTGCGCGTCTTTGGCATGGTCGAGCAGAACTTGGGTCGGCGAGCCCTTCTCAACCACTTTGTCGACAGCGACATCCGGATATTTTTCGCTCCATCCGGCCATGCGCTCGGATAGCAGTTCCCTTTCCTGTGCGGCCAGCGCGGCCCAGTCGCCGGGTACCGGTGTCCACTCCAGCAGGTCGGGCTCATTCCAGACGTGCAACGCGATCACCTCGACGCCTAGTGCAGCGGCCAGCTCGAATGCCTCGGTGACCGCGGCGGAGCTACCCGGGCTGCCGTCGACACCGACCAGCACCGGCCGCTCGTCCGGAAGTGGCCGGTCTGGATGCCCCCGCCACACCGCCACTGGACAGGTCGCTTTGTTCGCGACAGTAAGCGCGGTGGACCCGAGCAGCAGCGTGCTGAACCGATCCCCGAGATTTGCCGCCACGACCACCATTCGCGCGGAAGCGCTGTATTCGATCAGTTTGTGTGCGGGCACGCCGTGCTCGGCGATCTGGTGGATCTGCACCTGTGGATGGTCGGAATGCACGGCTTCGAATGCCCCTTCGAGTTTGCGCTGTGTCGTAGCCCGGAGCTCGGCGAGCAGGTCGGTTCCGGCGAATGCCGTCGCGGCCAGCGGATAGTCGACAGGGGGGACAACGCTGAGTAGTACTAGGGGGACATGCAGGCGATTCGCGACAGCGCCTGCCCAGCGTGCTGCGGCCAGGGCGGTAGTGGTGCCATCGATACCGACGACGATCGACTGACGATCTACATGCGAGCTCATCTGTCCTCCGGCGGGTCGTCGCGAGGTCTTTTATCTCTACCCTCGCAGCCGAGCGCCTGGCGCAACCGAGTCGGCAGCCCTTGATGGCGGGGACTTAAGGCCCCGGCCCCGGCTCAGGCTGTCTGTGCTGCCGAGTCGGACACCGACAGGCCGATCCGTTCCCTGGTGCGCATCGAAGCCCAGAGTGCCGCGGTGGCGGCGGTGCAGGCCGCGGCACCACCCACGTGTCCGACGACCAGCGCCGCCGGGACATTGGTGAAGTACTGCACGACGCCGACCAATGCTTGCGCGCAGACCAGCCCGAGCAATACGAACAGCCGGATTCGAACCTGTGGGGTGATGCCGACGGCGAACAGCCCGAATGCCAGTCCGATCAGCAGCGCGAGATACCCGACCAGCATTTGCGAGTGCAGGTGCGTCAAGGTGACGATCTCGATTTGCAGTCGCTGTACTGGACGCTCGATACTCTTGTCGCCCGCGTGCGGTCCCGCGGCGGTCACCAGCGTGCCCGTGATCAAGACGGCGCCGAGCGCGATGCCGCCGAGTGCGGTGAGCCAGCGCAGCGGCGCGGGCGCTCGCACAGTGGCGATGCCCTCGTCGGGCTCACCGATCTTCGCGTAGAGCACCACAGCGAGCCAGACCATTACCATCGACGCGAGCAGGTGCAGCGCGACTGTCCACCACAGCAGCCCAGTGCGTACCGTCACGCCGCCGATGATCGCTTGCACAACGGTGCCGCCGGGCATCAGCCATGCGTACACCAACACTTCGCGGCGGCGGCGTGCGCGGGTCACTGCGAGTACGACCAGCGCCGCACACAGAGTGACTACGAAAGTAAGCAGCCGGTTGGAGAATTCGACCGCCTGGTGGATGGCCGGGACCTCCGACACCGCGACCGGAGTGAAGCTGCCGGGGAAGCATTGCGGCCAGGTCGGGCAGCCGAGACCGGACGCGGTGACCCGGACGATGGCACCGGTGATCGAGATGCCCGCCTGGGAGGCGATAACCGAGATGGCAATCAGGCGTTGCGCTCGAAGCGAGGGCAGCGGCAGCTTGTCGACGAGTCGCAGAAATGCTCGATACAGCACGTCGAAAATGGTAGCCGGGCAGGATCCAGCGCCTACACCCGGTCTACTACGTTTCGTCGTTGTGGAGCGGTGGGATCAATGGAAACGGAACAGCCGGGACGCGAGGATGCCAGCCCCTGAGCCCCACGCCGTCAGCACGGTCAGCCCGAACAAATCGACGTGGCTGCGCATCGCGTCTTCCAAGGTAACCGCCAGCGCACCCGAGGGCACCAGGCGTACCAGTGTATGTACTGCGGTGGGCAGACTATCGGTGGTGAACACGACGCTGGCGACACCGAGCATGAAGAACCACAGGATGTTGGCCAGCGCGAGCACCACCTCGGCTTTGAGCGTGCCACCGAGCAGCAGACCCATCGCCGCGAATGTGGCTGTGCCGAGCGCGATAACGACCGCGCCGAGCAGAAACCCAGCGGATTCGGGCCGCCAGCCCAGCGCGAAACCGATCACGCCGAGCAGGATTGTCTGCAGCACGACGACGATGAGCACAGCCATGCTTTTGCCCGCGATGATGCCCCAGCGCGGCAACGCTGTCGCGCCGATCCGTTTGAGTGCGCCGTAACGGCGATCGAAACCGACTGCGATGGCCTGACCGGTGAACGCTGTGGACATGATGGCCACCATCATCACGGCGGGCACGATCGTGTCCACCCGGTGCGTGCCGAGGTTGCCGAACGGTAGCAAGCTCAAACCGAGCAGCAGGGAGATCGGGATGAACATGGTCAGCAGCAGTTGTTCGCCGTTGCGCAGTAACAGGATCAGCTCGAGCCGAGTCTGTGCGCGCAGCATCCTGGCGCGGGAATTCGGACGGGGAGCCGGGGTGAAGGTGCCCGGCGCGAAGCGGTTGGTGGTCAGATCATGTGTGCTCATCCGCGGAGATCCCGTCCGGTCAGTTCCAGGAAAACATCTTCGAGTCTGCGCTGATCGATCCGTATATCGGTGGCCAGCACGTTCATTTGCGCGCACCATGCGGTGACGGTTGCGAGCACCTGTGGAGTGATCTCGCCCTCGATCAGGTACGTGCCAGGAGTGGCCTCCCTGGGTGCGAAGCCTTCCGGTAGCGCGGTCCGCAATAGCTCTACATCGAGTCTGGCTGGTGCGCAGAATCGGAGTTGCCCGGCTGCCCCGCGTGCGGTGACCTCGGCCGGGGTGCCAGAGGCGACGATACGGCCGTGGTCGATGATCACCAGCTGGTCGGCGAGCTGCTCGGCTTCGTCCATCAGATGCGTGGTGAGCACGACGGTCACCCCGTCCCTACGCAGGGCGTCGATCAGTTCCCAGACCATCAGCTTGGCCTGTGCGTCCAGCCCAGCCGTCGGTTCGTCCAGGAATGTGATCTCCGGCTTGCCTACCAACGCGCAGGCCAGCGCGAGCCGTTGTTGCTGGCCGCCGGAGAGGCGGCGATAAGGGGTGCGGCGATTGTCCTGGAGCCCGAGCGTGCGCAGCAACCATTCGGTGTCGAGTGGATCGGCGGAGTAGGAGGCCACCAGCTCCAGCATCTCGCCTGCGCGCGAGCCGGGATACGCGCCGCCGCCCTGGAGCATGACGCCGACGCGGGGACGCAGCCGTTCGGTATCGCGGACCGGGTCCAGCCCGAGTACGCGCACCGTACCAGTATCCGGCTCGGTGAATCCTTCGCACATCTCGACCGTCGTGGTCTTGCCTGCGCCGTTGGGGCCGAGCAGTGCGAGCACCTGTGCCTGTTCGACCTCGAAGGTCAGGCCGTCCACCGCGGTGGTGTCGCCATACCGTTTGCTGATGCCGTCGATGCTGACGGCGGGTTCGGAGGCTGTGGTCACGACTGCACCTCGCCGTCGATGGCTCTCTCGCTGCGCTCGGTCACGGTGTCACACCGTAAGAGGTGGTGGCCTGCGACGGAGTCGGTACCCCCGTTTGTCCACGCCAGGGCAGTGCATTGCGGGTGATCACCAGGAACAGCACACCGACGATCGCGGTAGCGAGGGCGGCGCCGACGATCTGGAATACTTCCAGGTCGGCGCCGCGTGGCATCAGGATCACGCTGACGATCGCCGAGAATGCCACCGCTGGAACGCGGAAGACCGGCCGGGTCGCCCACGCGGCCATCGGCACGATCGCCCACAGCAGATACCACGGCTGCACCACGGGGAGCAGCAGCACGATGGCACCGAGGGCTACGCCGAGTGCGCCGACCGGATACAGCCGCCCGGTACCGGCGGCGGTCAGCATGCGCACGGTGAAGAAGCCTGCGACCACTGCCGCGATCGGTCGGGTGATGCTGAGTAACGCGGTGGTGTGGTCACCGATTCCGAGCAGCACACCGCCGAAGCCGGTGATGATGCCCAGCGCCGTCGGCAGGGACATCCAGCTGCGCACCACACTCGCGGTATTCACCGTGTAGATCCACCCGAATCCGAGCCCGCTCGCCGAACTGATGAAAAGCGTTGTGCCGAGGGCGATCACGCCGAGCATCGCGGCCGCGGCGGCGATCGTGCGCCAGGAGAGGCCCCAGCGCCGGGCCAACGCCATACCGACGAAGCCGAGTGCGATGATCGAGGTCACTTTGATCGACGAAGACAGCGTGATGACGACCGCTCCGCTGATCAGCCAGGCGTAGGCACGGCGGTCGAACGGGTGGGTGTCTTCGATGGCGCGCAGACAGAACTCCAGCCCGGCCAGCATCAGACCCAGCATCAGCGCGTCGTTGTGCACGCCGCCGACCAGGTGGAACAGTACTAGTGGGTTGGCCGCGCCCAGCCATAGCGCGCTCACCGGCGCGACACCGCAGCGCACCGAAAGCCGCGGTAGGGCCCAGACGATCAGCGCGACACCGCCCAGTGCCAGCAGCCGGTGCACCCAGACGCCCGCGATAATGTTGTCGCCGGTGAGCTCGGCGATGCCGCGGCCGATCCAGAGAAACAGCGGGCCGTAGGGGGCCGGCGTGTCGCGCCAGATGGTCGGAACGTTGTTGGTGAGGACATTGTCGATCCCGAGGCCCGCGACCGGCCCCTCTTTATAGGGATCGATACCGCGTGCGGCGATCTCGCTCTGTGCCAGATAGGAATATACATCGTTGCTGAAAAGCGGTGGCGCGACGCTGAGCGGGATGAGCCACAGCAATAGCGTGCGGTCCAGCTGTGAACGGGTCAGCCGGTGTATCGGGGAGCCGCCCGCGCCGCCGACCGCGAATCGACCGAGCAGCAGCCAGGCGAGCACGACGACAACGGTGCCGATCATGCACATGGCAAGCGATCCGGTGTGTGCGCGGGCGAAGATGCCGAGGACCCGGACACCGGAGGTCGGATTCTGGTGCACCGGCTGCGCGCCGATGCCGAGCGCGCTGATCGCCATCAACACCGTACCGGTCGCGCCCATCAGGCGGATTCGGGCGAGTTGCGTCAGTTCGTCGCGGTCGAGACCTGGCACCTCCGATTCGTCGCGGTGCAGCACCGCGATGGTGTGATCGGCAGCGGGCACATCGAGCCCGAGTGCCCGGCGTCCCAACGCCAATGTGCTGCGCCGTGCGTCCTCCAGTACCGCCACGAGATGAAGCCTAGTTCGCGCGGTGATCGCCCCCCTCGGACGGGGAGTTCCGTACTTGGTTCCGGCCCGCCGTGACATGCGTCGATGGGATGTGGTCGAGGGGGTTGCCTCGGCCGGGGGGGTCGGCCGGGGGAACGGGTTCGCCGAGCCCGATCTTCCGCTGCGCGCGGCGCATCCAGGACGGTGCCCACCAGCAGTTCTCGCCGAGGAGTTTCATGGTGGCGGGAACCAGCAGCATGCGCAGGACGGTGGCGTCGATGAACAGCGCGGCGATCATGCCGTAGGCGATGTATTGCATCATCACCAGGTCGGAGAACGCGAAGGCGCCGACGACTACGAGCAAGATGAGTGCGGCGGCGGTGATGATCCGCCCGGTATGGGCGATGCCGATGCGTACGGCCGCGGTAGTGGAGGCGCCGAGGGCGCGTGCTTCGACCATACGGGAGAGCAGGAAGACCTCGTAGTCGATGGAAAGCCCATAGATAATGGCCATGATCACCACGAGCACGTTGGCCTGGATCGGTTGCGGGGTGAAGTTCAGTAAGGATGCGCCGTGGCCGTCGATGAAAATCCACGTCAGGATGCCGAGGGTGGAGCCGAGTCCGAGTGCGCTCATCAGCACGGCCTTGATCGGCAGCACCAGAGATCCGAAGGTGAGGAACATCAGCAGGGTGGTCACCAGCACGACGAGTACGACCATCCACGGTATTCGGGTCAGCAAGGCATCGATGCTGTCTTTCTGCAGCGTGGGTACACCGCCGACAAGCATCGACACGGTCTTTGGTTGTTCGATCGAACGCAGGTAGTCGATGGTCGGTCCCGCATTGTCGGAATCGGTGAGGACCGCGGTGGCACGATAGACATCCGGTTGCGTAGTGGAGCGAATCGGAACATTGAACGGCTCGGCCAGGCCGGGCGCCTGGTTCGCTTGTTTCCATATCGCGCCGATCGCAATGGTGTCGGTCGAGACGAATGCCAACTCGATCGGATCGGACTTGCGCAGTGGGAAGTAGTGGTCGATCTGCTGCTGGGCCAGGCGAGTCGGGTTATCCGGCGGTAGATACTTCTCGCTGAATCCGCCGAAGGACAGATTGCCGATCGGCAGGATCAACAGCACCAAGACGATGACCAGCGGAACGGCGATCTCGACCGGGTGGCGCATCACCCAGCCGGCGCAGCGTCCCCAGAAACCGTTCTCGACCGCGCGGGCGGAGGTGGATGTCCGGAAACGGAAACGCCCGAGCCCGAGCATATCCACGCGTGGTCCGAGAACGGCGAGCAGAGCGGGCAGAATGGTGATCGCGGTCAGCGCCGCCATCGATACCGTCGCGATCGCGCCGTAGGCGATGGACTTCAGGAAACCTTGCGGGAACAGCAGTATGCCGCCGAGGCTGGCGACGATCATCGTCGCGGAGAACACCACAGTGCGTCCTGCCGTCACCACCGAGCGATGTACTGCGGTGTGGGTGTCGTAGCCTGCGGTGAGTTCCTCCCGAAAGCGGCTGACGATGAACAACCCGTAGTCGATGGCCAGGCCGAGTCCGATCATGGACACGACCGGGGAGACAAAGTAATCGACCTCGGTGAACCCGGTAAGGAGCCGGATGATGCCGAAAGCACCGAATACGGTGAGCCCGCCGACGATCAACGGCAGAGTGGCGGCGACGACGCCGCCGAAGACGAACAACAACAGTATTCCGACCGCCGGGAACGCCAGCAGCTCCATGCGATGGATATCGGCGGCAGTAGTGTTGTTGAGCGCACCTGCTACCGGTTGTAACCCGCCGACCCGCACATCCACACCAGGGATGGCGAAGGCATCTTCGACGGCACGGAAATTGTGGCTTACCTCGGTGTCGTCATCGCCACGTATCGCGATCGCAGCGACCGCGTGTTTCTTGTCCTCGGTAGCGGCTCGCGCGCCGCTGAATTTCCCGGTCTCGGTGGGCCAGTACGCGGCATTGATTCCCGCGATCTGCTCCGGATATCGTCGCGGCAGACTATCGAGGCTGTCGATGATCGTGCGGGAGAATTCCGGGTCGTCCACGGTTTTGCCGTCTGGTGCGGTGTAGAGGACCACCACGTCCACGTCGTGATTACGTCCGAAGGCCGCATCAGCCAGTCGGCCTGCGTGCGCCGACTCCGAGTTCGGGTCGAACATTCCGCCCGAACTCAAATGATTTTCCAATCCAAGCCCGAAACCGGCCAACCCGAGCATCGCGGCAGTCACAACACCGATGACCACGAACCGGCCCCGCGAAACCCGCTCCCCCCACCACGCGAACACCTCAGTTCACCACCCGCTCGCGGTCACCCAGGCGTCGGGATCGGTAAGTAGCCGTGGTGGGTTCGCCGTTCGGTCGGCATCCGAATGCTCCCGTGCCGGACACAGTGATCGCCATGAGGCAGATACCCTTTCTTCTGGCACTGTTTTCCCAGCACCGTTTTCACTGACGCGCCTTCCGGCCGAACGAACCGTCCCCGCGACCGGTTCCTGGAATCGGTCGGTTCCCCGCGACTGTGCGATCTCGCCCTAGAGCCGTCCAACCTAGAACAGTGCCGCCGACCCCGTCAGCTCGTCTCGGCGTGCTGCGGAATGGTTCTGCGTATCCGGTGTGGTCGGTGGAGATAAGCATCGCCGGTGTGTCGAATGGCGGCGCGGTGTTCGATGCCGGTCGCTATCGGGCGAATATAAATGTGTGACAAATCACATTTCTGTTGCTCGGTACTGTGCCGCACTCGGGGGGATCGTGCTCGGATAGTGCAATGGCGATCGTCGAATGGACGCGGTCCAAGCCGATCGGTTTCGGTGATGGGGCTTCTTATCGCAGGTCAGCTCAGGTGAGCGCGATTCGATAACGGCGGCGGGTGTGAACGTCCGGTCATGGTGTCGAGCCGGGTTCTGCACACACGTCCAGGCGGGAAGTCAGGGCACCCTTATTAGATTTCGGGAACGAATTCCGCCACACTGATGTTGTGAAAACCATGGGTTTGCGGGAAGGTGACGCCGGTGTCGGGTCGACAGCCGCGCCCGTAACGGGTAGCGGGGAAGGGCATACCAGAGCGGTCATCGTCCGGTTGCTTCTGGAAGAAGGGCCGATCACCGCGACCGCCATCGGTAGCAGGCTTGGGCTGGCTCCGGCGGGTGTGCGCAGGCATCTGGACGCCCTGATCGACTCCGGCCAGGCGCGGGCCACTCGCTCGGCGCCGTGGCAGCAGAAGGGGCGGGGCCGCCCGGCCAAGCAATACCAGCTCACTGCGGCGGGACGCGGCACACTCGGCCACGCCTATGACGATCTGGCCGGCGCCGCCATACGGCAGCTCGGAGAAATCGGCGGGGATCAGGCCATTGCCGAGTTCGCCCGCAAACGGGCACGCACTATCGTGTCCGGGATCGAACCGGTCGCGTTACACACTCCGGAGCAGTCCGCGGCGCAGGCTGAGCGGATCGCGGCGAAGGCCGAGGAGATCGCCGAGGCGTTCACCGCAGCCGGTTTCGCTGCCGCCACGCGCAAGGTGGGCGTGGGCGTGCAGATCTGCCAACACCACTGTCCGGTCTCGCATGTCGCCGAGGAGTTCCCGCAGCTGTGCGCGGCCGAACTGGAGGTGTTCCGGGAGCTGCTCGGCACCCATGTGCAGCGGCTGGCCACGATCGCCAACGGCGACTGTGCGTGCACCACGCACGTGCCCCTGCTCGTTCTGCCGATAGCTCGGAAGAAAACGTCCCCTCGTACCGCTGCGCAGCCCGCGGCGGTACGAACGAACGACTCCAGAAGGAGTGCCGAATGACGACGACCACCGACCAGGTGCAACCGCTCACTCAGGAAGAAACTATTGCTTCGCTGGGTAAATACGGTTATGGCTGGGCCGATTCGGATGCGGCCGGCGCCGGCGCGCAACGAGGTCTGTCCGAGGCGGTCGTCCGCGATATCTCGGCGAAGAAGAACGAACCGGAGTGGATGCTCGAACAACGGCTCAAGGCGCTGCGTATCTTCGATCGCAAGCCGATGCCGCACTGGGGCTCCGATCTCGACGGCATCGATTTCGACAACATCAAGTACTTCGTGCGTTCGACCGAGAAGCAGGCCGAGTCCTGGGATGAGCTGCCGGAGGACATCAAGAACACCTACGACAAGCTGGGTATCCCGGAAGCGGAGAAGCAGCGCCTGGTCGCCGGTGTCGCCGCGCAATACGAATCGGAGGTGGTTTACCACCAGATCCGCGAGGATCTGGAGGCGCAGGGAGTGATCTTCCTGGACACCGATACCGGCCTCAAGGAGCATCCGGAGATCTTCCAGCGGTACTTCGGTTCGGTGATCCCCGCCGGAGACAACAAGTTCTCGGCGCTGAACACCGCCGTGTGGTCGGGCGGTTCGTTCATCTATGTACCGCCTGGTGTGCATGTGGATATCCCGCTGCAGGCGTACTTCCGGATCAACACCGAGAATATGGGCCAGTTCGAGCGGACCCTGATCATTGCCGACGAGGGTGCCTACGTGCATTACGTGGAGGGCTGCTTGCCAGTGGGTGAGCTGGTCACCATGGCCGATGGCGGGCTGAGACCGATCGAATCGATTCGTGTCGGCGACCATGTGCTCGGTCACGATGGTTGTGCCCACCGGGTGACCGCCGTGCAGATGCGCGATCTCAATGGCGAGCTGTTCACGTTTACTCCGATATCCTCCGCTAACGCGTTTTCGGTGACCGCCGAACATCCGCTGTTGGTGGTGCCGCGTGCGGAAGTCCGGACGGCACGTAAGCCGCGCAACGGATGGCTGCCCGAAGTGGATTCCGCGAAGCTGCGCAGCGCGGAGCCGCGTTGGATGGCGGCCAAGGATGTCGTCGAAGGCGATTTTCTCATCTATCCGAAGCCGAAGCCGGTGCCGGCGAAAACGGTACTGCCCCTCGAATTTGCCCGGCTGGCGGGATACTACCTGGCCGAGGGGCACGCTACGCTGACCAACAATTGCGCATCGCTGGTCTTCTCTTTCCACAGTGAAGAATTCGATTACATCGAGCAGGTGCGACAAGCCTGCAAAGAGTTGTACGACACTCCCGGTTCTGTGTTGATCGAGGAAGAGAAGCACTCCGCACGTGTGCTGGTGTACACGAAAGCCGGTTACTCGGCGATGCTGAGCCATATCGGCACAGGCTCGGCCGACAAGAAGCTCTCCGACACCTTGATGCGGCAGGATGGCGAATTCCTTCGAGAGCTCGTCGATGCCTACATGAACGGCGACGGCAATGTCACCGAACGTGATGGTGCGCTCTGGAAGCGCGCGCACACTACATCGCGTGTGTGGGCTTTCCAATTGCAAGCGATCCTCGCCCGGTTAGGGCACTTCGCGACCGTCGAACTGCGTCGGCCTGGCGGTCCCGAGACCATCCAAGGTCGTGACATCGTCCGTGAAGACCTGTACCAAGTGCAGTGGACTGAGGGCGGACGCGGCCCGAAGCAGGTGCGGGATTGCGGCGACTACTTCGCCGTGCCGATCAAGAAACTGGCCGTGCGGGATGCACATGAGCCCGTGTACAACCTCGATGTCGAAGCGCCCGATAGCTACCTGGCTTACGGCTTCGCGGTGCATAATTGCACTGCGCCGATCTACAAGTCGGATTCGCTGCACTCGGCGGTGGTGGAGATCATTGTGAAGCCACACGCGCGGGTTCGCTACACCACCATCCAGAACTGGTCGAACAATGTCTACAACCTGGTCACCAAGCGGGCCAAGGCGGAGGCCGGAGCGACCATGGAGTGGATCGACGGCAATATCGGCTCCAAGGTCACCATGAAGTACCCGGCGGTCTGGATGACCGGCGAATACGCCAAGGGTGAGGTGCTCTCGGTGGCATTCGCAGGCGAGGGCCAGCACCAGGACACCGGTGCGAAGATGCTGCACCTGGCGCCGCACACCTCCTCGACCATCGTGTCGAAGTCGGTGGCTCGTGGTGGTGGTCGCGCCTCTTACCGGGGCCTGGTCCAGGTGAACAAGGGTGCGCACGGCTCGAAATCGACAGTGAAATGCGATGCGCTGCTGGTCGACACGGTCAGCCGTTCCGACACCTACCCCTATGTGGACATCCGCGAGGACGAGGTGACCATGGGGCACGAGGCGACTGTCTCGAAGGTCTCCGAGGACCAGTTGTTCTACCTGATGAGCCGCGGCCTCACCGAGGACGAGGCGATGGCGATGGTGGTGCGCGGTTTTGTCGAGCCGATCGCCAAAGAACTGCCGATGGAATACGCACTCGAATTGAATCGCCTGATCGAACTGCAGATGGAAGGAGCCGTCGGCTGATGGCAGTGCAGAATGTTGCCGAAGCGGCCGAGGCCCGCACCCCCGTGATCAACAAAGGTGAGGTATTCACCTCCTTCCAGGTGGACGCCTTCGAAGTGCCTTCGGGTAAGGACGAGGCGTGGCGGTTCACGCCGCTGCGTCGACTGCGTGGATTGCATGACGGCACCGCGCCCAGCGATGGCCGCGCGAGCGTCGAGGTCACCGTGGTAGACGGCGTGGCGGTGGAGACCGTGGATCGTGCCGATCCCAGGCTCGGCGAGGGCGGCGTGCCGTCTGATCGTGTTGCTGCGCAAGCTTACTCAGGTTTCGAACAGGCCACTATCGTTTCGGTCGGCGCGGAGGTCGAGATCGCCGCACCGGTGACTGTCGCGATCACCGGTCCTGGCGCGGGCAGGACCGCCTACGGTCACCTGCAGATCCGTTTGGATCCCTTCGCTCGGGCGACCGTGATCATTGATCAGCGCGGCAGTGGAACATACGCGGAGAACGTGGAATTCGTGCTCGGCGACTCCGCCGCGCTGACTGTTGTCGCGGTGCAGGACTGGGCCGACGACGCTGTCCACGCGACCGCGCATCATGCTGCGCTCGGCCGCGACGCCACCCTGCGGCACACTTCGGTGACCCTTGGCGGCGACCTGGTGCGCCTGACCGGCACGGTCCGCTACGCCGGGACCGGCGGTGATGCCGAACTGCTCGGTCTCTACTTCGCCGACGCGGGTCAGCATTTCGAACAGCGCCTGCTCGTCGACCACGCGGTCCCGAACTGCAAGTCCAATGTGCTCTACAAAGGGGCGTTGCAAGGCGATCCACACTCTTCGAAGGGCGATGCCCGTACTGTGTGGGTCGGTGATGTGCTCATCCGCGCCACAGCTGAGGGAACCGATACTTTCGAGGTGAATCGCAACCTGGTGCTCACCGACGGTGCCAGGGCCGACTCGGTACCGAACCTGGAGATCGAGACCGGCGAGATCGTCGGTGCCGGACACGCCTCGGCGACCGGAAGATTCGATGACGAGCAGCTGTTCTATCTACGTGCCCGCGGCATCCCGGAGAGTACCGCCCGTCGGCTCGTGGTGCGCGGATTCTTCCACGAGATCATCCAAAAGATCGCGGTACCCGAGGTCCGGGAACGGTTGGAGGCGGCCATCGAAGCCGAACTCGCCGCCATCGGCGCCTGATCAACGACTCATACCCGCAAAGGAACTCGAATTCGATGACCACTCTGGAAATCAAGGACCTGCACGTCGAGGTCGCCAACCCCGACGAGTCCGGTGCGCCCATCCAGATCCTCAAAGGCGTGAACCTCACGGTGAGATCCGGTGAGACGCACGCCATCATGGGGCCCAACGGCTCCGGCAAGTCGACCCTGTCCTATGCGATCGCCGGCCACCCGAAATACACGGTGACCTCCGGTTCGATCACTCTTGACGGCGAGGACGTGCTGGCGATGTCGGTCGACGAACGTGCGCGTGCGGGACTGTTCCTCGCGATGCAGTACCCGGTCGAGGTGCCCGGCGTCTCGATGTCGAACTTCCTGCGCACCGCCGTCACCGCCGTACGCGGCGAGGCGCCCAAGTTGCGGCACTGGGTCAAGGAGGTGAAAGGGTCGATGAGCGAGTTGGAGATCGACCCCGCCTTCGCCGACCGCAGCGTGAACGAAGGATTCTCCGGCGGAGAGAAGAAGCGCCATGAGATCCTGCAGTTGGGCTTGCTCGCGCCGAAGCTAGCGATCCTGGACGAGACCGACTCCGGTCTGGATGTCGACGCGTTGCGCATTGTCTCCGAGGGCGTCAACCGCTACAAGGAGCGCGAGAACGGCGGCATCCTGTTGATCACGCACTATACGCGCATCCTGCGCTACATCCAGCCGCAGTTCGTGCACGTCTTCGTCGGCGGACGCATCGTCGCCGAGGGCGGTCCAGAACTCGCCGAGGAACTCGACGCCAACGGCTATGTCCGTTTCACTCAGACCGCCACCGCTGGAGCCTGACATGACCACGACGGTCCGCACTATCGATGTCGCTCGAATCCGGGCGGGCTTCCCGATCTTGAGCCGTACGGTTCGAGACGGGAAACCACTGGTGTACCTGGATTCCGGCGCGACAGCGCAGCGGCCGGTAGCCGTACTGGAGGCCGAACGGGACTTTCTGACCACCAGCAACTCGGCGGTGCACCGCGGTGCGCACCAGTTGGCCGAGGAGGCTACCGACGCCTACGAGGGCGCGCGGGCCGACATCGCACGTTTCGTCGGTGCCGACGCGGGCGAGATCGTGTTCACCAAGAACGCCACCGAGTCGCTGAACCTGGTGACCTACGCGTTCGGCGATGACCGGTTCCCGTACCACGTCGGTCCTGGGGACGAGATCGTCATCACAGAGCTGGAGCATCATGCGAATCTCGTGCCCTGGCAAGAGCTGGCCCGCCGCACTGGCGCCGCCCTGAAGTGGTACGGCGTCACCGAGGACGGCCGGATCGACCTGGACTCGCTCGAGTTGTCGCCTGCCACCAAGGTGGTCGCGTTCACCCACCAGTCCAATGTCACCGGCGCCGTCGCCCCAGTCGCCGAGCTGGTGCGACGAGCCAGGGAGGTGGATGCGCTGGTGGTGCTGGACGCGTGCCAATCGGTACCGCACATGCCGGTGGACTTCCATACGCTCGGTGTCGATTTCGCCGCGTTTTCCGGCCACAAGATGCTCGGCCCCTCCGGTGTCGGCGTACTTTACGGCCGCCGGGCGCTGCTGGCGGAGACACCGCCGTTCATCACCGGCGGATCGATGATCGAGACGGTCTTCATGGACCACAGCACCTACGCCCCGCCACCGCAGCGGTTCGAGGCCGGTGTGCCGATGACCTCGCAGGTGGTCGGGTTGGGCGCGGCTGTACGGTATTTGGAACAGATCGGCATGGAAGCTGTTGCTGCGCACGAACACACGCTGGTCAGTGCGGCGCTGGCGGGACTGGCCGACATCGATGGCGTGCGTATTATCGGCCCCACTGAGAACATCGACCGCGGTGGCGCGGTGTCGTTCGTGGTCGACGGCATCCATGCCCACGATGTCGGGCAGATCCTGGACGATGAGGGCGTCGCGATCCGGGTGGGCCACCATTGTGCGTGGCCATTGCATCGCCGTTTCGGCATCGCCGCCACCGCGCGCGCCTCGTTCGCGGTCTACAACACCCTCGTCGAGGTGGACGCGCTGGTCGCCGCGGTGCGAAAGGCCCAGACCTTTTTCGGCGTGCGCACAGCGAACGCCGACGTCTAGACATACGTGCGCCCAGCGAGCGTCGACGATGAGACACAGTGGAGTTGCCTGAGACATGCGTATGGAGCAGATGTACCAGGAAGTGATCCTGGACCACTACAAGTACCCGCACCACCGCGGGCTGCGGGAGCCGTACGGGGTCGAGGTGCACCACGTGAACCCGACCTGCGGTGACGAGGTGACCTTGCGCGTGCGGCTCGGCGATAACGGCGATGTCGCCGACGTTTCCTATGACGGGCAAGGCTGCTCGATCAGTCAGGCCGCTACTTCGATCCTGACCGATCAGGTCATCGGTCTTCCGGTGCGTCAGGCGCTGGAGGTGGTCGACTCCTACAATGAGATGATCTCCAGCCGTGGCGCCATCGAGGGCGATGAGGACGTGCTCGGCGACGGCATCGCTCTCGCGGGAGTATCGAAGTATCCCGCGCGGGTGAAATGCGCGCTGCTCGGATGGATGGCGTTCAAGGACGCTGTGCTTCGGATCGGCCCCCAGCAGCCCGCGAGCACCGCGGCGGAAACGAAGACTTCGATGGGAAACAGGGAATTGTCATGAGCGATACACCGGGTACCAGCACCGCGACACAAGGCGAGCACGCTGATACAGCCGAATCGACCGAGCTCTCCTCGGCGGACGGCAAGCTGCTCGAGGACCTCGAAGAGGCGATGCGCGATGTCGTCGACCCTGAGCTCGGCATCAATGTCGTCGATCTGGGGCTGGTCTACGGACTACATATCGAACAGGACAATGTCGCGGTTCTCGATATGACGCTGACTTCGGCGGCCTGTCCGTTGACCGATGTCATCGAAGACCAGTCCCGCAATGCGCTGGTGCGCAGCGGACTGGTGGAGGATATGAAAATCAACTGGGTCTGGATGCCTCCCTGGGGGCCGGACAAGATCACCGAGGACGGTCGCGAGCAGCTGCGTGCCCTCGGATTCACGGTATAGCCCACCGAGGCAGGAATGCGCTGCCCGACGAGTGGGCTACCGCGGACGTCTGGGAACCTGTTCGCCGAGATCGTTGTAGCAATCAGGTCGATTATCGCGTGTAACGCGGACGTGTCCGTGGGGTAGCGGAGATGATGCGGAAGTGGACGAAACAACGTATCGACAGTCCCGGCGGGCACTGCACGCGGCAGCGGAATTGCTGATCGCGGGGCCGCAGCATCGGGAAGCAGGCACCATTCGGTTGCGGATTGTGCCGGGGGGATTCGGAGGTGCCGAGTGGCCCGTTTCGATCATCGGCACCGAGCTGGTGTGGCCGCAAGGGCGAACCCGGCTCGCGGGTACCTATCGGGAGGTCGCGCTGGCGGCGGGTATCGCGCCAGGGGCGCCGGAGGGAGTGTACGAAGACACCACGGGGGTCGATCTCGACGCGGCACTCGAGGTTGATCCGGCAGTGGCCAAGCTGATCGAGGGGTGGTTCGCCTTGGGCGACGAGGCGTTACGCGGTCTGGTGCCCGAGGTGACGCCGGTGCTCTGGTCGGAGCATTTCGACGTGGCATGCACCATCGGCGAGGTGAACTTCGGTGTGTCGCCAGGCGACGACATGCACGCGGGACCGTATGCCTACATCGGCCCGTGGACGCCGCGTACAGGTGATTTCTGGAACGCGTCTTTTGGTGCACTAAGGCCACAGGCCGAGGTGAATACCGTCTCCGCTCTGCTGCAGTTCTTCCACGCGGGTCGTGAGCACGCGGCACGGGACTGACCGACCGATCACCTGGGTGTATCCGATGCCGCGCGTGTGGCCGCCCTGGAGGTGGGCTCGGTCGGAGAAGTCAGGCCCCCTTATGGGTGGCCGTGGTTTTCTTGGCTGATTTCTTCGCGGGCGTCGTCTTCTTCGCCGTCGTACTCTTGGCCGCTGAGTTCCTGGTTGTGCCGCGGCCTGCCGAGGTCTTCTCGGGCGCCCGCTTCGGCGAGGTCTTGCTGGAACCGCTGCCTGCCTTCCAGTGCCCGCCTGCCTCCAGGCTGCGTTGCAGCGCGGCGATCAGATCGACCACCTCGGTTTCCATCTCGCTCGGTGTGGGCGCGGGATGCTCGGGCGCTTTCCCGGTGCCCTCGGCGATCGTTTCATCCAGAAGGAGCTTGAGCTCTTTTTGGTATTCGTCGGTGAACTGGTTCGGATCGAAGTCATCGGACATGGTCTCGATCAGCGTCTCCGCCAGCGCGATCTCTCTAGGTCGGGGGCGGGTGATCTCGGCCAGGGGTTCGAAGTCGGCGACGCGGATCTCGTCCGGCCACAGCAGTGTCTGCAGTACCAGAATGCCATCGCGCACGCGTAATGCGGCGAGCCTGGTCTTCTGCCGCAGGGTGAAATGCACCAAAGCGGTGCGCTCGATTTTCGCGAGCGTCGCGGCCAACAGCGCGTACGCTTTCGGCGTACCGGAGTCCGGTTCCAGGTAGTAGCTCTTCTCGAAGAGTATCGGGTCGATCTGGTCGGATGGCACGAATTGCAGGACGGGAATCTCATGCTTCTCCGCCACAGGCAGCGTAGCCAAATCAGCTTCGGACAGCACGATTTTGTCGCCGTCCGGGGATTCGTACTCCTTGTCGATATCGCTGTACGGGACGGACTGACCACATGTGGAGCACACTCGGTCGTATCTGATCCGGCCGCCATCGCGGGTATGGACCTGATGGAAACGAATGTCGTGGTCCTCAGCGGCGGCGTATACTTTCACCGGGACATTCACCAGCCCGAACGCGATCGAGCCCGTCCAGATCGCTCTCATCTATCGATCGTACTTTCCAAGAGGTTCGCGTTTGCGGCGAAACTCGGTCGACTTGGTGTTTCCGGTCGCACAAGTAGGGTGTGTGGTCTGCGGTGCCGAAAGCTCGAGTGTCAGGAGATCGCATTCTTGTCGTCGATCATCCGCGAATCCGGTCAATGAGTGAAGATCCGGTCGAGAATCCAGATAGGTATCGGATATACCGATGTGGTGTCGACGCAAGCGTAGCTGCCGTGTCAGAGTGCCATTTGTTCGGCAGTGAGCGCGTGCCCATCGATCTCGACATCGACAACTGTGAAACGCGGACCTGCCAGTATCTGTGGTGACAGATATCGCAACAATTCATCGACCGCGTCTGCGTGGGGGGCGAATTGTCATCCCCAGTGTCGCAGTCGCTATACGCCGCCGCAGTCGCCATGGCAAAGCTTCGAACAACAAACGCATCGCCGTCACAGTACCGCCGAGATCGGCGTGGCCCGACAAATACTCGCGCTGGGCAGCCGCGGGTAATGTGAAGAACGCGTCGAAGAACAGCGGAATATCCTCGGGTGGCAGGGCGAGCAGGGCGCGCAGCCCCGCTTCGCGCAGCAGATGGACGGCGTGGGCTCGGGCGGTCCATATCCGCAGGCCCGCTGCCATGGCATCGGCCGTGGTCAGGACAGCGCCGATACTGTATCCGGTCGCTGGATGCAGGAACCCACCCTTCGCTCCGAACCGGTGTCGGCCAGGCTTGCCACCCTGCACTGGAAAGCGAACGTGTTCAACGGTTTCGGTACCAGTGAGCCGGATACCCCTGGAAAGTAACCGGTGTCGCAGGCGCACCCGAAGTTGCGCACTGGACAGAGCGGGACGACCGGCGAGACAGGTCTCCTCCAGCAGCATTCGCTCACCGTCCAGTGGCACGGCATAGAGGAACGACCGTGGTGCATCGGCCGGAGCACCGTTATCGGCGCGCCAGTCCATGAACAGTGGGACGAGTCCCGCACAGCGGTCGGTGTCCACGACCAGGCCGTAGGCCGTCTGCTCGGCTCGTTTCGAGGAGCGGGTGAGGCCGCGAGCGTCGATCACCCTGTCCGCTGTGAGTATCGCCCCGGATGCCAAAACCACTTGTTCGCGCGTGATCTCGACAGCGCGATCGGCGATCACTCGAGCACCGGCCACTGACAGCGACGACTGCAGTCGTACGGTATCCAACACCGCGTAGGGGCGGTCCATCGCGTGCGCGTGAGTACCCCACGCTATCGGTCGCGGGACTGTCGCGGCGACGACATTCGATGCCAGCCAGTGCGGCAGTTCATCAGCCCAGGTCGCGTAGGTGGCTGTCCAGTTGCGTCGCGGTGCGGGATCCACCACGGTAACTGCGAGCCCGCGTGCCAGGCTGCGGTGCGCGAGAGCGCGACCTGCCGGGCCGAAGCCACAGATAACGAGGTCTGTTGTCATGCCACGTCCGTCCGGGTCTTCGCTGGTGCGTCTCGATGCATGCGCTCGAGCCTTTCATGGTCTCGCTCGTCCGGAGTACGGCAGCCGTGCGACGCATTCGGGCTCAGCACTTCAGCCGGGCGAGTTGCACTCATCATGCTCGTATGGCGCTTCGAACTCGACGTCGCCTTCGATCGCGCCATGGGCTGTTACTGAGCTTGAATGAGTGATGCTGCCACAGCGGTGGATACGCGGTGAGTCGGGTTTCGGCGCGGCATTACGTGGAATTTGTGTCCGGCTTCTTCCTTGAAGCAGAATGCTTCATCATATTGTTGATTCTCCGATCGCGACTTCGTGTTGCAGCGGGCAGAGTGAGGGGTGTTTGTGTTGGACTTCGCTCAGCTGTCGGAAGGACGGTGTGTCGCCATAGTGCGTTGGTGAGGCGCGTTCTCGGCAATGACGGACGCATTGCGTTGTAGTTGCGTGCGACGCGCCCCTGTCGCCGCTCGGCATGCGCGTACCTGCGGTGTGCAGCAGGTCTACTGGAGGTCGAAAAGCCGAGGTTCGGCGAGAGGCTGCATCGGGGCGCCGGATGCACCGGCGGTGCCCGGACAGTGGGGATGTCATGGTGGCACGACCATCGCTACTGAAGTCACAGTGCCGCCCACATTCAGAACCTGCGGAACCAAGCATTCGGAAACAGAAAGAACTTGATGACGGACTCTCCTGCTCTGCCTACTCTCTCGGTTGTCATTCCAGCGCTCAACGAAGTCCAGGTGATCGAGCGCACTTTGCTGCGCCTGGTTGCCCAGGAAGCTGTCGACGAGGTGATCGTCGTCGATAACGGCAGTGATGACGGCACTATCGATATTGTCTACAAGCTCGCCGCTGTCCACCCGAAGATCGAACTCGTCCACGAACCCGTCCGAGGCATCGCATCTGCGCGTAACGCCGGATTCGACAAGGCTCGTGGAGAATTCATTGCACGCACTGATGCGGATACCCTCGTTGCCACCGACTGGTCTACGGTAATCCGCGAGTTCTTGACCGCACATCCCGAGACCGCTGCGGTGACGGGCCTGTGTACTTACCACGACTCCCCGATCGGTTTCTTCCTGGCATTCGGACAGTGGGTGCTGAAGCGTTGTGGCAAACTCGGCGGCCCGGTTGGCAATATGTATGGCCCGAATATGGCGATCCGTCGTGATGTGTGGATGCAGGTCCGTGACAGTACTCGAGTGCGCGCGGAACTCGCCGAGGATCTGGATTTGGCGCTGTGCCTGGCCGAGCGTGGGTTCCGGATCGATCAACTGACCGAAATGCATGCCCAGACCTCCTCTCGCCGACGACGCACCAGCCCGCGTCACTGGTGGCGATTCCAGATGATAGGCCTGCGCACCCTCACAGATCATGGCTTCCAGGTGCGACCGGTGCATCGGGCCATTGTTATGGGTGCCTGGGTGACCCACACCGTGCAATGGCCGATCTATCGATTCTGGGACTTCGACCGACGGAGGTTCAGCATCCGGCCCGGCGCCGAGCGGATCTCCGCAGTGGGCGGCTGAACCGGAATTCCGGCACCACGAACGATTCTCGAACTACTTCTGTCCGGATTGCTCGGGCTGGGGACCAGTTTCGACTCGAGTCTGTATAACTTCGGCCCTGCCGAGAACATGGTCGAGGTCATCAAGGGAACTGTGGAAGGCGTCGGACGGGCTGTGGCCGTAGCAGATGCCGAGGCCAAGGTGTCAGCCGCTGACATCGGTCACTGCTACGCCGCCGCCCTGGTCGGAATCGAGACGATAGCCACGGACCCCGCAGTAGCTCCCGGTGTGCTGCTTCTGTGTCTATGGACGGGGCCTTACAGCTGAAGCGCAGGGGGTTTTCGAGTACATAGCCGCCTGACGCTTCGTACGGCGCAGCCCGGTGGCGTGAAGCCGCGCTAGCGGGAACAGCGTTGGCCACTATCGCCGATCGGACTCGGCGACAGCGCCCAGACAGCTGTCGCCGTTCAGGGCGCCACCTGGTCGGCGAGCGAACGGCAGATCAGCATTTCGTCTCCTCCGGCCTGGAATTCGTAGTCGACATCGACGATCCGGGCGTCGATGTCGTGGGTGCGAAGCTCGGCGAGCAACCTGCCCAGATGCGGGTAGCGGGAGGTTGCTCCGATCGGTACGAGCGGGAAGACGCGTAGCTCCTCCCGTGTGACCCGCATCAGCTCGATCAGCGCGCGCAGATGGAAGTCGTAGTCGAGGTTTGTGGCATAGCTGAACAGTAGGTGTGAGCTGAGAACGAGGTCGAAATCATTGTCGGGGAAGGGAAGCGAGGGCAGCTGTCCGGCGACGTAGCGGCTCGGATCGTGTCGGGCATGGGCGGCGAAGCATTCGGCCGCGTTCCGGCGCCGGCGCCGGTGCTGGTCGGGATCGGCGAAGAAGGTCCACTTGTAGAGGTGCTGGTGGGTGCGCACGAATTGGCTGCCTCGCTCGGCTTCAGCCATTGCGGTTGCGACGACCTCCTCGATGCCATCATCGAAGTACGCGATATCGCAGGCGGTGACGTCACCGCCCAGTAGGCTCACCTCAGCAGTGAATGCGGCCGCGCCACTGGGACAGTCGAGGATTCGTGAACGGAGTTCCGCGTCGGTGAGAGCGAACATCGCCCGGTACTCGTCGAGTGAGCGGGAGCTGACCAGGATTCGGCCGAAGGTCTCGGCGGGCGACTGTTCGTCAGAGTCGGACATTTATTGGCTTTCCCTCCTTTATTCCACCACCTCAGATGTATTCCACTATCTCAGATGAAAGACAGTGGATATTCGTGCCTTGACTATGCTTGCTGTACCGACTAAGGGGTGCTCCACCCCTCTTGAAGAAGCGCAAGTTTACCGGCCTCGGCTGTGACCGCGCAGTGGAGCTGGTCTATCGAGCCGAAGTCTTGTTGCGTAGCGAGGTCAGAGACCGCCGGTCGCCAGTAACCCGCCGTCCACCCGCACCGTCTCACCGGTGATCCACGCGGCCTCATCCGAGACCAAGAATCCGATCAGGCGGGCCACGTCCTCCGGGGTGCCCAACCGCTTCATCGGGTAGATGCTCGCCGCACGTTCTTCATCGGCCGAGTACAGCGCGTGGGCGAATTTCGTCTTGATCACTCCTGGCGCGACTGCGTTCACTCGGACATTCGGTCCGAGCTGCCAGGCGAGTTCCTGGGTGAGGTGGATCAGTGCGGCCTTGGACGCGCCGTACGCGGCGATCACCCCGGTCGAGCGGATACCGGCCACACTGGCCACATTGACCACGGCGCCGCCATGGTCGCGCATCCACGCTTGGTATGCCTGCTGGAGGTAGCCGAGCGCGGCGACCACATTCACGTCGAAGATCTTGCGCACCGCGTCCAGGTCGGCGTCCATCAGCGCGCCGAAAACCGGATTGATGCCGGTGTTGTTGACCAGGATGTCCAGTGAACCGAACTCCGCGACCACTCGCTCGACCGCCTCCACCCGATCTTCCTCGACTCCTGAGTTGCCGACCAGGGAGATGACTTGCCCTTGATGTCCTAGCTCGCGCAGCTCGGCGGCCGTCTCCTCCAGCGGATCCTTCTTACGCGCGGTGATCAGCACGTTCGCACCGCGGCTGAGTAGCTCGGCCGCGACCGCCTTGCCGATTCCCCTGCTGGCCCCGGTGATCAGCGCGCTCTTACCCAATAGATCGGTACTCATGACATCGCACGGTAGCGTAGCGATGCGTGCGTTCCGTTATCGCTGTCACATGCGGACAGTGGGGCCTGCCGCTTGCCGCTCGGCGGGGCTCGCTCGAAGGAGTTCCCTCGAAGGCGTTCCAATGGTGGGGAGGTGCCTGGTCGGCGGGTTTCCGCAGACAGAGATCGGTGTGCAGTATCATTTCGGATATACGTAATCATTTCGGGTATGCGTATATGACGAACTTGTCTCGACACGCTGTTCGGTAGCGGCAAGCTGCTCTAAAAGGACGGTATCGGCCACCTCGAATCAGCTCTGGAGGAGTAAGTGGCACACTCGAACGATTCCGCAGCCGGTATCGGCGGTGTGGGACACGTGATTTCGCACGGCGTGCACGCAGGTCTCGGATACAAGGAGATGATGGCGGCGGCGAAGGCGCGCTTGCGTGCGGCAGGAGACTTACCCGGCGCCACGATCGATCAGCAGGTCGCGCTGCTCGAGCAGTTGGCCACGTTCGACCTGGGCCGGTTCCTGCTGGAGAATCAGGGTCTGAATGCGTACTGGACGCATCGGTTGGTCACCTATCGTCCTGGCACTCTCACTGCTGGATCCCCAGACGATCTCGAATATCGGCTCTTCGAGACCATGCCGTTGATTCTCGCGACGCGAGAACGCTTCAGCATCTTCCGGCAGCGGTTGCAGAATCTGATCAGCCGAGGAGCGATTCTTGCGTCGGTCCCGTGCGGGATGATGGGGGAGCTGCTGCTACTCGACTACGCCGGGTTCGATGACGTCACGCTTGTCGGTATCGACCTCGATCGAGCAGCCCTTGACGAGGCACGAATCCTGGCCACCGAATGTGGACTGGCTGACCGCGTATCGCTGCGTTGTGCGGATGCCTGGGCTACCGGCTTGAATGCAGAGGTCGATGCGCTGGCCAGCAACGGTCTCAACATATATGAACCCGACGACGGCCGTATCATGGCGCTGTACCGCTCGTTCTCCGACTCTTTGAAGCCAGGCGGAACACTGGTCACCAGTTTTCTCACGCCACCACCATCGGTTTCGGCGGACTCGCCATGGCGTGTGGCCGAAATCGATTCGGATTCCCTGGCCCTCCAGGAGGTCTTGTTCACTCGGCTCATCGAAGTAAAATGGAGTAACTTCTGTACACATATCCGAATTCGAAAGCAGCTGGAGCAGGCTGGGTTCGCCGATATCGAGTTCATCGACGACCGGGCTCGAATCTTTCCCACCGTTATCGCCCGCAAACCGCGTTGACGCGGGATTCGGCAAGGTCGGGGGAGTTTATTGCGCACACATTGATGCGGATGTACTCGTCGTCGACGACTGGACTGCGGTAATCCACGAGTATTCGACCGAGCTTCCCGAGACCGCTGCGGTGACGGGCCCGCGCACCTGTTCGTGACTCCACGATCGGCTTCTTCCGGACGTCCGATCAAGAGGATTCCGAATCGTTGGGGCAAGCTCGGTGGACAGGTCGCGGCGGCCGCATCGTTTTCGGAGGGCTGGAATGGGGGTGGCCGGTTCGCTCCGGGTAAAATCGGTGGCTCTTGTGCGCATCGTTCGCACAATTGAGCAGAACCACGATCCGCGAGGAGAATTTTGTGATCACCGCGACCGACCTGGAAGTCCGGGCCGGAGTCCGCACCTTGCTGTCGGCCCCCGGACCAGCATTGCGGGTGCAGGCCGGCGACCGGATCGGATTGGTCGGGCGCAACGGTGCGGGCAAGACGACCACGCTGCGTATTCTGGCGGGCGAGGGCGAGCCGTACGCCGGGAAGATCCTACGCTCGAGCGAGGTCGGTTATCTGCCGCAGGATCCCCGCGAGGGCAACTTGGACATATTGGCCCGCGACCGGGTGTTGTCCGCCCGCGGCCTGGACACGTTGATCCGTGAGATGGAGAAACAGCAGGCGCTGATGGCCGAAGTTGCCGACGACAAGGAGCGCGAGAAGGCGATCCGCAAGTACGGCAGGCTCGAAGAGCGCTTCTCCGCTCTCGGCGGCTATGTCGCCGAGAGCGAGGCGGCGCGAATCTGTCATAGCCTCGGTTTGCCGGATCGAGTGCTCGGGCAGCCGTTGCGTACCCTCTCCGGTGGTCAGCGCCGTCGGATCGAGCTGGCACGCATTCTGTTCGCTGCCTCTGATGGCAGTGGCGGCCGGTCGGACACTATCTTGTTGCTGGATGAGCCGACCAACCATCTCGACGCCGATTCGATCACCTGGCTGCGTGGTTTCCTGCAGAACCACGACGGTGGCCTGATCGTGATCAGTCACGACGTGGAACTGCTCGCCGATGTGGTGAACAAAGTCTGGTTCCTGGACGCGGTGCGCGGCGAAGCCGATGTCTACAACATGGGCTGGAAGAAATACCTGGACGCGCGCGCTACCGATGAGCAGCGCAGGCGTCGCGAACGCGCGAACGCGGAGAAGAAGGCGAGCGCGCTGCGCGCTCAGGCGGCTAAACTCGGCGCGAAGGCTACAAAAGCGACTGCGGCGCAGAACATGGCCAAACGTGCTGATCGCTTGCTCGCCGAACTCGACGACGTGCGTGTCGCGGACAAGGTCGCCAGGATCAAGTTTCCCGAGCCGGCGCCTTGCGGTAAGACGCCACTGATGGCCGAGAACATCACCAAAGTCTATGGTTCGTTGGAGATCTTCACCGGCGTCGACCTCGCGATCGACCGAGGTAGCCGGGTGGTGGTACTCGGGCTCAACGGCGCGGGCAAAACCACGCTGTTGCGCTTGCTGGCCGGGGTCGAGCAGCCTACTGCGGGCGGACTGATGCCCGGCCACGGCCTGAAGGTCGGATACTTCGCGCAAGAGCACGACACCCTCGACGACAACGCCACCGTCTGGGAGAACATCCGCCACGCCGCGCCGGACGCGGGCGAACAGCAGCTGCGTGGTCTGCTCGGAGCATTCATGTTCTCCGGTCCACAGCTGGACCAGCCTGCGGGTACCCTCTCGGGCGGGGAGAAGACCCGTTTGGCGCTGGCCGGTCTGGTCTCTTCGGCGGCGAACGTGCTGCTGCTGGACGAACCGACGAACAACCTCGACCCGGTGTCGCGCGAGCAGGTGCTGGACGCGTTGCGCACATATGCAGGTGCCGTGGTGTTGGTGACGCACGATCCGGGTGCGGCGGAGGCATTGTCTCCGGAACGAGTCATCCTCCTTCCGGACGGGACGGAAGATCATTGGTCGGCCGAATATCTGGAACTCATTCAGCTTGCGTGAGTTTCATCACAGCAACCCGTTGATCACCGCTCGCGGAGTGCTTAGCCTGGAGGGACGCTGCTCGGCGACTCGGAGGAAGCCATGAGCGACAGACCCATACAAGGTAAGACCACACTGGGTAAGGGCACGCGTGTCACCGGAAAGTCACGTGACCGTCTGCAAACTCAGTTGAAGAAGCAATACGAGGCGGGTGCGAGTATCCGATCATTGGCGCGGTCCACCGGCCGCTCTTACGGTTTCATCCACAATGTGTTGGTGGAGTCGCATGTGCAGCTCCGCAGCCGAGGTGGAGCCAATCGCCGTAAGAGCCAGTAGCGCCGGTCGCGTATCCGGCAGGCTGCTCGTCGGCCACCATCGGTCGTACCCGGAGCGCCGGGTGGTGGCCGGGACGAGGCGCGACCCCCGCCAGTCGCGTGCCGCCCGGCGCGGCTCGCTGAGTTCGGGAGTCGAGCAACACCCAGGCAAGCCCTGTGGTGTGGCGCATGCGCGCTGTGTGGGATTTCCGTATGCCCTCAGTAGTCCGCCACCATGCCGTCACCGTTCACCAGAAGATTGGCCAGGCTGCGGAAGATCGGCAACCCGGTCTTGATCTCCAGATAGGCGAACTGCCCTTGTGGATCGACTTCGAGGAAGTAGTACTCGCCGTCGCGGCCGAGCCGGATATCCAATACTCCGAAGGACAGTCCGAGCGCGCCCATCAGAGTGGCCAGCGACTTGCTTACTGTAGCGGGTAACTGGGTGGGCCGGAAATTCACCGAGGTGTTCAGCCGGGAGTCCGTTGTGCCGACGCCCGGCTGTGCGTCGATGCGTGCGGTCCATTCGGTCCCCTCTACCCAGGTGACACGGAAATCGCAGCTGGCGTCGACATAGTCTTGGAAGATGGTCGGCGCCGAACGAATCGAGGTGAGCCTGCCGAGACCATCTCCAGAGATGATCCGGGTCTCGGTGCACCCGACCCGGCTGGTACCGGTGCTTTTGTAAACGACAGGGCCGTGCCGGGATCCGATGAAACTACGTGCCTCGTCCGGGTCGTTGGTGATCAAGGTTTCCGGCACGGCGAACCCGGCCCGCAGCGCGGTCTCCAGCTGCACGATTTTGCGCGCTGCGGTGCGGTCGGCGCCGGGATCGTTGACCCAGCAAGCCGGGATGGACCAGAGCAAGCCCTGGATGAAACTATCGCATTCGGCTTGGCGGAAGGCGTTGTCCGAGGCCGCGACTCCAGCGGGCACCTGCGCGGGGTGCGGGTGCCGCCACCATACCGACCGGACGTCGTCGAGACCGATCAGGTGTGACATCGAGCGCGCGGTACCGAGCCGGTCGAGTCGGAAACTGCCCGATTCTCGGGGAAAATCGCGCAGGTCGAGCTGAATCGGGTAGACCTCGTGGTGTTCTCGTAAGGTCACTGCCATCGCAGTGCTATGGAGATCATCGGCTTCGGAGACGATCAGCACCGAGCTCTTTTGGCGCGTCGTCATGCGCCCGCCGCTCAATCGAGACTGTCGCAGTCGATGCCGTCGTCGACCCCGTCGCGCGATATGGTTCGGCAGTAGGTGAACGGCGTGCCACTCGCGTTCGTGCGACCGGCGAAGCGTGGTCCGGCGGCCGAGGCTTCGGCGAGCCGGTGTAGCTGGTCGTCACTACGGGTATACGTCGGCGACTCCGAGATGGTCACAGGGTGGCCGACCGGCAGCCCCCGCGACGGAGGGACGGGATTACCCTTCGGCGTCGATCCAGGAAGGCGGATTGCGTCGGTCATAGCCTTCTCTCCGATCTGCTCACCCTCTGCCACGCCCCTGAGCGTGTGATCGATTATAACGCGAGGAGGATCTCGATAAGCTCAAATCACGAGCTTTACCGGCTGTTTGCAAATTTAATTGCGGCTTAGTTAATCGAATGTCGCAATATTTCCGATTGATTGGAAGTGGTTGTTGTCGTTACTGTCGAGCTGAACTCATACGCTCTCTAGGGTGTCCGCGGCGGACCGAAGCTTCGACGAGATCCAATACCGCGGAGAGATTCTCATTGGTGTGCCCAGAGGCGATCCGGGCGATCAGGCCGTCGAGGACAAGGTCGAGATAGCCGAGCAGGACGTCGGTGGGGACATCGTCGCGTAACGCGCCCGCTGCCTTGCGCCGTTCCAGGCGGGCCAGGGTGGCGGCGGTGAGTTCGGCTGAACGCTGGGTCCAGCTCGCACGGAACTCGGGATCGGTGCGCAGCCGTCGCGCGATTTCCAAACGTGTTCCGAGCCAGGTGAATTGCTCGGGATGGGCGAGCATATCGCGCATCACCTGCACGATGCCCTGGTTGGCCGCGACATCGGCCATGCGTTCGGCGTCCTCCTGAGCGAGGGCGAGGAAGAGCGCGTCCTTATCGCGGAAATGGTGGAAAATAGCGCCCCTGGATAGCCCGATCTCCTCCTCCAGGCGACGCACGGTGGCGCCGTCGTAACCGTACTCGGCGAAGCAGCGGCGTGCCCCGTCGAGGATCTGGCTGCGCCGAGCGGCAAGATGATCGTCACTGACCTTGGGCATCGGGCTCCTCTATCGGGAATGCATTGGCCCCGGAATCGGCCCTTCACCGACCAGGGGTCTCACAGTACGAGGCGAGCAGTGATCCGAGCGGCCGTATCCGGCGTTCTGAAGCACTGATGCCCCAGGGGGCCTGTTCTCATTCGCGCTTCGCAGTCCAGGCGGAGTGAGTCTTATGAGCGATGTTCGCGACCATCTCGCATTCACGCACCCAGAGCGCACTCGCCTTGCCGTGCGTGGTCAGGTCGGGAGGAGGGGTCCTGCGTAACCATGCAGGACCCCGCTCACGACTTGTCGACGGCAAGCGGGAGTCTCGGGCACGCGAACACGAGATTCGAAGGGCGCGAACACGCGCCGCCGAAGGCGGTGCGATCAAGCCCTGATCATATTGCGCAGCACGTACTGCAGGATGCCGCCGTTGCGGTAGTAGTCGGCCTCACCGGGGGTATCGATCCGCACCACGGCGTCGAAAGTGATCTTGTCACCGTTCTCCTTGGTGGCGGTGACCTTCAGGGTTTTCGGAGTAACCCCCTCGTTCAACGCGGTGACGCCCTCGATAACGAAGGTCTCGGTACCGTCCAGCTTCAGCGACGCAGCCGACTCGTTCGCGGGGAACTGCAGCGGGATGACGCCCATGCCGATGAGGTTGGAGCGGTGGATGCGTTCGAACGACTCCGCGATGACAGCCTTCACGCCGAGCAGACGGGTGCCCTTCGCGGCCCAGTCACGCGATGAGCCCGAGCCGTACTCCTTGCCACCGAGCACGACCAACGGGATGCCCGCGGCCTGGTAGTTCTGCGCGGCGTCGTAGATGAATGCCTGCGGGCCACCCTCCTGGGTAAAGTCGCGGGTGTAGCCGCCGGAGACGTCGTCGAGCAACTGATTGCGCAGCCGGATGTTGGCGAAGGTGCCGCGGATCATCACTTCGTGGTTACCGCGACGCGAGCCGTAGGAATTGTAATCCTTGCGTTCGACGCCGTTATCTTCCAGATATTGCGCGGCTGGGGTACCCGGTTTGATGTTGCCCGCCGGGGAGATGTGGTCGGTGGTAACCGAGTCGCCGAGCAACGCGAGCACCCGAGCGCCGATGATGTCGGTGACCGGCTCCGGGGTCTGCGGCATGCCCTCGAAGTACGGGGGCTTGCGCACATAGGTGGATTCCTCGGCCCATTCGAAGGTCCTGCCTTCCGGAGTGGGCAGGCTGCGCCAGCGTTCGTCGCCCTTGAAGACGTCTTTGTAGTCCTCGAGGAACATGTCGCGGGAAATGACCCGGTCGATGGTCTCCTGGATCTCTTGCGGCGAGGGCCAGATATCTTTCAGGTACACGTCCTTGCCGTCGGTGCCCTTGCCCAGCGCGTCGTGTTCGAAGTCGAAGTCCATGGTTCCCGCGAGCGCGTAGGCGATGACCAGCGGCGGGGAAGCCAGATAGTTCATCTTCACGTCGGGGGAGATTCGGCCCTCGAAGTTGCGGTTGCCCGACAACACCGCAGTGACGGTGAGGTCGTTGTCGTTGACCGCTTTGGAGATCTCTTCCGGCAGTGGCCCGGTGTTGCCGATGCAGGTGGCGCAGCCGAAGGCGACCAGGTTGAAGCCCAACTTGTCCAGGTACGGCCACAGGCCGGCCTTCTCGTAGTAGCCGTTGACGACCTGGGAACCCGGTGCCATGGACGTCTTCACCCACGGCTTGCGGGTCAAGCCCTTGTCCACCGCGTTGCGGGCGAGCAGGGCGGCGCCGAGCATGACCGACGGGTTGGAGGTGTTGGTGCACGAAGTGATCGAAGCGACTACTACCGCGCCATGGTCGAGTACGAAGTCGCCGTACTCCTCAGTGCTCACCTTGACCGGCTTGGACGGACGGCCCTCGGCGTTATCGGCGGCCGACACCAGCGCGGCGTCGTCGTCGGCGAAAGACAGCACCGCGGGATCGCTTGCGGGGAAGGATTCCTCGATGGCCTCGTCCAGGTTCGAGTGCGGCGTGCTCGCGGCAGGACCGCTGACCTCGTCGCTGGTGTAGTTGTGGATGTCCTTACGGAAGGCGACCTTGGACTCCGACAGCAGGATGCGGTCCTGCGGGCGCTTCGGGCCTGCGATGGACGGCACCACGGTGCTCAGGTCCAGCTCGAGGTATTCGGAGTAGGCGGGCTCGTTGTCCGCGTCGTGCCAGAGTCCTTGCTCCTTGGCGTAGGCCTCGACCAGCGCGACCTGCTCTTCGGTACGGCCGGTCAGGCGCAGGTAGTCGACGGTCACGTCGTCGATCGGGAAGATCGCCGCAGTGGAACCGAATTCCGGGCTCATGTTGCCGAGGGTGGCGCGGTTGGCCAGCGGTACTTCGGCCACGCCCTTGCCGTAGAACTCGACGAACTTGCCGACCACGCCGTGCTTGCGCAGCATGTCGGTGACGGTGAGCACCACATCGGTCGCGGTCACCCCCGGTTTGATCTCGCCGGTCAGTTTGAAGCCGACCACGCGCGGGATCAGCATCGAGACGGGCTGGCCGAGCATGGCCGCCTCGGCCTCGATACCGCCGACGCCCCAGCCGAGGACGCCGAGGCCATTGACCATCGTGGTGTGTGAGTCGGTACCCACACAAGTGTCCGGATAAGCCTGGACCGCGCCCTGCTTGTTCTCGCGGACCATGACGACTCGGGCCAGGTGCTCGATGTTGACCTGGTGCACGATGCCGGTGCTGGGCGGGACGACCTTGAAGTCGTCGAACGCGGTCTGGCCCCAGCGCAGGAACTGGTAGCGCTCACCGTTGCGCTGGTATTCGATGTCGACGTTGCGTCGGAAGGCGTCTTCGCGGCCGAAGACGTCGATGATCACAGAGTGGTCGATGACCATCTCGGCGGGTGCGAGCGGGTTCACTTTGTCCGGGTCGCCACCAAGGGTGGCCACGGCCTCGCGCATGGTGGCCAGGTCCACGATGCACGGCACACCAGTGAAGTCCTGCATGATGACGCGAGCAGGGGTGAATTGGATCTCGGTGTCGGGCTGCGCGGAAGGATTCCAGTTCGCGATGGCGCGAATATGATCGGCGGTGATGTTGGTGCCGTCCTCGGTACGGAGCAGATTCTCCGCAAGGACCTTCAACGCGTAGGGGAGTTTTTCGGTGCCGGGCACGGCGGAGAGGCGGAAGATCTCGTAGGAGTCGCTTCCGACCTCCAGAGTGCCCTTGGCGCCGAAAGTATCGATACTTTTCGTCACGTCAGCTCCACTCATCTGTGAGGGTGGTCGCAGACGGGGCTGTGCCTGCGACCGAGACTTCGGAGGTGCTCCGGCGCCGATGAGCGCTGGTTTCCTCGCATTGCGACCTTAACAGTACGCTTGTCCTGTGAAGTGGTGGGGGGTGGTTCGGCGTGCCGGGTATCGATGATGCGACACCCCGTCGCGTACTGTGCTTTCGAGCCAGCAAGGAGGATATCGCCCGACCCTGCAGTGCTGGACGCCCGTCGCCTCGGATGCGGATGCCGATGCGGCTCGACAGACCGGATGGAAGATGACCGCCCCGCACACCTCCGTTTTCACCCCTTTGGCCACCGAATTGCCGCCGAATGTCACCGCCGACACCGTGCGCTCGCTCAATGAGGATTTGGCGCACGACCATGTCGCGACGTTGACCGGCAGGGACGAGGCGGCGTTGGTGGCTATCGCGGCGGACGCACGATCGCATGGAATTCCGCTGAGCATCGTGGTTGTCCCCGGCAACCCGGGACGCGAGTCGAGCCTTCGCGACCTGGCTACCGAAGTGGGTAAGACCCAGGGCGGTACCGTCGTCGTTTTCAGCGACGATTGGGTCGGCACCTATAGCGATACGTTCAGCCGTGTGCGGCTGGAATGGGCCGAAGACGCCGCAAAGTACAGTCACGGTGCGAACGTACGGGCTGCGAGCGGCTTCGTCGACCGTCTGGAGACACCGGAATCGGTGTCGTGGACTGCTGTCACCTGCATTCTGCTGGCCGGGACGTTGGCGGTGGTCGCCGGGTTGGCCTGGATCAAGGCCAGGCGCGCGCGCAAAGCTTCCCCCGGCTCCGCGTGAATCCTGGCAATCGGTTGTGACTTCATGAGGAAGCCTTTGCGCGAGTGAAGAGCGCCCCGATATCGCATACAGACGTCGATCAGAGTCTTCAGCATCCTATTAGCTAATTTTTCATTCGGTTGGTTTGCTTCAGTCTCCAGAAGACGAAACCGTATATAGCTAATTTTTGGCAACGCAAAACTGCGAGTGCTACTCGGTTGCCACAATTCTTCCCCTGTCGTGGTGTCGTGCGTTCCGAATGGCATCCACTAGGGGACTATGTGTCCTTAGAGCATGCATTGAACAGTGCGTCATGGTCCACCTTGTGTTCTGGGTATCGCTGTAATCCGGTCTTCGGGAGGTGTGATGCGCAGTAACGCCGAGTCGGTCGGCTGGCGCCCATTATGGATTGCTATTTGGTTGCTATCTGTAGCTACTGCACTGATCGCACCTCGACCGGCCGCCGCTGATCCGCTTACTCCGCAAAATTCCAGCGACAGTCAGATTGTCGAGGTCGGCGCGCAGGTCGAAGCCGGAGTGGCCGAGGTGGGTATGTTGATCAACCAGATCGCCGAGGTCGATCAGCGGCTGCGGCAGCTCGACAATGTGGTCGCCCAGCGCCGGGAAGAAGCCAATAAGGCGCTGGTGGATCTGCAGGTCGCGCGGGCCGCCGCTGATGCGGCAACCGTCGCTGTTGTCGAAACCGAGCACGCGCTGGCCGCCGCTGTAGCGCGGGTGGGTCAGGCGCGACGTGACTTCGACCAGTTCGCTATCCAGGCATATACCCGGCCGAGCTCCGATTCGATAGTCGTTTATCTCACGGCCGCCACCCCGGCGGAGATGCTCGATCGTGCGCAGCTGCTCACGCTGGTCTCGGCGAACCGGCAGCAGGTGCTGGATCGCCTGCGCTGGGCGCAGATCGATCAGGGCAACAAGAGTTCCAGCGCCCGCCATGCGAAGGCAGTCGCGGACGCGGCCGTCGCCACCGCCGCGGCACGCAAGGCCGAGGCGGAGAACGCGGTCGCCACGACGCGAGCCCAGCTCGATCAGCAGATTGCCCAACGCAACGACCTGCTGCGCAGGCACCACGACGCGCAGAGCAGGCTGGATCAGGCGCGGCAGCGTGTAGCCGGTTTGCAAGAACAGCGCAGCGCATTCCAGTCCCGGGACGTGCGGCGCAGAGCCGAAGAAGCGGCAGTGCGCGCGGCCGCCGAGGCCCGTTCGTCCGCCGACCAGGCGGCGCGTGATCGCGCCGCCGAACTGGCGGCGGGAAAGCGCCCGCATACTCAGCTGGAGGACACGCCGCCGCGACGTAACGCCCCACGGCCGAACCCACCCCCGGTCAGTGGCCCGGCGGCGATCGAGACCGTGATCGACCGAGCCATGTCCCAGCTCGGCACCACCTACGCGTGGGGTGGCGGCGACGAGGGTGGGCCGACCCTGGGTATCCGCGACGGCGGCATCGCGGACCGGCACGGCGATTTCGACAAAGTGGGTTTCGATTGCTCAGGCCTGATGGTTTACGCGTTCGCGGGCATCGGAGTCGCGTTGCCGCACTACAGCGGTTACCAGTACAACGCGGGCACGCGGGTGCCGGTCGGACAGCGCGAGCGCGGCGACATGCTGTTCTGGGGAGCCAACGGTAGTCGACATGTAGCGCTGTACCTTGGTGACGGACAGATGATCGAAGCACCGCAGTCCGGTGACGTAGTCAAAGTTTCCCCGGTCCGCGAGGATGGCATCATGCCGTACGCGGTACGGATAGTCGCCTGAAATATCGGACATTCTGGATATCGAGCGGCGTGGTGAACCCTGAATTCCCATCTTGTCGGGTCCGGTTGCGGCGCAGGTGGGCGATACCTGGAATAGTTGTGGCAGCACGCACAGGACCAAGGCGAAAGCGGGGATGTTGGTGACTTCGACGGACGGTGTGAGCGGAGCGAGCTCGGTGAAGGATGCGCCTGCTTCCGCGCCCGGCGGCCTCGGGAGTGACGTCCAGCTCCTGGAGAAGGCGATCTACGAGGTCAAGCGAGTGATCGTGGGTCAGGACCGTCTGGTCGAACGACTGCTCGTCGGAGTCCTCGCGCGTGGTCACGTGCTACTCGAGGGTGTCCCTGGTATCGCGAAGACGCTGGCTGTGGAGACCTTCGCCAAGGTGGTCGGTGGCTCGTTCGCCCGCGTGCAGTTCACGCCGGACCTGGTGCCCACCGATCTCATCGGTACGCGCATCTACCGACAGGGCCGCGAGGAGTTCGACACTGAACTCGGCCCGGTCGTGGCGAACTTCGTACTCGCAGACGAGATCAACCGCGCGCCGGCCAAGGTGCAGTCGGCTCTGCTGGAGGTGATGGCCGAACGCCATGTCTCGATCGGTGGCAAGACCTACCCGATGCCGGATCCGTTCCTAGTTATGGCGACACAGAATCCGATCGAGAGCGAGGGAGTGTACCCGCTGCCCGAAGCGCAGCGGGACCGCTTTCTGTTCAAGGTCGTCGTCGATTACCCCTCGGTGGAGGAGGAGCGCGAGATCATCTACCGGATGGGGGTGTCCGCGCCGGAGGCGAGTCGCATACTGCGGCCTGAGGACTTGATCCGGCTGCAGAAGGTCGCGGCCGACACCTTCGTGCATCACGCTCTCGTCGACTATGTGGTCCGTGTGATCGCGGCGACCCGCAAGCCTGCCGACTTCGGCATGCAGGATGTGGCGAACTGGATCTCCTACGGCGCTTCACCGCGTGCCAGCCTCGGCATCATCGCCGCGGCTCGCGCCGTCGCGCTGATCCGCGGCCGCGATTACGTCGTACCGCAGGATGTCGTCGAAGTGATTCCGGACGTATTGCGGCACCGGCTGGTGTTGTCCTACGACGCCCTCGCCGACGAGGTCAGCCCGGAGGATGTGATCAGGCGTGTGCTGCAAACTGTCGGTCTGCCGCAGGTCGCCCCGCAAGCTGTCGTGCCGGGCGGGCCGGCCCCGCACCCGGCCACCGGGTCGCAGAGCGCTCCGCATCAGCAGAATCCGCAAGCGCCTACGCCACAGCAGACCTCGCCCCAGCCACCGAACGGGCAGCCATCGCAGCCCGTGGGCACCATCCCGCCGAAGTGACCCCGGCATCGGATCCGGTTGTGTCAGTGCCGATGCCATCACACGCGCCGCCGTCTTTCCAGGCAGGGGGGTTGACCGACCCTAGGCTTTCGGTCGCGCTGAAAACCCTCGAGCTCACCGTGCGTCGCAGACTCGACGGTGTGCTGCACGGTGATCATCTCGGGCTCATCCCTGGCCCAGGCTCCGAACCGGGCGAGGCGCGCGTATATCAGCCGGGTGACGATGTGCGCCAGATGGACTGGTCGGTCACCGCGCGGACCACTCATCCGCATGTGCGGCAGATGATCGCCGATCGGGAACTGGAGACCTGGATGGTGATCGACTTGTCGGCCAGCCTCGACTTCGGCACCGCCGCCTGCCAGAAGCGTGATCTCGCCATTGCCGCCGCAGCCGCTGTCACACATCTGACCAGCGGCGGCGGCAACCGGATCGGCGCGGTGGTCGCCACCGGTGAGCGATTGGTCCGTATCCCGGCTCGAAGTGGGCGCATTCACGCCCAGTCGCTGTTACGTGACATCGCGACCACTCCGCACGTGCGTGACGGTGTGCGCGGCGACCTGCGCGGCGGTATCGAATCGTTGCGCCGCCCGCAGCGTAAACGCGGGCTCGCGGTGATCATCAGCGATTTCCTGGGGGAGATCGATTGGCAGCGTTCGCTGCGTGCCATCTCCGCCAGACACGATCTGCTCGCGGTCGAGATACTCGACCCGCGCGATCTGTCGCTGCCCGATATCGGCGACGTTGTGCTGCATGACCCGGAGACCGGGCGCACCCGCGAGTTCAGCGTGACCCCAACCTTGCGCGCCGATTTCGCCGCAGCGGCGCAACGCCATCGACAACAGGTCGAACAGGCCTTGCGTAATTGTGGCGCGCCGGTGCTCACGCTGCGCACCGATCGAGACTGGATCGCCGATGTGGTCCGGTTCGTGTCCACCCGGCGCCATAGCTTCGGCGCCCCGACCGGGCGGGTGCCACGTCAGTGAGTATTTCGCATTTCACCGCACAGATCTGGCTCGGATTCCTGGTCGTCATCGTGCTGATCGCGCTCGGCTATGTCGCGGTACAGCGCAACCGGCGCAAGCACATGTTGACGTTCACCAATATGCAATTGTTGGAGAAAGTCGCGCCCTCGCGGCCGGGTCCGTTCCGGCACGTGGCCATCGCACTAGTGCTGATAGGCCTGGTATTCCTCACCATCGCCGCGGCGGGGCCTACGGCGGTGAAGAAGGTGCCGCGTAATCGCGCGACCGTCATGATCGTCATGGATGTGTCGTTGTCGATGGAGGCGACGGACGTGGCACCGAGTCGCTTCCAGGTCGCCAAGGACGCGGGCAAGGAATTCGTCGACGGCCTGCCGAAGGGTGTGAACATCGGTTTCGTCACCTTCGCGGGAACCGCGTCGGTGATGGTGTCGCCGACGACGAACCACGAAGCGGTCAAAGCCGCCATCGACAATGCCAAACTTGCCGAACGTACCGCGACGGGAGAAGGCATCATCACCGCGCTGCAGGCGATCGACACGCTCGCCACAGTGCTCGGCGGAGCCAGTGAACCGCCACCGGCGCGGATCGTGCTGATGTCGGACGGAAAGCAGACGGTCCCTTCCTTCGAAGACTTCAACAACCCACGGCACGAGTATGTCGCGGCCCGGCTCGCCAAGAGCAAAGGCGTCCCCATCTCGGCGATTTCGTTCGGCACCGCATGGGGCACGGTCGAGATACCGGACAGCGAGGGCGGACAATCACGGCAGCAGGTGCCGGTCGACGACGAGTCGCTGCGGGAGATCGCGAAACTGTCCGGTGGCGACTTCTTCAAGGCGTCGAGCATGGGTGAACTCACTTCGGTGTACGACACTCTCGAGCAGCAGATCGGATACGAGTTGACCAGGGGGGATGTGAGTCGACCGTGGTTGCTGCTCGGCCTGCTCATCACAGCGGGTGGTGTGGTGACCGGGCTGCTCTACCGCCAGCGGTTGCCGTAGCCGGGTGTGTCGACAGCGCGCAGATCGCGGTATCCCGTTCACCGCCGGTCGAGGTGTGCCCCCCGGCGGGCCGGTCGTACCGATCGAACCGGACCAGGTAGGTTGAACCTCATGTCGAACATCACATCCCGGTCGGTTCTGGTGACCGGCGGTAACCGCGGCATCGGTCTCGCGGTCGCGCAGCGTCTGCTTGCCGACGGTCACAAGGTGGCCGTCACGCATCGTGGATCGGGGGTGCCGGACGGCCTGTTCGGAGTGAAATGCGATGTGACCGACAGTGCGTCGGTGGACAATGCGTTCGCCGAGGTGGAAGCGCACCAGGGGCCGGTCGAGGTGCTGGTGGCCAATGCGGGCATTACTGATGACACGCTGCTGATGCGAATGAGCGAGGAGCAGTTCACCAAGGTCATCGATGCGAACCTGACCGGAGCGTTCCGCGTCGCCAAGCGCGCCAATCGCGCCATGCTGCGAGCGCGCTGGGGTCGGATCGTCTTCCTCGGTTCGGTGGTCGGTTTGGCCGGCGTGCCAGGGCAGGTCAACTACGCCGCATCGAAAGCGGGCGTCATCGGTATGGCCCGTTCCATCACTCGCGAGCTCGGGTCTCGGTCCATCACCGCGAATGTGGTCGCACCGGGTTTCATCGAGACCGATATGACCAACGCGATGGAGGACAAATACAAGGAAATGGCGTTACAGGCCATCCCGCTCCAGCGCTACGGCAAGCCCGAAGACGTTGCCGCGGTCATCAGTTTCCTCGCCTCCGACGAAGCAGGATATATCACCGGCGCCGTGATCCCGGTCGACGGCGGCATGGGCATGGGCCATTGAACACATCGACCAACGCATAGCGCGGCAGGCCGCGGGCGTCGCAGGCACTCACAATCGAATTTCAGGAGAACCGAGAACTCATGGGCGGACTGCTCGAAGGTAAGACCATCCTGGTCACCGGAATCATTACCGATTCGTCGATCGCGTTCCACGCGGCGACGGTCGCGCAGGAGCAGGGCGCGAAGGTGGTCATCACCGGTATCCCGGAGCGACTGCGGCTGATCGATCGGATCGCCAAACGTCTGCCGGAGGAAGTTCCGCCTGCCATCGGGCTGGACGTCACCAACGAGGAGGATCTCGCCGCGCTGGCAGGTAAGGTGCGGGAACTGGCGCCCGAGGGAATCGATGGGGTGCTGCACTCGATCGCGTTCGCGCCTCGCACTCTGATGGGGCCGGAGGCTCGATCGTTCCTCGAAGGGCCGGGCCCGGACGCCGCCAAAGCATTCGAGATCTCGGCGTGGAGCTATGCCTCGTTGTCGCGTGCGATACTTCCGGTAATGAACGAGGGCGGATCGATCGTCGGCATGGACTTCGATCCGCGCACCGCGATGCCATATTACAACTGGATGGGCGTGGCCAAGGCGGCGTTGGAATCGGTGAACCGGTATGTGGCGCGGGAAGTGGGTGCGGCCAAGCGGATCCGCTCCAACCTGATCGCCGCGGGTCCGATCAAGACCCTGGCCGCCAAAGCCATCGCGGGCACCGCGACCGACGATGCGGCCAAGCTGAATCAGCTCAACGAGTACTGGGCGGGCGCCTCGCCGATCGGCTGGGATGTCAACGACCCGACGGTGGTAGCGAAGTCGGTCGTGGCGCTGCTGTCGGATTGGTTGCCGGGCACGACAGGCTCGATCATCTACGTCGACGGCGGAGCCAGCCATAACACCTGGTTCCCCGAGAGCATGTCGATCAACTGAGCCGAACACGATGGGAAACACCGTGATGCGGGCACCTGAGGCGCTGTTGGTGCTGTCTTTCGGCGGTCCGGAGCGCCCCGAGGATGTGATGCCATTTCTGGAGAATGTCACTCGGGGCAGGGGAGTTCCGCGCGCACGCCTGGAAGTGGTCGCCGAGCATTACCTGCACTTCGGCGGCGTCTCGCCGATCAACGCGCTCAACCGGGACATCATCTCGGCAGTCGAGGGCGAATTAACCGCGGCGGGGCTGGATTTGCCGGTCTACTTCGGCAACCGGAACTGGCATCCCCTGGTGGAGGATACCGTCGCGCGAATGGCCGCCGACGGCATCGGCTCCGCCCTGGTGTTCCCGACCTCGGCATGGGGTGGCTACTCCGGCTGTCTGCAGTATGATGAGGACATCGCAAGGGCGCGTGCCGCTTTCGGATCGAATGCGCCGGAGCTGGTGAAACTGCGGCAGTACTTCGACCACCCCTTGTTGATCGAGGCGTTCGCCGATGCGATCAGTGCGGCACGCGAACGGCTTTCATTCGGCCGCCGCACCGATGCCCGGCTGGTCTTCACCGCGCACTCCGTCCCGGTCTCGGCCGACGTCGCCGCGGGTCCGCCCACCGAGGGCGGTAGACTCTATAGCCGTCAGGTCGCGGAGGCGGCCCGATTATGCGCATCGGCAACCGGTTTCACCGACTATGACCTGGTCTGGCAGTCACGCTCCGGTCCGCCGCAAGTCCCATGGCTGGAGCCGGATATCGTCGATCACCTGGTGGATCTCGCGGCGCAGGGGGTCGTCGCCGTCGTGGTCTGCCCGGTCGGTTTCGTCTCTGATCACCTCGAGGTCGTCTGGGATCTCGACACCGAGGCCGCGAAGAAGGCCGCCGAGCTCGGCATGGAGTTCGCGCGCGCCGCCACGCCGGGCGCAGATCCCCGTTTCGCGAAGTTGGTCGTCGAGTTGATCTCCGAACATACGCATGCGAGTGAGCCCGGTCGGCTCGGTGCTGTCCCTGGATACGGTTGCACCCGCGACGGCGCCCCCTGTGCCCCTGGTTGTTGTTCCGAGGCCCGTCGTCCTGGCGCGGTGAATTGACATAGGTGCCGGTGCTCTGCCGCGGCATCCGCGGTCGTGCCATCGGGGTGACGCGTTTCGTCCGCCGATCGGGCAGAGCTCGGGGTGGTAAGCGAGCAGAGGAGCCAAGGGGGGTCAGCGGCCGCCGCGCACCGAGGCGTGCACTGCGACCAGTCGAGCGTCGCGGATCACGTCCCACAGCGGGCGTAGCAGCGATTCCTGCGCGCCGATCGCACTGGCGGAGGTGGGAGCGGAGGCAGGTTCCCGCTGGGCGACAGTGAGGATGGCCGCGACATGGTCGGCGGTATCGAGAATACGCCGGGCGCGCAGCGGAATCGATCTGGGATAGTCGTGCCGGGAGTAGTCGGCGAGTTCGGCCTCGATGAGTTCACGTGGATCGGAATCGGTCGTGCCGACCGAGGTGGTGTGCAGCTCCATGAGTGCGTCCGCGGCGTCGCGGACCGCTTCGCGCATAGCGTATTCGGCTTCACCGAGCGACATATCGGTGTCGGGACCGGTAGGGATGGGGGTGCTGTAGACGGTCCACTGCAGAGTGTCTTCGGTGACCCGTTGCGGGATGAGGCCGGTGCCGTCGGTGCCTGGTACACCGATCAGGATGCCTTCCTCCGCGTCGATGACATCGGCGGCGAACGCTGTTGCGAGGGGGACTCCACGCACATCGCCGGGAACCGGGAGCACCAGCCGCAGCTGCGCTCCCGGCTGCGTCATGAACTTGCGTATCACGGTGAGCAGGGCCATGATTCCGCTTCCCGGCAGGTCACCGTGCGCGGGCCAGGGCAGGTCGGTGCGGCCGCCGGTGAGCGGGTCACCCGCCGCGATGGTGTGTCCGGGCGCCCAGGCGTGCAAGGCTGCCAGAACGTCGTCGGGCGCACTGCGGCCGGCCAGCCAGGAGCTCGCCCACACGGTCAGCGTCGCACTTGGAGAGCACATAATTACCGAGCATAAGGGGTAGGCGTTACCGGCGGGCAGCCATGCACAAGGGCATTCGTGAGCAGCGCGCATGCCGCGAGTAGGGCTTTCGTGCGGGTTTCCGGACCGGTCTGGACACCGACCGGCGACCTGGCCCGTTCCGGAAAGGGTTCAGCCCGGCTCGGTGACGACGAAGTCGATGAGGCGCTCCACCGCACCGATGAGCGGCGCCTCCAGATCCCGGAAGGATGTCACCGCGTCGTATACCCGGCGCCATCCGTTCTGTGGAGTGCCCCAGCGCAGCCGCCTGCAGACTCCGGTCTTCCAGTCCTCGCCGTGTGGCACTCGCGGCCACTGCGCGATCCCGACGGCTGCGGGCCGTACTGCCTGCCAGATATCGACATAGGGATGCCCGGTCACCAGGACATGCGGTCCGAGCCCGGTGCTCAGTTGCGTCTCCTTGGACCCGGCCACCAAATGGTCGACGAGCACTCCGACTCGCCTGCCCGGCCGGGGTTCGAATGCCGCTAGCCGCTCAGCCAGGTTGTCCAAGCCCTCCAGCTGTTCGACAACGACGCCTTCGACGCGTAGATCGTGGCCCCACACCCGTTCGACGAGGGCTGCGTCGTGCACGCCTTCCACCCAGATCCTGCTGCCACGCGCTACCTGGGCACGCAGCCCATGTACCCGAGTGGATCCGGAGGCCGAGCGAGCTTGCCGTCTCGGTGGCGCCTCGGTCGGGCGGACCAGTGTCACTGGAATACCGTCCAGCAGAAACGCGGCCGCGCGCAACGCGAACAGACGCACCACGCCGTGGGCGTCCTCCAGTTTCACGAACTCACCGTCGTAGCTGCGATCGAAACCGACCACGGCGCCACAGAATCCTGTCGCGGCGTCTTCGACGACCAGATCGCGTTCCGCGGTAACCGTTGGGACCGACCGCTTCGATCGAGAATGTCCGGAGAAGATGTCGCCATATCCGTCACGCCCGCTCATCACCTGAAGCTAGCACTGTCGCTGAGGGTTTCGCCGCAACGGGGTTTGCCGTGCGTCTGGGGCGATTCCATGCCGAGTAGTCGGGGCGCTGCCACCCCAGATTATGCCGAGCACACTAGAGTGGTGATGTGGTCGCAATACTGTGGCTGGTCGCGGGAATCCTGCTCGCGGCAGCGGAGCTGCTCATCGGGGACTTCACGCTGTTGATGCTGGGTGTCGCGGCGCTCGGCACAGCTGGTGTCAGCGCAACAGCCGATACCTCGCCAGTCGTGGACGCCATCGTGTTCGCAGGGATCTCGGCGGTGCTGTTCCTCGGTGTACGCCCGATCATCCGCAGACGTTTCGGAACCGCGCCGCCGACACCGACCAATGTGGACGCGCTGCCGGGTAAGACGGCGCTGGTGCTCGAACAGGTCGCGGAGCATTCCGGCCAGGTGAAGCTGGGCGGGGAGGTCTGGACCGCGCGGCCGATGGACACGAACGAAGTCTATGAGCCGGGCACGACTGTGTATGTCATGGAGATCGACGGCGCGACCGCCGTCGTCTGGAAGGGGCCTTGATGGCTGTATTGATCGTTGCCGCCGTACTCGTCCTCCTGGTCGTCGTGGTGGTATTCAAATCGATCGCGCTGGTGCCGCAGGCTGAGGCCGCGGTGATCGAGCGTCTGGGCAGGTATTCGCGGACAGTGTCGGGTCAGCTCACGTTTCTCGTTCCGTTCGCCGACCGGATCCGCGCCAAAGTGGATCTGCGTGAGCGGGTGGTTTCGTTTCCGCCGCAGCCGGTGATCACCGAAGACAATCTGACCCTGCACATCGACACCGTGGTCTATTTCCAGGTGACCAGTCCACAGGCGGCGGTGTACGAGATCAGCAACTACATCGCCGCGGTCGAGCAGTTGACCGTCACTACATTGCGCAATGTGGTCGGCGGCATGACGCTAGAGGATACGCTCACCTCCCGTGACGCGATCAACGGTCAGTTGCGTGGTGTGCTCGACGAGGCGACCGGGCGTTGGGGCCTTCGGGTCGCCCGGGTGGAATTGAAGAGCATCGATCCGCCGCCATCGATCCAGGAGTCGATGGAGAAGCAGATGAAGGCCGATCGTGAAAAGCGCGCCATGATCCTCACTGCGGAGGGCCAGCGCGAATCGCAGATCAAGACAGCCGAGGGCGCCAAGCAGTCGCAGATTCTCTCCGCGGAGGGTGCCAAGCAGTCGGCTATCCTCTCTGCCGAAGGCGAACGGCAGAGCCGCATCCTGCGCGCGCAGGGCGAGCGCGCCGCCGCCTATCTGCAGGCCCAAGGGCAAGCCAAAGCGATCGAGAAGGTCTTCGCCGCCATCAAATCCGGCAAGCCGACACCGGAACTTCTCGCCTATCAGTACATGCAGACGCTGCCCATGGTCGCCCGTGGCGATGCCAACAAAGTGTGGCTGGTGCCCAGCGATTTCGGCAAGGCGCTCGAAGGGTTCGCCAAGAGCTTCGGCACACAGGGGGAAGACGGCGTGTTCCGGTACGAACCGCCCGCCACCGACGGCACGGAAGCTAAGCCAGAGGACGACTCCGATGTCGCGGATTGGTTCGATACCGCACCCGATCCAACGATAGAGCGTGCCGTGCGCGCCGCCGAGGCCACAGCGCGCACCCCGGTCGAGGGGATGACACCGACATCGCCGCGACGAGAACACGAACCCTCTCCACACCGGTCGGTGCTCCCTGCGCAGGAGGTGTCTCCGCCGCAGCAGCCTCCGGAGAACTTCACCAAGTAGGACAGTCCTCGATCGCCCCGAGGACTGAGATGCGCGCCGAGCGCGACATACTCGGCTCCGCTGTCGGCGTGCGCCGTGCAGGGCGGGACACGCACGTCTCTCTATGCGGCAGGCTACTTGCGATGTCGAGCCCGCGGGCGATACCGAGTGGCAGACTGACAGGAATGACGACACCGGGATGGGCTGATGTGGAGCGCTACCTCATGGACGCATTGGTAGCGGATCCGGCTTCTGATGCCGCGCTGGCGGCGAACAAAGCGGCGGGCCTGCCCGCGATCGACGTGCCGCCACCGCAGGGGAAGCTCCTGTATCTGCTGGCCCGGACGGTGCGGGCGCGCAGGGTGCTGGAGATCGGCACCCTCGGCGGATACAGCACGATCTGGCTCGCCCGCGCGGTCGGCACGTCCGGCCGGGTGATCACCGTGGAATTCGACATGCGGCATGCGCAGATCGCACGAGAGAACCTGGATCGGGCGGGTATGGGTGACCGAGTGGAGATCCGCGTCGGTGCCGCGCTCGAAAGCCTGCCTATCCTCGCCGAGGAGGGGCTCGACCCATTCGACCTAGTGTTCATAGATGCGGACAAAGAGAACAATACGAAATATGTGCGATGGGCGATGCGTCTGAGCCGACCGGGCTCGGTGATTATCGTCGATAATGTAGTCCGCGGTGGCGGGGTGGCCGATGCGCACTCCGCGGACTCGAGTGCGCAGGCGGGCCGCGAACTGATCGAGTTTCTCGCTGCCGAACCCGGCCTGGCGGCGACCGTGATCCAAACTGTGAGTAGCAAGGGCTGGGATGGTTTCGCCTACGCCGTCGTGAACGGCGACAACATCGAGTGAGCCCGGAGGTTGGGAAACCAGCTCCATCGTGCCGCGCGCTCCACGCGGCCCCAGCGCGCGGCGGCAGCCTTGGCCGTGGGGAAGCAAGATAGCACAGGACGTAGTCGGCATGTCAGGCTGTGACTCGAGTCAGGCCGAGGTCGATCGGACATGGTGCGCGGCCCGTGCTTCGAACCCGTCACACAATGCGTCGAGCCCGCTGTAGAGCAGTTCCTCGTAGGACAGGGTGCCTGCCCCGCCGCCGATGAGTTCGGCGGGTATCGGCGAGATCGATCGGTCCGTCGCGGCTTCTGTCAGTGAGCGCAGCTGATTGTCGTCGGAGTGCGTGCCCTTGCGGGTCATCAGCGCGGTACTGATCTCCGGCAAAGTAGCGCCGGAGATGTAATTCCACACGGTGAGGGACATGCTCGTCGCCTCGCGGATAGACACCCCGAGCTCCAGGAAGCCGTCCACTAGCCAGGCCAAGCAGGCCAAGCTCGGTGGGCCGGGGCTATAGCGTGGGGTGGCGAAGGTGAGCAGCACCCACGGATGTCGCCGATAGAGCGCCCGGTCGATCTCGGCGGCGATGTGGACCCGATCGCGCCAGGTCCACTGCTGTCCCTCTGGCGAGGGGTACGGGGTGCGCCGTGCCACTTCGTCGGTCATCGCCGCCAACAGTTCGTCTTTGTTCGCGATATGGCGGTACAGCGACATGGCTCCTACGCCGAGCCGGTCAGCGATGCGCCGCATGGACAGCGCATCCAAGCCTTCGGCATCGGCAAGCTCGATCGCGGCGTCGATGATAGCAGTGCGGTGCAGCTTGTTCTCGGTCATCCTCGGGCTCGCTTTCCGTGCTGAACCTGAATGCGTACACTGTACCCTAATGCATGCGTACGACGTACGCGCTACGAGAAAGGATGCTTGGGATGGCTGACGCACAGGCAGTATCGACCGTGTCCATTGGACCGGGAATGACGGCTCCGCGTCGTGCCTGGTTGGGGCTCGCGGTCTTGCTGCTGCCGGTGCTACTGGTGTCGATGGATATATCAGTGCTTTTCCTCGCCCTGCCGAGACTGACCCTCGACCTGGATCCCTCGGCGGGCCAGCAGCTGTGGATTCTCGATATCTATGGGTTCCTGATCGCGGGTCTGCTGATCACGATGGGCAATCTTGGTGATCGGGTCGGGCGACGCACCATCCTGCTGGCGGGTGCCGCGATCTTCGGCATCGCGTCGGTGCTCGCGGCGTTCGCACCGAGTGCGAGCATGCTGATCGCCGCTCGGGCGCTGATGGGTATCGGGGGTGCGACTCTGTTGCCGTCCAGCCTGGCGCTGATTTCCAGCCTGTTCCCCGACACACGCACGCGTGCTACCGCGATCGGCATCTGGACGGGGTTTTTCGCGGGTGGTTCGGTCGCGGGACCGATCGTGGGCGGTGTGCTGCTGCACCACTTCTGGTGGGGCTCGGTATTTCTCATCAATATCCCGGTGCTGTTGATCCTGCTCGCGCTCGGCCCGCTCGTATTGCCGGAACATCGGGAGCGCGTACTGGGGCCACTGGATCTGCCGAGCGTCGCCTTGTCGATCGGCGGCATCCTTCCCGTGGTGTACAGCATCAAGCACGCCGCGACCACTGGTGTCGATGCGGAAGCGATCGCTATCGGGTTGATCGGCGTGATCAGCTCGATCGTGTTTGTCCGCAGACAGCGGCAGCTCGACGAACCACTGCTCGATATGAGGCTCTTCGCCAAGGCTCAGTTCTCGGTGGCGGTCGGCTCCAGCTCGGCAGGCATGATGTCGCTAGCCGGTCTGAGCTACCTGAGCAGTATCTACCTGCAGTCGGTCACCGGACGCACACCGTTGGCCGCGGCACTGCTCGGCATCCCGATGGCGATCGCGGTGTTCTTCTGCTCGGTCGGTGGCGCGGCGGCCGGTCATCGGTTCGGTGCCCGAGCCGTCTTTGTGTTCGCGCTACTTGCCGCCGCAGTGGGCAACCTGATGCTGCTCGGCGTCGGGGTACACGGTGGACTCTGGGCATATCTGGTCGGGTCGACCATTGCCGGAATCGGCTATGGCCTGGCCTTCACGCTGGTGTCCGATGTCGCAGTGTCCTCGGTGCCACCGGAGCGAGCCGGTTCGGCGGTCGGCATCTCGGAGACCAGCTTCGAGCTGGGCAACGCGTTGGGGCTGGCGCTGCTCGGTTCCCTAGCTGCGCTGATCTTCCGATCGGGTGGTGACTACAAGGACACGCTTGGCGAGACCATCCAGAAGGCCGACGGCAATACGGCGCTGATCGAATCGGCGCGCGAATCCTTTGTCCATGGAATGCATGCCGCGGTGACCGCGGGCGCGATGGTGCTTGTGGCGATGGCGCTATCGGCCTGGTTCGCCCTTCGTGCCCGTCGCTGATCGTCTCGGACGAGCGCCGGGCCTCGTCTGCTGTCGAATAGCGCGGTATCATCGTGCGATGCCGGAACATTCATGAAATGGTCGATACGCCCCCGCGACATGCCGAGACATAGGATCGACGGGTGCGTGAATCTGGTACGAGTGATCCGGTTGCGCCGAGCCGTGCAACGGTGCTCGCGCTCGCTGACTCCCGGCTACCGATCGGCGGGCATGTGCACTCCGGTGGTATGGAAGAGGCCATCGCTTCTGGTCTGGTTCGGGACGTGGCGACAGTGGAGCTGTATGTACGTCGCCGGATTCTGACTTCAGGCCTGGTAGCCGCGTCGCTGGCCGCTGCCGTATGCGCGGGTGAACTCGACTCGGCCCGCGCTGACCTGGAGGCCGACGCGCGAACTCCCGCACCTAGCGCGCGAGTCGCCTCCCGCGCCCAGGGCCGAGGTCTGTTACGGCTGGCCAAACAGCTGTGGCCCCGGCACGATTGGTCACCCCTCAGGGCGACCCCTCACGCGTCGACGGCCTTTGGCATTGTGGGCAGGGCTGCCGCGGTATCTCCTAGGGAGATCGCGGGTGTGGTGGTCTACACCACGCTCACCGGCGCAGCGACCGCTGCCCAGCGCCTGCTCGCCCTTGATCCCGCCGCGATCGCCGCGTGCACGATCCGTCTTACCGACCTGTGCGACCGGATTTCCGCGGAAGCGGTGACCGGTCTCGCCGCAGTGTCGGACCCGTTGCAAGATGTGCTCGCTGAACGTCACCTACACCGTGACATGCCACTGTTCGCCAGCTGAAGCCCTGAGAGAAGGAGAATCGCTCTATGCCCCCGCACCTACTCGACAGTGAGCCACACAACCACAGCCACGACCGGCCCAAGCGGTCTCGCACGCCCGGCGAGCCGCTGCGTATCGGCATCGGTGGACCAGTCGGATCGGGCAAGACCGCATTGGTGGCCGCACTGTGCAGGCAGTTGCGTGCGGAGTTATCCCTTGCGGTGTTGACCAACGACATCTACACCACCGAGGACGCGGACTTTCTGCGCAGACACGCGGTGCTACCGGATGAGCGGATCACCGCCGTGCAGACCGGCGGTTGCCCGCATACCGCCATTCGCGATGACATCACCGCCAACCTCGACGCCATCGACGATCTGGTCGCGGCTAACTCGCCGTTGGATCTGATCCTGGTCGAGTCCGGTGGCGACAATCTCACCGCGACTTTCTCCTCTGGTCTGATCGACGCGCAGATCTTCGTTGTCGATGTGGCGGGGGGTGACAAAGTGCCGCGCAAAGGCGGTCCTGGCGTGACCTTCTCGGATCTTCTTGTGATCAATAAGACCGACCTCGCCCCGTTGGTCGGTGCGGACCTGGGTGTGATGGAGCGTGACGCGACGCGGGTGCGGAGCGACCGGCCGACAGTACTGATCTCGCTTACCGAGGACCCCGCGGCGGCACCGGTGCTGGCCTGGGTGCGCGAGCAGCTGCGTGTGATGGCCGAGCAGGACCGGACGGCCGCAGGCGAATCTGCTGTTGCGCACTGAGCTGAAGATAGTCGCCACCACCACGGCACTTCCGGAGATCCATGCCTCCGGCGGGCTATCGGCTCGCCGTACCGGCCCACATACCGTCCATCTCATCGGTACTGCCGCCACGCCGCTCGGCGGTGACGAGTTCGATGTCGTCGTGCTGGTAGAGCCGGGTGCAGAGCTGGTGGTGCGCTCGGTTGCGGCAACCCTCGCCCTGCCGGGCGAGGTGACACCGCTTTCGTTCGGGCACTGGCATTTCGAAGTCGGTAGTGGGGGAGTGCTGGATTTCGACCCTGAGCCGATGATCGTGGCGGATGACGCATGTCATCGCACCGTCACTACGATCCGGCTGGCGTCCGACGCCCGGCTGCGTATGCGCGAACGTATCCAGATCGGCCGTGCCGACGAGGATGGTGGCCGATGGCGGGGAGACTTGATCGCCGATGTCGGCGACATACCTTTGCTGCGCCATCGTCTGGAACTGGGTGCCGGTACATCTACCGACGACGTATTGGCCGCTGCCCGCGCGTTGGAGAGCGAACTCGTCTATCCCGATGAACGTCCGGTAATGGCGACAGGATTGACCCGGACCAGACTACCGTTGGCGGCTGGTGGCAGTTTGTTTACTAGTACCGGGGTGCTGCTCGCCGTGTGATCCGGCAGGATCCGCGTATCCATTGGGCCGAGACAGCTGATCGGCTGGAGATACTGGAGATAGCTGAGAATTTTCGGTCGAAGAGATTGTTGTCGATCGCGGCGTGCCGACACGCGGGAGCTTGTCGGTCGCGGGGTGGATTCCGGTAGCGCCGGAATCGACCCCGCGACTCATTCTTCGCACAGTGTCCGGTCAGCTGCCGACCGTCCGTGGGGGTGCGCTGAAAGCGTGCACCGCACCGAGAGTCGCGCCGACACCCGCACCGATGGCGGTCATAGGGACGATCATGAGCGCCGCGCCGTAGGCGGCGCCGATCGGTCCCGCGGCGAGGCCGATCGGCGCGAACGGCAGGCCGATGGACAGGCCGAGCGTACCCCCGGCGACAGCGCCGATCAGTGCGAACGGACTTGCCACTGCCGCGCCCGCTGCGGCACCGATCGCGGCGGCGCCGACGGTCTGGCTTGCGATACGATCGGATCTGGTTCGCTCCATCCCCACCGAGTCGAGGAATGTCGCCAGTTCGGCCTCCACTCGCGCAGCACCGTCGTTGATCTGGATCGCCTGCTCCCGGTAGAGCCAGTCCGGCGCGTCGACCTGCACATCACCGAAACGCAATTTGCCGGGTGGTGGTGCGATCGGCGGCACCGGGGCGACCGGAATAGGCGCGTGCAGTATGTCCACCGGAGCCAGGTAGTTCTTCTCCGGTATCGGTCGTGCCCACTGCAGCGAACTCAGCGTGTCTTCCGGGATCAGCAGACCCTCGTACGGGCGGACGTTGGGTGCCTTGGCGTCGGGCCACTGTACGACTTGATCACTCTGGTCCGTCCTGGTCGCCGAGGCGGGTGGTCCGGCCTCTGCGTTCGCGGTGCTGTTCCCCATCAGCACGAGTACCAGAGAAAGTGCTCCCGCCGCGACAGTCGAGCCGATTCGTTGCCGCCGTCGCGCGAGTGCTTTGTGCTTACCCGTTCCCATAGCTCGCCTTTCATCCGGAAGGGAGACTTCGACGCCTCACATTCGGATCTATCGGCGACCCGGATCGGTCGAGCGTACTGCGACACTCCGAATTGCAGTAACCAATTATTTGCTAATTCGGGTCAGCCGGCCTTGGCGTCGGTGGTGACCTTGTCCACGGCGACTCGGCTGTTGCCGGAGGCGCCGAGGGTAGCGGCCAGCTGTTCGGCATCTTCGTCATCACCGGTACTGATGGCCTCCAGAGCCAGTCGTGCGAACACCCACTGCTCGGTGGCCGCCATCTGTCCGCGGCTGCGGCCGAGGAAGGTGACGAACCATTGGATTACGGTGATGATCCGGCTGCGGTAGCCGACCAGATAGTACAAATGCAGTGCCAACCAGGCGAGCCACGCGATGAACCCGCCGAATTCGAGTTTGCCTACCTGGCACACGGCGCTGAAGCGCGAGATCGTGGCCATGCTGCCCTTGTTGAAGTACTTGAACGGCTTGCGATCCTGTGGTGTCTGCCCGGCCAGCCCCGCCTTGATCTGCCTGGCGGCATAGGTCGCGCCCTGGATGGCGCCTTGCGCTTGTCCCGGCACACCCGGCACCGACATCAAGTCGCCCACCACGAAGACGTTCGGATAGCCTTTGACGGTCAGATCCGGTTCGACTACGACCCGGCCCGCGCGGTCGACTTCGGTGCCATCGGATTGTTCGGCGAGCATTGCGCCCAGCGGGCTGGCCTGGACACCAGCCGACCAGACCTTGCACGACGATTCGATGCGGCGGGTCGTACCGTCGGAGTCCTTCACGGTAACCCCGAATGCATCGACATCGATCACCATGGCGTCGAGTTGGATCTCCACGCCCATATTCGCCAGCCGCCGCTCGGCCTTGCCACCGAGCTTCGGCCCCATCGGTGCGAGTACCGCATTCGCGCCCTCGATCAGCACGACGCGCGCGTCACGCGGATCGATGTTGTGGAAAGTTCCCTCCAGGGTGCGGTCGGAGAGCTCGGCGATCTGCCCGGCCAGCTCGACACCGGTCGGGCCTGCGCCGACGATGACGAAGGTCAGCAGGCGGTCACGATCTTCCTGGGTGGTGGCGAGCTCGGCCTGCTCGAACGCTCCGAGAATCCGCCCACGTAACTCGAGCGCGTCATCGATGGTCTTCATACCGGGCGCGTATGTGGCGAAATGGTCGTTGCCGAAGTAGGACTGCTGTGCGCCGGTCGCGACGATCAGGCTGTCGAACGAGGTGACTGTGTCCTGATCGAGCAGGCGTGAGGTCACGGTCCGGTTGCGCAGATCGATGTCGGTGACCTCACCGAGCAGCACATGCGCGTTCTTCTGTTTGCGCAGCACCAGCCGGGTGGCGGGTGCGATCTCGCCGACCGACAGGATGCCGGTCGCCACTTGATAGAGCAGTGGCTGGAACAAATGGGTCGAGGTCTTGGAGATCAGTGTGATATCGACGTCGGCGCGCGCGAGGTGTTTGGTGCCGAACAGGCCGCCGAATCCCGAGCCGATCACCACCACCCGGTGACGACCGTTATCGACAGTCTGGGTGCTCATCATCCTGCTCCTCGATGGACCTCGGGGCCGTCTCGGCGACGGTTCTTGACACGCCCAACCGTAGCCGCCGCGCAAGGGATCGTCACGGCGAGATCCCTCTCCCCGGCAAGGTACAGCACGATCTGGTCTCGACACGGCAGCGCCGACTGGAGAGTTGTCGCGACAACCCGGCTGACCTGAGGTGCTGGAGAGCTTATGCTGGAATTGTCGTTCAGGGAGGTTCCCATGGTCGTTGTTGACCGTGCGATCGGTTCGAGGCCGACGCTACCCCAGTCCGAGAACATCACACTGATCCACGCTCCGCGCGAACATCTGATCGATCGGGCGCTCGGCGTGTTGCCGGAACGCCGCCGGGTACTGGCCACCCCGCCACGGGGCAGTGAGACCGTCCCGGTGCGCGGCGACGCCGGATTGCCCTATCTCGGCAGGACCTTGCAGTATATACGTTGGGGTCCGGCCGATTTGATGGAGCGCTATCGCAGGTACGGGCCCGTCTCGCTGAACGTTACCTTCGGCCTCGACCGGGTGTTGGTCGCCGGTCCGGACGCGATCGACGAGGTGCTCGGTCGCAGGCGCCGAGACTTCGGTCAGGGCTGGGACTACTTTATCGGCCCGTTCTTCCGGCGTGGGTTGATGCTACTGGAGTTCGAGGAGCACAGATTCCACCGCAAGATCATGCAGCAGGCGTTCACCAGAGAGCGGCTGGAGGCGCACTTGGCGGCGCTGGCTCCGGTGGTGCGCGCGGGTATCGCGCGCTGGGTGCCACCAGGTAGCGTCGGCTGTACCGTGCCGCTGTTCCCGACGATCAAAGAGCTGACTCTCGACATCGCAGGTGAGAGTTTCATGGGTATCGACGTCGGCCCACAGCGCAGCAGACTCATCGACGCGTTTGTCGACTGCACTCACGCTGGGTTGGCGATCGTCCGGCATCCGGTGCCGGGCGGCAAGTGGCGGGCCGGGCTACGGGGAAGGAGGGTACTCGAGGAGTACTTCACCATGATGCTGCCGGACAAACGTCGTGGCGACTCGCCGGACTTCTTCTCCGGGCTGTGTCACGCGCGCAGTGAAGAAGGCGGCATCTTCGGTGACGCGGACGTGGTGAACCACATGATCTTCCTGATCCTGGCCGCGCATGACACTACTACGACGACAGCCACCGCGGCCGCCTATTACCTGGGTAAACATCCGGAATGGCAACAGCGGGTGCGTGCCGAGGTGGCGGCCATGGACGATCGACTCGGCGATGCCCCGCCGACCATTGCGGACCTGGACGGTCTGCGTGATCTGGGGCTCGTGGTCAAGGAGAGCTTACGGTTGATGCCCCCGGTGCCAGGGCTGCCGCGCCGCGCCGTACGGGATACCGAGATCGCAGGTCACTATATTCCGGCCGGTACCTATGTCGATATCTCTTATCAGATCAACCATCTGCTTCCAAAGCTATGGACCCATCCTGAACGATTCGACCCCGAGCGGTTCAGTGAGCAGCGGCGCGAGGACAAGTCACACCGCCTGGCGTGGATGCCATTCGGCGCGGGCGCGCACAAGTGCATCGGAATGCACTTCGGTACGTTCGAGGTGAAGACAGTGCTTGCCGCGCTGGTACGGGAGTACGAGTGGCGAATTCCGGAGTCATATCGAATGCCATGGGGATTCAACACGATTCCCTACCCCAGAGACGGTGCGCCCATCCGGCTGCTCAGACGTTCGGCAGGCTGACGGGAACGTAACCGCCCAGACTGGGGGCGTCAGCGGTCGGCGAAAAGCAACTCCGCGACCTTGGTATCGGTCTCGGCGCCGTCGGGATAGCCGCCTTCATTTCCCAATGCGCTCATGATGGCCAGGGTGTAACGCTCACCCGGGCCGGCGAAGCCGACCGAATTGACCACCCAGCCGTCCTGTTCCGCGGACCAACCGTTCTTCAGGCCTGGGCGCATCCGCGGACCCGCGCCCCACACGCCCCAATGCTGGTTGGAGTCCACTGCGCGCATCCGACCCAGCAGATACTCACGATCGTCAGGGTGCATCCGGTTGAGGATATGGTCCATCAGCCTGTCGAGGTCGGCGGCGGTGGACTTCTGGAACGACCAGTCCGGGTACAGGGCGGTATTGGTCGGCTGCGGCACCAGAGAGGTCATCCCATTGGCGCGAAAAGCGTTGTTGAACGCCATCCGGTCGATACCAGCGTACTTCGTCCAGAGTATATCCGCGGCAGCGTCGTTCGAGGTGGCCAGCATCGCTTCCATCAGGCCACGGTCATTGGCGGACAGCGTGATCGCGCCGACCCTGGCCCGGTTCAGCAGATCCGAGGCGATAGCCAGCTTGATCGTCGACGCGGTCCAGATCAAGTTCTCTGCGTTGGCGTTGGCATAGACCCCACCGGACACGCGGTCGCGTACGACATAGCCGGTCATGCCGGGGCGGGTTTCGAGGTAGGCATCGACCGCGGCGATGCGTCTGCTCATATCGCAGTCGAAACCGGGAAGGCACCCTTGGGTGTGCACGAACGGAGTGGCGTTCGCGATCGGGAGCGTAGTTGGGGAATTCGGAGCAAGGATTGCCGCAGTGGCGAGAACACAGACAGAGGCGGCTAAGCGAGCAACGGCTCGGGTAGCCGGGGACGGGTAACGCACGAGGAATTACGATCGCACATCACGGATTCGGATGCACGTCTTGAGCTCAGTTCAGTATTGTGTTAGGGAAATCGTGTGCGTCTGCGCCGCAGCGGTTTCGGATGCCCTGTGGCGGCCCTGTACTCCGCGGTGGTCTTGTCGGTCAGCGGAATGCTGCGCGAAGTTCTTCGACGGTGCGTCCGTTGAGTCGGTAACAGTGCTCGAACGCCTCACCCCGCCGGTCCTGAGGCCAGGATTGCAGGACGACGGTGTGCCCGTAGTGGCGCGAGTTGACGAGATCCCAGCGCTCGCCGACCCGGCGGACTGTGAATCCGCCTCTCGGAATCAGGGGAATCACCATCGCATTCATGAACGCGAACCAGCCTTTCGGTACAGCTCTTTCGTTCCTCCCCGGTGTTGCACTGTTGCACATCGTGCGAGCGCAGCTCGCGTGACACGGGAGTAATCCGTTCTTGTGTGCTCTATTTCACTCTTCTGCGAATGAGGCGGTCGAATGGGGCGGTGCAGTAGCGCTTCGGCGCCGAGCGTATAAACGTGCACGAAGTCCGAGGTCGGCGCAGCCCGACACCATCGACCGAGAGGGCGTAGATGCCGCTGCACATCCACCGGGCCGAGCATGCCGGCGTCCTTGCCCAGGCCCTCGCCGGGACGTTGGCGGCACCGCAGGAGGACCCGTTCGCGACCGAGGTAGTCGCAGTGCCCGCGAAAGGTGTTGAGCGTTGGCTGGCGCAGACACTCTCGATGGTGCTCGGTGCGGATCGCTCGGCGGACGGCGTCTGCGCGAATATCGCGTTCCCTTCGCCTGCCGCACTGGTCGCCGAGGTGCTCGCCGTGGCGAGCGCTGTGGCTCCCGATGACGATCCGTGGTCCGAGCAGCGTGTGGTGTGGACGTTACTGCGGGTCATCGACGCGACAGTGTCCGAGCCGTGGTGTGCGGTGCTGGCCAGACATCTCGACGCGCGGCACCGAGATGTTCACGCGGACCGCGCAGGTAGGCGTTACGCGACTGCGGCCAAGGTGACCGCGTTGTTCGACAGCTATAGCGTCCAGCGCCCGGCGCTGATCACAGAGTGGGCGGCGGGCCTGGATACCGATGGCACAGGCAAGGCGATGCCCGATGACCTGCTTTGGCAGCCGGCGCTGTGGCGCAGGTTACGTGCCGAGATCGGAGTGCCGAGCCCGGCCGAACGATTGGACGCGGCCTGCGCGCGGTTGCGCGCACAACCGGATCTGGTGGCGTTGCCGGAGCGGTTGTCACTGTTCGGCGTAACCCGGCTGTCCGGCGATCAGTTTGCCATCCTGTCCGCATTGGCCGCTGCCCGAGAAATCCATCTGTGGCTTCCACATCCGAGCCCAGTGCTGTGGTCGCGTCTGGCCGATGCACCGAGAGCGCGCTCCCGCGCCGTGGATCGCAGTGCCACGCTGGTGTCGCATCCACTCTTGACCGGGCTGTCTCGTGAGGTCAGGGAACTCCAGCAACAGCTGTCCGAGCTCGCAGCCGGTTCCGACATCCACTATTCCACCCCCGCGGCACCGCCTGGGGCCGTCGCCGCGGAAGCGGATTCGACTCCGACCTTGTTGCAGGCATTGCAGGCAGGTATCCGAGACGATCAGTGGCCGCCGGTGGTCGGAGCGGCCGATATCGACAGCACCGTGCAGGCACATGCGTGTCACGGTCCCACCCGGCAAGTCGAAGTGTTGCGGGAATGCCTGCTCGGGCTGTTCGCGGCCGATGCCACGCTCCAGCCTCGTGATGTGCTGATCATGTGCCCGGAGGTGGAGACGTATGTGCCGCTGGTGCGGGCGGCGTTCGACCAGCATGCCGCAGGGGTGCTAGAGGAGCAGGGAGATCCGGCGCATCCGGCGCATCGGCTGCGGGTACGGGTGGCCGACCGAGGGCGTGGAGTGACCAATCCACTGCTTATGGTGATCCAGGTGCTGCTGGAGTTGGCCGATGGACGGGTGAGTGTGACTCAGGTGCTCGACGTCGCGGCCACCGAAGTTGTCCGGCGACGGTGCGGATTCGATGATGACGACATCGAGCGGCTGCGGGAATGGGCGGCGGAATCAGGAGCGCGGTGGGGAATCGGGCAGCGTCAGCGGCAAGCGTTCGGGCTGGCTGACTTCGCGCAGAACACACTCAACAGTGCGGTGGACCGGATCTTGCTCGGCGTCACCGCGGGTGAAACGTCCGATGATTGGTTGGATCTCGTGCTTCCACTGGATGATGTGGACAGCAATGACGTCGACTTAGCCGGGCGCTTTGCCGAATTCGTGGATCGGCTCGCGGTGTGTTTGCGCGATCTGCGCGGTCCCCGGCCTGCACACGAGTGGGCGGCGATACTCGGCCGTGCACTCGACCTGCTGACCGATGTGCCGGATTCTCAGGCATGGTTACGTATCGAGGCAAGGCAGGAGCTCGCCGCTGTTACCGACCACGCGGGCGAAGTATTGCTGCGGCTGAGCGATATCGGGGTATTGCTACGGACACGCCTGGCGACTGGGCCGGTTCGGACCAATTTCCGCACTGGGGATCTGACGGTATGTGCGATGGCGCCGATGCGGTCGGTGCCGCACCGGGTCGTGGTGCTGCTCGGCATGGACGACGAGGTGTTCCCCCGCGCCACCGTAGCGGAGGGCGACAACGCGCTGGCTCGGGAACCACTTCTGGGTGAACGGGATCCACGCGCTATCGACCGGCAGTTGTTGTTGGAGGCGATTTTCGCGGCCCGTGACACCTTGTTGGTGCTGTACACCGGCGCGGATCCGGTGAGTGGTGCTTATCGCCCGCCTGCCGTTCCGATCGCCGAGTTGCTGGATGTGCTGCGGGCTCACCTCGGGGCCGAGGCGATGAGCGCGGTGGCCAACCGGCATCCGTTGCAGGCCTTCGATCCCCGTAATTTCAAGGCCGAGCGACCACGCAGTTTCGACACCGTGGCCCTGGCGGGAGCCCGCGCGTTCGGCAGGGCCACACAGCCGCCCGCAGCGTTCCTGTCCGCCCCGCTGCCCGCCGCGGATACAACGGATGTGGCGCTCGCCGAACTGATCTCGTTCGCCGAGCACCCAGTACGTGGTTTCCTGTGGCAGCGCCTCGGCCTACGAGTTCCCGAGCACGAGGAAGACATCGACGACCGGTTGCCCATCGAGCTCGATGGGCTGGCCAAGTGGGAACTGGGCGAGCGCTTCCTCGCGGCTCGCTTGACCGGCGCGGACCCGGCGGGGTTGCGGGCGGCGGAATGGCGCCGAGGTACATTGCCGCCCTTCGGTTTCGGTGCTGCTGTACTCGATGAGGTCGAGCACATCGTGGACCGATTGGTGCGTGCCGCGCAGGCGGACTATACGGGCGTGGCGCGCGCTGTGGACATCGCAGTGGATCTGGGCGACCGGCGTAGGCTTACCGGCACAGTGCCGGATGTGCGTGGTGAAACCCTTGTTCGCACTACCTTCTCCCGACTTGCTCCGAAACATCGGATCAGCAACTGGATTTCGTTGCTCGCACTCGCCGCGACAGAGGATCGTTCGTGGCGTGCGGTGAGCACAGGGCGCGGCCGGTTCGGCCGTCCGGTATGGCGCTGTGCGCTCACCGCGCCCGAGGCGTCGAGGGCGAGGGAGATTCTGCGCGCACTGGTCGCTGTGCGGGACGCCGGGCTGACCGAACCATTGCCGATCGCACCCGCCGCCTCCGCGGTATACGCTGAACGGCGCTTCCGTGGGGCGAGCACCGACGACGCGACCGCCGCGGCGGAGCGTGAGTTCAACGGCGGCCCGAACGGTCCTGGTTCCTTCGGTGATCACACCGACCGCCATCTGCGCTATGTCTGGGGTCCGGCACCGCGATTCTACGACCTCATGTCCGTACCAGCTGCCGTGGGCGAGCCGGAAGAGACCACCCGCTTCGGCGCACTGGCCCGGCGCATGTGGGACCCGCTGCTCGCCGCGGAGAATCAGGGGCAGCCATGACTGTGCGCGAAACCACCCTCGCGACTACGGTGCCGGCCACCGCCGAGTTCGAGTCATATGGGTCGTTACCGACCGGGACGACGGTGCTGGAGGCCAGTGCGGGTACCGGCAAGACACATGCCATCGTCGGGCTCGCCGTACGTTATGTCGCCGAGGCGGGTATCGATGTGTCGCAGTTGCTGTTGGTGACATTCAGCCGAGCGGCTACCCAGGAACTGCGGGAACGCGCCCGTGTTCGGTTTGTCTGCGTCGCTGCCGGATTGGCAGACCCAGCCGCGGCGCGCGCGCATGCCGACGACTTGGTCCGATACTTGGCGCAGGCCGATGTCGACGAGGTACGGCAGCGGCGGCAGCGGCTGCTGACCGCGTTGTCGGATTTCGACGCGGGCACCATCGCCACCACACACAGTTTCTGTCAGCGTATGCTCGATGAGCTCGGATTCGCGGGTGAATACGATCCGAGCACCAGGCTGGTAGAGGCTGTCGACGATCTTGTCGGCACCATCGTCGACGACCTGTATCTGAACCGCTACGCCCGTGCCGAACCTCCGTTCTCGCTGAAAGAGGCTCGTACGCTGGCGCTGGCCGCCGTGCGGGACCGGCATGCGGCCCTGGTGCCAGACCAGGAATCCGGAGCAGGCGAGCGGGCGTCGTTCGCGCATGCGGTACGCGTGGAGACCGAACGCCGGAAACGGCTGGCCGGACTGCGCGACTTCGACGATCTGCTGAGTCTGTTGCACGAGGTCCTCTCCGACCCGGTGCACGGCCCGCGCGCATGCCGTCGCGTCCGCGCGCGCTACCGTGCCGTCTTGGTCGACGAATTTCAGGACACCGACCCCTTGCAATGGGATATCCTGCGTAGATCGTTCCATGGGCACACCACCTTGGTCTTGGTGGGTGATCCCAAACAGGCGATCTACGCCTTCCGCGGCGCCGAAGTGCTCAGCTATCTGGACGCGGTCGGGCACGCGGACAGCCGGGAAGAGCTCACCACCAACTGGCGTAGCGATGCGGGACTGCTGGCTGCGCTGGACCATCTCCATGGCGGCGCGATATTGGGACACAAGGATATCCGCGTGCGGTCGGTCGCCGCGACCAGATCGTGGTCGCGGCTGTCCGGACCGAGAGAGCTGACTACCCCGATGCGTATCAGATGTCTGCCGCGTACCGGCGCCGGACCGTTGAACAAGTCGGGTTTCCCGGCTGTCGGCCGTATGCGGGCCAAGGTCGCCGACGACCTGGCCGCCGATATCGCCGACCTGCTCGAGTCCGGTGTGCTGCTCGATATGCATGCCGAACCCGTTGCCACCGGCAAGGACTCGGATGTGGCACCACCCATGGATGCGGTGCGCAGGCCGATCGGGCCCGGCGATATCGCGGTTCTGGTGCGGACTCGTTCCCAGATCGATGTGGTGCGTGCCGCGCTGGACCGCGTTGGCATCGGCTCGGTGCTCGCAGGCGGGACCAGTGTCTTCGCGACCACGAGCGCGATCGATTGGTTGTGGGTGCTGCGGGCGCTGGAACAGCCACATCGCGGTGATCGAGTGCGGTTGGCCGCGAGTACGCCGCTATTCGGTGTCACCGTGGCCGAGATCGACAGGGGCGGGGTTGACCTGGTCGGACGGATCAGCGCCCAATTGCGCGCGTCCGCAAGGCTTTTCGCCCGGACGGGTTTCGCCGCTGTCTTCGAGAAGATTGCCGCCGAAGCACAGGTGGCCCAGCGGCTGCTCGCCGAAGAACAGGGGGAGCGCAGGCTCACCGATCTGCGGCATATCGCTCAGCTGCTCGATCAGGTCGCGAGCACCGAGGGCCTCGGGCTGACCGCATTGACCCGGTGGTTGGCCGACCGGGTCCGTGATCCCGCCTCCGGTGTTGTCGCAGACCGTAGCCGAAGACTGGACCGGGACGCCGCCGCTGTCCAGATCGCGACGATACACGCCAGCAAGGGTTTGGAATTTCCGATCGTCTATGTGCCGTTCGCATGGGACAGCGCCAAGAACCCGTATCCGGCGACGCTGCTGTTGCATGCTGATGACGGCGCTCGGGTACTGGATATGGGTGGTCCGGACGCCTCCGGGTACGCCGAACGCAAGGCGCGTAGCGAGGCCGAGGAAGCCGGGGAGGAACTCCGTCTTTTGTATGTCGCGCTGACTCGAGCACGGTGCCAGGTCGTCGTTTGGTGGGCGCCCTCGATCACCACCGCGGCTGCCCCGCTGCACCGGATGATCTTCGGGCGGCCCGATCGTTCCGCCGAGGTCGCCGCGCGCGCTGCCGTACCCGCGGATGCGGTTGCCGCATCGAACTTGTCGGTCTGGGCCGCGGACGCGGGTGCGGCGATTTCGGTGACGGCGGTCGCGGGGGTGGACACCGGTGCGCTCCGGCGGGTACGCGCCGAGCCTGTGTTCGGCGAGCTGGCCGCAGCGCGGTTCGATCGTGCCCTGGATCAGCACTGGCGGCGCACTTCGTATTCGGCGCTGACCGCGGCTGGGCACGGAGCAGCCGGGCTAGCGGCGGCAGACGGCGCGCCGGAGCGCACCAGGGAGCTGGGTGACGAGCCGGTGGACGCACCACTGTCCAGCCCGGTCGACCCGGATCAGCCGGGTGCCGCATCACTGATGAACGCATTACCCTATGGCGCGGAGTTCGGCACTCTCGTGCACGGTGTTCTGGAACGGATCGTCACCGACAGGGCGGATCTGGCAGCCGAGGTACGCGATCGGTGCCGTGCGACAGTAGCCGAGCTGATGGCCGAGGTGGATCCGGAGCAGCTCGCCCCCGCTCTGCTCGCAGTGCTGCGGACACCGCTGGGACATGGTTGCCTGGCCGATATCGCCTGTCGGGACCGACTCACCGAGCTCGAGTTCGAATTGCCCTTGGCCGGTGGCGACCGGATCGGCGCCACCACGGCGACATTGCGGCAGATCGTCGATCTGTTGCGTGTTCACCTTCCGGCGGACGATGACTTGTCCGGATATGCCGGCCAGCTGGCGGTATTGCCGGATATCCCGCTGCGCGGCTATCTCACCGGCAGTATCGACGCCGTACTGCGCGTCGACGACGGCGTGACCACGCGGTATATCATCGTCGACTACAAGACCAACCGGCTGGGCACAGGCGACCTCACTGTCGCGCACTATACCCGTGAACGCATGGCCGCCGAGATGGTGCGTTCCCACTACCCACTGCAGGCATTGTTGTATTCCGTTGCACTGCACCGATACCTGCGCTGGCGACTGCCCGGCTATGACCCGGCGCGCCATCTCGGCGGCACGCGGTATCTGTTCGTGCGTGGCATGATCGGACCGGCGACACCGGCGGGGTGCGGTGTTTTCGACTGGTATCCACCAGCTGAGCTGGTCGTCGCGCTTTCGGCGCTCCTGGCCGGGGAGGCCGGTCGGTGACGTCGATTCAGGTGGCGCAGCGGGGCACTGGCCTATTGCGCACATTCAACGAGGCAGGAGTGTTGTCGGCCGCTGATGTGCATGTCGCGCTCCGGCTGGGCAAGCTGGGTCGGGAACTGTCCGAGCAAGTGTTGTTCGCCGCGGCGCTGGCTGTGCGCGCCGTGCGCGCCGGATCGGTGTGTCTGGAGTTGGCTCGGATACGGGAGATCGGAGTCGACGCTGACGAAACCTGGGATACGGGTATCGATCCTGCGACGCTGCCGTGGCCGGATGCGGAGGCGTTGATCGCTGCGCTGCGGGTCAGCCCACTGGTCCGCGGGGGACCGATGGGACCGCTGCGGCCGCTGCGGCTGGTGGAATCTCAGAGCCGGGACGGCGCAGGCCCGTTGCTCTACTTGGACCGGTACTACCGGCAGGAGCGGACCATCCGGCGCGTGCTCACCGAGCGGTCTGCGCACCATCCCGTGGTCGATCCACAGACCGTGCGTCGTGAACTGGATCGATTGTTCGACACGGAGGCCGCAGTAGCGCCGGATCGGCAACGTCTGGCGGCCGCGCTCGCCGCGACGCACTGGATCACCGTGGTCGCAGGCGGGCCAGGGACCGGTAAGACGCACACCATCGCGCGGATCATCGCATTGTTGCTCGCACACCGCACGACGGAGCCGAAACTGCCCGCGCTACGCGTAGCCCTGGCCGCCCCGACCGGCAAAGCGGCAGCGCGACTGCAGGAAGCCGTGCGAGAACAGGCCGATTCGCTCGGATTGCCCGAGCTCACCGCCGCTACGCTGCATCGGCTGCTCGGCTGGCAACGTGGCCGCAGTACGCAGTTCAAGTATCACGAACACAACCGGCTGCCCTATGACGTGATCGTCATCGACGAGACTTCGATGGTCTCGTTGACGCTGATGAGCAGACTGCTGGCCGCATTGCGACCGGATACCAGGCTCATCTTGGTCGGCGACCCCGACCAGCTCGCCTCGGTCGACGCGGGTGCTGTACTCGCCGACCTGGTCGCAGGTCCCATCGCAGCCACCCCGAATCCGGTACTGGATCAGATCCTCGGTCCGGACATCACTGTGGCAGAGCATCAGGGGGAGAGGTTGACCGCGCAGGAGCGGGACCGGCTGCGAGGTGGCATCGTGCGACTGACCCGTGGCCGTAGATTCGGTGGCCGGATCGCGGACCTGGCAGTCGCGGTGCGAGCAGGTGATGCGGATACCGCACTCGCGCTGTTGCGCGCCGGCGGTGAGGAAGTGTCGTTGAGCATTCCTGATGATCTGACCGCGGTGCGTGCCGATATCGTGCGGGCCGCGCGCGCGGTCAGCGCGGCGGCATTCGAGGGCGACGCGACGGGTGCACTCGGCGCACTCGAATCCCATCGGCTGTTGTGCGCGCACCGCAGAGGACCTTTCGGTGTCGAGCGCTGGGATCGGATGGCCGCGGAGTGGGCGGTCACAGAGGGCGCGAGCGCCGCCCCGCAGCAGGCGCCGTGGTATCCAGGCCAGCCGCTTTTGGTCACCGCGAACGATCACGAGGCGCGCGTCTACAACGGCGATACCGGTGTCGTCGTACGCATGCCCGACGGTTCACTACGTGTGGCACTGCAACGCGGCAGTGCACCCTATCTCGTGCATCCCACCCAGTTTCCCACGGTGGTCACGGTCTTCGCCATGACCATCCACCGCAGCCAGGGCAGCCAGTACGACACCGTGTCGATCGTGTTGCCCGAGCCCGAATCGACCCTGTTGACCAGGGAGTTGCTCTACACCGCTATCACAAGGGCCCGTCGCCACGTACGGATCATCGGAACCGAAGAGTCCATCCGGGCAGGTATCGCGCGCCGGGTGCTGCGTGCCAGCGGACTGTCACGCCAGGAAGAGGAGTCCGGACTCGGATGACGCGATCACGCGGCCCAGTCGGTCAGGCAGTGGCCGGAGTGCGCTCCTGGCCGCGGTCGGCGGTGGCCGCGCGGTTCCGGCGGCGGTACGGCGTCCACCAGTTGGCCGGGCCCATCAGCTGGACCAGGGCGGGGACCAAGAGCATGCGAACCAGGGTGGCGTCCACGATGAGAGCGATGATCATGCCGAGACCGAGGAAACGCATAGGTGTCAGCGGGGACAGGGTGAACGCACCGGTGACGATCACCAGCAGGGTCGCTGCCGCGGTGATGACGCGAGCGGTCTTGATCGTGCCCGTGCGTACCGCTGTCGCGGTATCGGCGCCGGCGTCGTGCGCCTCGACCATACGTGAGAGCAGGAAGACTTCGTAGTCGGTGGACAGCCCGAAAACTACGGCGATGATCAGTACCAGTATGCCCGCCGCGATCGGGCCGGTGCTGACGCCGAGTACCCCGGATAGGTTTCCGGCACAGAAAATCCAGGTGAGTACGCCGAAGGTAGCGGCGAGACTGAGGAAGGCCAGCGTAACGGCCTTCAGTGGCAATACGATCGAGCGGAAAGCCACCGAGAGCAGCAGCACCGTCGCGGTGACCATGACGAGAATCATCCACGGCATCGCGGCGATGATCGAGCGCACACTGTCGGCCGTGACCGCTGTATCGCCGCCGATCCACAGGGCAGTGCCTTCCGGGGGAGTCAGGGCGCGGATATCGCGGACTGTGGCAGTCGCTGCTTCACTGCGATCGGTATCGCGCAGGAAGGCGTGGAATACGACGAAATCCTCGGCGCGACCTACCTGAAATACCTGCCGTACTCCCTCGACTGCGCGCAGAGCCGATACGGTCGCATCGACCGCGGCCGACTGCGGTGGACCGTCCGTCCCGTGCAACACAGCCGTCACCCCACTGCCCGCCGCAGGGAATTGTGTGGTGAGTTCCTCGACGGTAGTGCGCATCTCGTTGCCGGCGGGAAGCGCCCGATGATCGATGTCGCCGAGCCGCAGACCGGTCAGCGGTGCCGCGAACACCAAGAGGACAGCGCCGACGACCACGGTCACCAAGCCCGGACGACGCAGCACGAAGTCGACCACCCGTCCCCAGAACCGTTCGGTGCGATCACTGGTTCGCGCGGCGCCGATGCGGGTGCCGAACAGCGCCAGCAATGCGGGCAGCACGGTGAGCGAGAGCGCGGCGGCCAGTGCGACCGCGATGATCGCGCCGAAGCCCAGCGACCGGAGCACCGCCTGTGGGAAAACGAATGTGCCCGCGAACGCGCAGATCAGCAGCAGGGCCGAGAACGCGACGGTGCGACCTGCTGTCGCGTAGGTGCGTGTGATCGCCGATGTCGGGTCGTGTCCGTCCGCGATCTCCTCACGGAATCGGGTGACCAGGAACAATCCGTAGTCGATGGCCATGCCGAGCCCGAGCAGCGAGGCGATGTTCACCGCGAACGTACTCACTTCGGTGACTTCGGCGAGCAAGCGGATCGCGCCCATCGCCCCGAGCACCGCCAGCCCCCCGATGGTGACCGGGAATGATGCGGCGATCAGCCCTCCGAACACCACCACCAGGATGGCCAGTGTCAATGGCAGCGAAATGGCCTCGGCCCGGATCAGATCGCGTTGGGATTGCCCGTTGATCTCATTGGACAGCGCGCTGTAGCCGGACAAGTCGGTCTCGACCCCCGGCACGCGAAGCTGCGGTGCGACCTCGGGATACACGCTGATGCGCCTGCTGGCGTCACCAGCGAGGAACACGAGCGCGAGGGCGTACCGATTGTCGACCGAGCGCAGGAACTGCTGCCTGCCGAGCCCGCCATTCCAATAGGATTCGATCGGCCGCTGCAACAGAGCGGGGTCGATCTCGGCCAGCGCCTCCTGGACGCGTGGTCCGATATCGTCAAGTGTCTGCCCCTCGGGCACGGTGTATCGGACGACGATATCGGGGTTCTGCGGCCCGAGGTGATCGCGCACGAGCTGATCCACTCGCGCCGATTCGCTGCCAGGGTCGATGAATCCGGCAGCGCTGACCTTGTCGGCGACTCCGATGCCGAGCACACCACACAACAGCATCAATCCGACTACAATCGCGAGCACCGTGCGTGGCCGGGCGAGAACTATGCGGGCCAGGACAGTCATCACACGGCCATGTCGTACGGCGCTAGTTCGGCTTCCAGCCGTGTGGCGATCGTGTCGAGCAACGCCTCCAGCCTCGCCTCGATGCCGACGCCATTGCGGCAGGAGACGGTCAACTCCAGTGCGCCGCGGGTCTCGAGCATGGTGAACAACAGCGGCATCGCGCCACTGTGCTGGGGCAGCACTCGCATGGTGGTCGGTGTCCAGCCGGGCACAGCGAGCTCCGCCAGATCGAATCTGCCCATGTGGGACACGGTGGCCGATGCCATATTTCGGTTCAGCCGGGCGCCGAGCCAGTTACTCGCGCGAAGTACCCCGCGCACCACGCCGCCCGGAAATTTCGACAGCTTGCCGTTGTCCAGCTGGTTCAACTCGTGCTTCGCCGCCAACCCGGCACGTATCCGGCTGCTGACCACTTCCCAATTCTCGCCGGGCGCGACATCGATGAACAAGGGGAGTGCCAGATTGGCGGTGGAACGCAACGCGGGGTCGTGCCTGCGCAGGTCGACCGGAATCATGAAGCGTGACTTCGTGGTGGACTCGGCGGCAAGTACCGCCGCCACCCGTGCCACGACGCCCTTGCCGGTCGCATTGATCGTGCGATGGCGCAGGAGCCAGCGCGGGGCCGTGGGATCCTGCTTTCCGCGCCCGGTCGGCGCTTTGCTGGTGGGCAGCACCAAGGTAGGTTTGCCCGGCGCGCCGACCCGGGCCACCAACTCCGCGTCCGCGATCGGGTCGGGCGAACCGACGGGCGGATACCCACGCAATGCGCGGAACACGTCGTCCACCCACAGTCGCAGCCCCATGCCGTCCATCGCGCCGTGGAAAGCCCGGAACACCACGGTGGTCGGCTCCCCAGTGAGCAGCAGCACCTCGGTGGTTCGATCGGGGGTCGGACCGATCGGGCTGTTGATTACCGCATCGTCTTCCAAAGCGGCGTAGTTCAACGACCATCCCGGCACCACACGCACCGTGGCGGCCAGACCACTATCCACCCACTCGTCGCCGTCCCGGACCAGACGCGTGCCGGGATTGGCCACCGCGGCCACGTCGACGGCCCGCTGCAGCATCGCAGGGTCCAGACTGCCGTCGCCGTGGACAGCCAAGTGCATCACGAACGGCGGGCTCACTGTCCGCGTCGAGAAGTACAGGTGTTCGGTCGGGGTGATCTTCCTGCGGAAGACGGTGGTGTCGCTCATACTGGTCTCCGATACCGATGGGGCGTTCAGCGTAGCTGTCGAGTGAGTTCGATCGCCCCGCCTTCGGCCTGCAACCACGCCAGGAAGGCAGACAGTCCGCGGTCGCGGTCCATGATCGGCTGATAGCCGAAATCTCTCGCGGCAGCTGTGATGTCGTAGGTGGCGCTGCGGGTCATCAGTGCTACGGCATACCGCGACAGCGGAGGCGACCAGCGGGTCGAAACGGCTTGGATACGCCAGATCGCCTCGATAACGCCTACTGCCGCGGCGATGACCTTCGGGTTCGGTTTCCTGGTCGGTGGCTGGTATCCGAGCCGGGTGGCCACTTCGCCGAGAAACCCCCAGACATCGGTCTGCTCGGCATCGGCGATGAAATACGCTTTGCCGCCTACCGCATCCGAGGCCGCCGCTTTCACACAGGCGTCGACGATATTGTCGACATGGCAGAGTGAAGCGTACACGGTGCGGCCGAAGGAAAGGTCCGGCAGTGTTCCGGCGCCGGTTCGGCCGAGCAGCCGCACGATGGGGCCGGAGCGATCACCCGCGCCCCAGATCGCACGCGGGCGCAGCGCACAGGTGCGAAATCCGGGAGTATCGGCTGCCAGCACCGCGCGTTCGGCCGCGGCTTTGGTCTCCGAGTACAAGTTCAGGTAGCGCCGCGGGTACGGTATGGATTCATCGATATCGAGCTGGTCGCCGCCGTGATAGTCCATCAGCGCGCTCGGGCTGGAGATGAACACGAACCGGGTGGCTCCACCGTGCCGGGCCGAGTCGAGCAGCAGCTCGGTGGCCCGGACATTCTCGTTCCAGAACTGTTGTCTGGTGCCGCGCTCGTCGACTCGTGCCGCACTGTGGAAGACGATGTCGACGCCACGGGTCGCCTGTTCCAGCGAGGCTGGATCGGTGAGGTCACCGTAGACCAGCTGCACCTTGTCCATAGCGTCACCCAGATCGGTCAGTGTGCTGGTACGTCGTACCAGAATCGACACGTCGTGCTCGCCATCGCGAACCAGCCTGCGCGTCAGCGCCCCACCGAGAAATCCGGACGCACCAGTCACCAGAACTTTACTCATCGCCCCGCCTTCTCGCCAGGTTGGGTTCTCCACCAGGTCATACCGAAGATCTGGGTCAGGACCGCCGTCTGCAGCCTGCTGCGACCCGAGCCCTCGGCGGCTCGCAGCGCAGCCGGAATCTGGGCCGCGTGGACGAAGGTACTGAGAAAAGCGTCGAGCCACCATGCCATGCGCAGAACCCGGTTGTCCGGGCTGCGATCGGTCGCTGCGGCGACCGCGCCGCAGATCAGATAGAGCCATCCGAGAACCGGAATTGCCCGCAGTGCCGTTGTTCTCATCACTGTGTTCGTGCTCCGAGTTGCTTTGCCGCCCACAGCGTGAGGTGTTCGCGGCCGATCTTGGCGTTGTGCCGGATATCGACCGGGAAGGACGGGTGGACCAGGAAATCGGTGATCGTCTTGGTGCGGTCGAATTGCGCCCCGAGCGCCTGCAGTGCGGACACCGCAGTGTCCGCGTCGGCATCCGGTTCGATTTCGACGCAAAGTACTGGTCGTTGCGCACCTCGGCCACCGATCCCGACGAGTGCCGTGCGGGCGACACCCGCGACTGTATTGAAGATCTGCTCGACTTGGACGGTGAACATCGGTCCGTGCTCCGTGACCACCCGCTGGCTCTTACGTCCGCAGAACCAGATCCGTCCCTGTTCATCGATCCACGCGAGGTCGCCGGTGCGATGCCAGATCCGATCGCCATCGACGATCTTGCCCTGTGCATTCGCTCGCTCCGGCCAGTAGTACTTGGTGCTGACATTCGGACCGGCGACAACGAGCTCACCGATGCCGTGTGTGCTTTCCAGTTCCCCCGCGAGTTCCTCGGCGCGAGCCCAGGTCGGGATGGGTTCATCGGTGATAGCCACAATGCGTGCTTGCACTCGATGGGAGGGTCTGCCGATACAGGTCCCCGCACCATGGTGTGCCCGTTCGACCAACCCGTCCAGCAGTTCGCGGGATTCGATGGTGGACATCGGCAGCGCCTCTGTGGAACCGTATCCCGCGACGACCTGCGCGTCCTCGTTCAGCACCTCGCGCAGCCCGGCGATGCACCAGTCCGGTACCGGCGCGCCGCCGGAATAGATACTGCCGAGCGACTTCAGTTCGGTCGGATGAGTTCGCAGGTACTCGAGCAGCGGGATCAGTACTGCCGGGGAGGCGAACATGGTCCGCACGCCGAACTTCTCGATCGCGCTCACCACATGCGCGGGATCGGTCGCACCGACCTTGCTCGGGATCAGCGGCGGTAGCACACATCGTGCGCCGAGCAACAGATCCAGCACCCCGACCAATGGAAGGGTGATCAGGGACGCCTCCGGTGCGATTTCTCCCCGTGCCACGTGTATCTGCTCGACCATCGCGGCCAGATTGCCATGGGTCATCTGCACAGCCTTGGCCGGCCCGGTGCTCCCGGTGGTGAACGCGATCAGCAGCGGATCATCCTCGGTGGCCGGGTGGCCGACAGCAACGGTGCCCGTGGGCGTTCTACCCCATGCCGCCAGCGATTCACCGCGCCAGAACCACCGCTTGCCTACGGTGACCGCAGTGCGGACTGTGCGGAAGCTGCGGCGGAACAGCACGCGTAGCGCGTGTGCCTGCGGGATGCCGATGAATGCCTCGGCATCCACGGCACGCAGACAGCGCAACATCTTCCGCACACCCATGCCAGGATCGATCACTACGGGCACTGCTCCGATCTTGAGCAGCCCGAACATGATCGCATACAGCTCCGGGCTCGGCAGCACGAGCACGATGGTGCGTGTTCCGGTACCGACTCCGGAGGCGGCGAGTCGCTCGGCAATCGTGTCCGACCACAAATCCAGCTCGTGATAGGTCAGGCGGCGGTAGGTGGGCAGGCCATCAGGGCCTGCCCCGTCCGCATAGCGGATAGCCACCCGGTCGGGGTCGGTTCGGACGACCCCGCGAAACCGATCGATGGCCTGCCAATAGGTTCCCGCCGTCACGCAGATGCTCCAGCGATGGCAGGCAACCGGTACAGCACCGCGGCGGCCGAGGGCCCGGAGCCCGCAGCGACGAAAAGTACTTGGCTGAACCCTTCGATCGTGTCGTCCGAAACAGCCGAATCGTAGGCTGCGGTAAGTGCAGCCGTATGCGGATCGCCATCGCTCAGATCTGGTATGCGGACCGACTGCTGGTCGATGCCGAGGGCGGCGGCCAGCTTGGCCGGGAACTCCGGACTCGGTGTCGACGCGATCAGCACGATATCGCTCAGCGTGCTGCCCTCGGCCTCGGCGAGCGCGTGCCGCGCGGCCTCGACCGCCACATCCAACAGGCGGTCGTCGAAGCCGGGCTCTCGCTCTACCGTCATCAGGCCGCGGCCGACGGTGCCCATTGTCGAGACGTCGACATAGGCCTCGACCGCGGGTGAGCCCTCGCCCGCAGCAGTATGCACCCGGCCGAAACCGACAGGCGCATCGGTACGTTCCAGCAGCAGTGCGGCACCGCAGGTGGCGTAGGGGAACTCATCGTCTGCGGCGGAGCGGGCCAGTGAGGGATGGGTATCGCCAGAGACGATCAGGACGTGCTCGGCGCTGCCGGTCTCCAGAACAGAGGTAGCCACCTGCACTGCGTTGAGCACACTGACCGCGCCGTTCATCAGATCGAACGAGAAGGTCCGCGGATCGTCCTTGGCGTATTCCAAGCCGATGCCCGCCGACTTCTGGATCAGAGCCGATACGGCGGGTTCGACAGTGTTCGAATCGCGGAAGATACCCGCGTTGATGAGCAGACCGACCTGATCGGCACGGATTCCGGCGCGTTCGAGGCTTTGCCTGGCCGCGCGGCCGCTGTGTTCCACGATGCTGTGAGTATCGCCGGCGCGGCTGATACCGGTGGACTTGATACGTACGCTCATGACTGACCTCAGACCTTCAGCGACGAGATAGTGGTGGACAAGAATCCGGTGACGATGCCGGAGGCCGCCGGGATCATGAGCAATTTCGAACCCGAGGGGATGTTCTGCTCGCTGAGCTGATCATGCAGAACAACGAAATGGGAAGTAGTGGAAGTATTTCCGTATTTCTCGATGACCCGCAGATCCGGTGGCATCGGGCTGCCGAACTCACGTTCGGCGATGGCGTTCATCCATGGAATAGCGGCAGCGCCGAACTGATGGTGAATCACATAGTCGAAGTTTTCGTCGGCGAAGGTTCTGCCCTGCGCTTCGAGGAAGTTGCGCTGGCTGTTGGTGCCGAGCAGGAAGCGGTCTTCATTGTGCATCTTGCGGTTGTCGGTATACAGCGCGATGCCCTGTGTCTTGTCGCTCGGCATTCCCAGGCACAAGTGCGCGTACTCTGCGGCCGTCACCAGCTCCACATAGTGGATCATGTCGCTTTCGTCGACGGCTTCATCCAGCACGACAGCGCACGCCGAATCACCGACTGACAACGAAGCGAACTGCGGGTCGTATTTCTCGGAAATCTCGTTGACAGCGGTGTCGGCGATCGGAGTAATCGCCTCGCCGCTGACCACGAGCCCGTTTCGGACGGCGCCGGAGCGAATCATCCTGTCCAGGATGTAAGTACCGGTGAGCATTCCGGCACAGGCGTTCGAAATATCGAACGCAATGGCGTTCTTCGCGCCGATAAGGCGGCTTATCGAACTGGCGAACGACGGCTCCATGTACATACGGGTGGCATCTTTGCTCCGCGTGATCGAGGTGGAGATGATCACGTCGAGATCCGCGGGTTCATACCGTGACCTGGACAGGCAGTCCTCGGCTGCTTTGACGGCCAGCGTGAAAGAATCCTCGAAGCTTTCCGGCCTGGCGTCGCGCACCCTACGTTCCTTGACGCCGGTAATTTTCTCCAGATCGAACGAAGGAGGTTCCTTCAACCGGGACAGCAACTCCTGGGTGGTAACGATATTCGAAGGCATATAGGCGCCAATGGATTCGAATCGAGAATGCGACACGCGCGCTCCTGGGAATCGTGGAGATATGCGGTTCCGGGATCATCGCTGATCTACGGTGCAGCGGACACTACCCGACAGTAACTACGAATGCCTATGTGTGTGATGCGTGGACGTCCTGAGATGGACATCACTGCGGAGATGTCTGTTTCGTGTGGTATCACCAACTGGTCACCGGCTGGCTATGGTATGCCTGGCGGCATACATGGTTCGTGTACACCGTTTTTCGCTGCGTTCGAGGTTCGAAAATCCGAGAATTCGCCAGTGTGCGCGGATCGATCGATTTCAGATTGGCAAATTAATAGCTAATATCTGAATCGGTGGGATGATATGGCGGCACGGGGATGCCTTCCGGGTCGGGTGTGAGTGATTTCACTGCGAGTCTCGCTCCAGGTGCCTCTGGGAGTCAGCTCGCGTGGGTCGACTACCCGGACTGTGCGCGCTCTGCTGTAGTGAACGGCGATCCGGAGTTTCTCCGCGGTGACGGCTCAGCGTCCCGGCACATTCCTTGGGGCCGATAGGCTGGGTGTATCGCGGGCATGCCATGGCGATGGTGTGCCCGGAAGTTGCCGACGATCGAAGGAGAGGTTATGACAACCGCTGTCGAGCACGTCGACGTACTCATTGTCGGTGCCGGGCTCTCTGGAATCGGTGCGGCTTGCCACCTGCGCCGAGCCTTCCCGCAGCGGACCTGTCTACTCCTGGAGAGCAGAGCGGCGCTGGGCGGAACGTGGGATCTGTTCCGTTACCCTGGTATTCGCTCCGACTCCGATATGTACACCATGGGCTATCGATTCAAGCCTTGGCCGGGGGAGGATGCGATCGCCTCCGGCAGCTCCATCCTCGAATACCTGCGTGAGACCGCCGTGGAACACGGGGTGAACCGGCATATCCGCTTCCGGCACCGTGTGGTGCGCGCCGAGTGGTCCGGTGCGGACAACCACTGGACCGTGCGTGCCGAGCGGACCGATACCGGCGAGACTGTCGTTTTCACCGCGGGATTCCTGTTCTCCTGCTCCGGTTACTACCGCTACGACGCGGGGTACTGCCCCGAGTTCGCGGGCACCGAGAGCTTCGCGGGGCCGATCGTGCACCCCCAGTTCTGGCCGCAGGACCTCGACTATACGGGCAAACGGGTGGTGATCATCGGCAGCGGGGCCACCGCGGTAACGCTTGCGCCGGCACTCACCGCGCAGGGTGCGTACGTGACTATGCTGCAGCGCAGTCCGAGCTACATCGTTTCGATGTCGGCCCGCGACCGGCTGGCGCTCACGGCGCGCCGAATCCTGCCCGCGCGCGCCGCCCATGCGTTCGCTCGTGCCGAGAACATCGTGTTCTCCATTGCGCTCTATCAGTTCAGCAGACGTAATCCGGAGGGTATGCGCAAGCGCATTCGCGGCTGGCAGCAGCGCTGGCTGCCCGAGGGGTACGACATCGACACGCATTTCACGCCCCGATACGATCCGTGGGATCAGCGATTGTGTGTCACGCCGGGGGGCGAATTCTTCCGAGCGATCCGGCAGGGTGCCCTCGACGTGGTCACCGACCGGATCGAGACATTCACCGAGTCCGGCCTGCGGCTGACCTCTGGCGCTACCGTGGAGGCCGATATCGTCGTCACCGCAACGGGTTTGAATCTCCTTGCGTTCGGTGGCGTCGAATTCGTAGTGGACGGTACGCCGGTGACACCGTCGGCCAGTATGTCCTACAAGGGCATGATGCTGTCCGACATGCCGAATTTCGCTTACGTTCTCGGATACACGAATGCTTCGTGGACGCTGAAAGCAGACCTGGTGTCGCAGTACGTGGTCCGGCTGCTGAAATACATGGATAGGCGTGGATACGCGCGGTGTATGCCCACCCGTGATCCCTCGGTCGGCGCCGAATCGCTCTTCCCCGGCTTCACTCCCGGTTATGTACGGCGTGCCGCGAATCTGTTCCCGGCCCAGGGTGATCGCGCGCCGTGGCGGCTGCGCATGAATTATCTGCGCGATCTGGTCACACTGCGATTCAGCCGGATCGCCGACCGGCCCATGCTTTTCCAGCGGGCGCGGTGGCCCGAGGAAATAGGCGCAGAAGAACAGGTCTCGATGCCGGGGTAGGACATGTGCCGATATGACCGAAATCGTGATCACCATACGCGAAGCGTCCAGCGGATCGACGTGATCGAGTGGCGACAGCCGCCCGGTGGAATCGGTATCACGTCGATCCGCGTTAGGGTTCGGCGGGCAGGATCGAAGGCAATGTCAATACGTGTTCCAGATCAGCTCGGGTGCCGAGGATGGTGATCAGTACCCGGATCATCGTCAGTCGGGCGGCGGCGACTGTTTCGGTATCCGATTCGATGCCTGGTCCATTGTCGGTGGAGATCCGGTAGACCACGTATTCGCACAGGTGTAGGGCGGCGTCCAAGTCGACTGGGCTCGGCAACGTGCGGCCCAGGTCGGTGAAGGCTTCGCGTACCAGGCCGCGGATATTGTCGAGGGCGCGCTCCCGATATGCCGACACCGGCGAACCTGGATCGTGCAGCTCGGAGAACAGTGGCCGCAGCATGGGGCCGTGCCCGTATGCCCAGTCCAGATAGGCATCGATCAAGCGGATGCCCAACTCCACCGGCTCGGCGGTGCCCGCCAGCGCGGTGCGGATGCCGCTGACCAATTGGCTATTTGAGCTGTCGAGGACCGCATGCAGCGGTTCGGTCGCGTTGGCGAAGTAGCGATAGAACGTCGGCCGGGCCAGGCCTGCCTGTTTGGTGATCCGGGTGACGCTCAGGCCGCGGGAACCGGTGCGGGCGAATACCTCCGCAGTGGCCCGGACTATGTGGGCGCGGACCTCCTCGGCCTGCTCTTGGGTCTGTCGAGGTCGTCCACGCCGCGTGGTCACCACGCGCTCGGTCACCGTGCTCTCGACCGACATGCGCTCAGCCACCGTGCCCTCGACCGACATGCTCCCGGCAGACGTGCTCTCGGCAGGCATCGTGTCGCCGCGCCGCACGAGTCTTGCCTACCCGTATGCATGACGAACAGCTGCATGACGAACAGCTGCATGACGAACAGCTTGACACGCACAACACCTTGACATAGCCAGGGACACGGCTATTAACCTTACATTATTGTTCATTAAATGGGTGCACCTGCGGCGTCGCGCCCATGTTCTCGAGAGGGCAGACCGTGACGATTGCTTCCCAACCGGCCACATCCGATACGTTGCTCTCGTCGCTGGTGCGGCCCCTGCTCGCCTACACAGTCGCGGGTGGTGCTCCCTCGGTCGAGGTGTTCGCCCCTGTGACCGGAGCGAAGATCGCCGATTTGCCGCAGTCGTCCACCCATGACATCGAGACCGCGTTCGAGACCGCGCGGCGCGCGCAGCGCGAATGGGCGCGACGGTCGGTGCGGGAGCGGATCGCGGTGTTGCGCCGATTCCACGACATCGTCCTGGCAGAGCAGGACACCATCCTCGACATCGTGCAGACCGAGACCGGCAAGTCTCGTGTGCATGCCTTCGACGAGGTCAGTGATGTGGCCACCAACGCCAGGTACTACGCCTCGGTGGTCGGCCGGTTGCTGACCACGCGCCGACCACGGGGCGCGCTTCCCGGGTTGACCCGGGTCGACGTGCGACATCGGCCCAAGGGGGTAGTCGCGATCATCTCACCGTGGAACTACCCGTTGGCTTTGGCTATTTCGGACGCGCTGCCCGCCCTCGTCGCGGGTAATGCCGTGATCGCGCGCCCGGATAATCAGACCGCGTTCACCGCGCTGTGGGCTATCGACGCCGCTGTACGCGCCGGACTGCCGAGGGGGCTTTGGCAGGCGGTACTCGGCCGCGGTTCGGTGATCGGCAGCGAGGTGATCGCTCGCGCTGATTATGTCGACTACACCGGTTCCAGCGCGACCGGAAGGATCGTCGCTCAGCAGGCGGGCGAGCGGCTGATCGGATGCTCACTCGAACTCGGTGGCAAGAACCCACTGCTGGTGCTCGCGGATGCGGACGTCGCGCGGGCGGCCGAGATCGCCATTCGCGCCTGCTTCGCCTCGGCTGGACAGCTGTGCGAGTCGATGGAACGGATCTACATCCACGACAGCGTTTACGATCGCTTCGTCGCCGAATTCATCGGACGCGTCGAGAACATAAAACTCGGTGGTGGGTTGGACTTCGCCAACGATATGGGGTCGCTGACGTCTCGGCGTCAGCTCGATACGGTCGTCGCGCATGTCGACGACGCGGTGGCCAAAGGCGCCACCGTGTTGGCGGGTGGCCGCGCGCGGCCGGACCTCGGGCCGTACTTCTACGAGCCGACCGTGCTGACCGGAGTCCGCCCAGATATGACGGTGCATCGAGAGGAGACTTTCGGTCCCGTGGTCTCGATCTATCGTGTGCGCAGCGACGAAGAAGCGATCGAGCAGGCCAACGACACCGCGTACGGTCTGAATGCCAGCGTGTGGACCAAGGACACGCGTAATGGTCGTGCGGTTGCCGCGCGGATCAACGCGGGCACCGTGAATGTCAATGAGGGATTCCTCGCCGCGTGGGGAAGCGTCGATGCGCCGTCCGGGGGGCTCGGCATTTCCGGCACCGGACGCAGGCATGGCCCCGAAGGCCTGCTGAAGTACATCGACACTCAGACCATCGCGGTGCAGCGGGTGCGGCCGATCATGCCGCTGCCCGGCATGTCCGAAGCGACGTGGGCGAAAACCATGACGTTCTTCCTCGGACTCATGAGCAGACTACGGCAGAAGTAGCTCGCACGATTGTCAACTCGCACAATGTATGGATCGGAAGTAAGACAGATGGAATTGCACACGGTGGCGGGCAAGAGGGTCCTGATCACTGGAGCGGCTATGGGCCTGGGAAAGACGTTCGCTCGACGTGCTGTGCGCGAAGGAGCCGCGGCGGTGGTGCTGTGGGACATCAACGAGGCCGCGCTGAAGGATACCGCCGCCGAATTGACCGGGCTCGGCAGCGCTGTTCATCACCATGTGGTCGATGTATCGGCGGCATCGGCGATCGCCGAAGCCGCGGCGATCGTCCGGGAGCAGCTCGGCGGCATCGATATCTTGGTCAACAACGCGGGCATCGTGCGTGGTAACAGCTACTTTTGGGAAACCGAGAACCGTGCCGACATCGACAAGACCATAGCGATCAACTCGCTCGCACCGATGTACGTCACGCTCGAGTTCCTGCCCGCTATGGTCGCGGGCTCCACCGAGGCGCGGGTACTCACCATCGCCTCCTCGGCCGCTTTGGTGTCCAACCCACGTATGAGTGTCTACGCCGCGTCCAAGTGGGCTGCGTTGGGCTGGTCGGATTCGGTGCGCATCGAATTGCTGCAGGCAGGCCACGACCACGTGAAGATCACTACTGTCTGCCCGACCTACATCAATACCGGAATGTTCGAAGGCGCCAAGGGGTTTCTGCTCACCCCGATTCTGGAACAACAGGATGTGGTCGACACCGCGTGGCGTGCGATGAAGAACGGTACCCCTTTGGTCGTGTTGCCCTTGTCCTCCCGGCTGAACAGAGCGCTGGCCGGCTTGATGCCGATCAAACTGCGCGACCGCATCCTCGAAGCGACCGGCGTCTACCGTTCGATGGAGGAGTTCACCGGTCGCACGCGGTAGCGCGGCACGCCGCTGCCGTTGATCTGCCGGGGGTCTGGATTATCCAGGTGCCCAGTGGGAAAGTTGGACTGTGGACACACCGATCGTCTTCGTCCACGGCACCAACGCAGGCCCATGGACGATGGCCAATTTCACCGGGTACTTTGCTGAGCACGGCTGGCGGACTCTTGCTCCGGCCTACCGGCATCACAGCGAGACGATATCCGCGGAAACCGCGGAGTTACTCGTCGAAACGAGTATCGACGACTATGTCGAGGACATCGCCACGGCGATATCGGTGCTGGACACGGAGCCGGTCATTGTCGGGCACTCACTCGGTGGCGTGGTTGCGCAAATTCTGGCCGCTCGCGGTCTGGCCCGCGCTATCGTGCTGCTCAACGGCAGTGTCAATTCGGGTGTGCTCCCTACCACCGACGGTGAGCGCGTATTGGCCAAGCGTTTGATGTCCGCCGGGCCGTTCTGGGAGGGCACACTGCTGCCGGACTTCGACACCATGTCCGAGTTCGGCCTCAATAAGCTGGAGCAAGCCGAGCAACGGCGAGTATTCGACCGGCTGGGGCCGGAGTCGGGCCGTGTCATGTTCGAGTTGTTCTTCTGGATGTTCGATGTCAACCAGACGACCAGAATTGATTACCAGAAGGTCACGTGCCCCGTACTGATGGTGTCGGGGACCGAGGATCTGGCGGTCCCGCCGTCGACCGCGCGCTTGATCGCGCATCGCCATGGCGCGCATACGACATTCCAGGAAGTAGCGGGATTCGGGCACTACTTGATGCTGGAGCCGGGCTGGCGGAAGATCGCCGACCTGTGCGCTCACTGGTTGCTCGAGGCAACCAGGTGAACGTCCTCGGCACCAGTTCGCCGGAGGTCTTGCGGTGCACAGGGGCCATGGTCGAGCAGTGCGGACGTGTCGATCAGCGTGGACGAGTGCCGATCACGACGGTCGCATTGCGGTCATCGGACTCCGCGACACAGCTCGCGAGGCCATGGTGTGTCATGTGAGCGAGCGTCAGGGGGCCCTGCCACCTGCTGGTCTCGACGAGCAGGTGGCCACCGGGGGCGAGCCAGGAAACAGCGGCGGCGATGACCCGACGAACGATGTCGAGGCCGTCATGGCCGCCGTCGAGCACCGCACGCGGTTCATGGTCGCGTGCTTCCGGCGGCATCCGCCCGATCATTGCGGAGGGGACATAGGGGGCGTTACAGAGCAGGATGTCTATGCGGCCGTACAGTTCTTCGGGCAAGGGTTCGAAGAGATCGCCCGTATAGACCGGAGCGCCGAGCGGACTGAGATTGTGGCGGGCGCATTCGACCGCCACCGGATCGATATCGGTAGCCACCAGCGTCACCGCGCGGCCCTCGGCTGTGGCGATCGCGGTCACCGCCATGCCCACCGCACCTGAACCGCAACACAGGTCGACGACTATCCGGTGCCCGGCCCCGGCCTGGATCAGCTCGATCGCTCGGTCGACCAGGAAGGTGGTGCGTTGGCGCGGTACGAAAACGCCTGGTGCCACGGCGACTCGGAATCGATGGAACTCCGCCCAGCCGAGCAGATGTTCCAGTGGGGTACCGGCCATCCGCTGGGCGACCAGCGTTTCGAGGTCGGCGCCGGTCTCTATGGCAGCGGCCGTGAGCAGCCGCGCCTCGTCTTCGGCGAACACACAGCCCGCCGCTCGCAGCCGGGCGACCACATCGGTGGGTCCGATTGTCGTCACCGAGCCATCTTGTCGTGCGCGGGCAGATCGCGCGACCCGGATTGTTCCAGTGCCCCCGATCCGCGTTGTGGCCAGGTGAGCCTGGTTGTGGCTCAGCGCGACGTGCTCAGCTGAAAGGTTCGTGTGACATCGAGATAGATACCTTGTCGAGCCGATCTGCTCGGCGGCGGCAGTTGCGAGGCCAGCTGCTCCAGCGAGGTCGTCGCGCCGACGACCCGGGTGCCTGCGACAAGAAAATCGGCGACGGCCCGGCGAATGTGATTGGGTGAGGTGACCACGATCGCACTCGTCGCCCCGGCTGCTCGAAGCATCCGTGTGCTGAACAAGGCGTTCTGCACTGTCGAACCCGCGCGGTTTTCCACATGGATGCGCGCGGTGGGCACGCCGTGGGCGATCAACCAGCGTCGCATGGCTTCGGCTTCGGTGATGCCGTTACGCGGATTGCCGCCAGTGACGACGATCGGCGAGAGCGGCGCGGCGATCGACTGTAGCCACGCGGCGGTGAGCCGGTTTTTCAGTTCTGGGCGTAGCGATCCGTCCGGGAGCAGACCATAGCCGAGGACGACGATGCCGGTCTGCGGCCCGGCCAGCGCAGGCAGTGGATTCGGTAGCGTACCGAGCCCGGCGCGGATGGCACCGAGGGCATTGTCGGTGCCCCGCGCCATGTCCGGATCCACGACGCGCAGCCGCTTCATCGCATCGAACAACGCGGGGAAGTCACCTGCATAGTCGGACCAGATGGCTTGTAGCGCGAGTGCTTCGGCATCACGGGGGTCTACGCTGATCAGGGTGCGCAAGTCGGCGCGGCCCGCAGCATCGTTGCCTCTGAGGAAGTTGTGCTGGGCGGAGTTGTAGAGAGCATTGGTATCCGGCGCGGCGTGCGCGGGCACACCGGCCAGGCCGGTGAGTGAGAATACGGCGAGTACTGTCAGGACGAGATGTTTCGCATATCTCGAGTTCTTCACTACGGTCGGCACCTTCCACTGAGAAACAGGCTGATTTTGCTGATAATTAGCTGAAAGCTAGTTGTTATTACAATACGTGCGTTTTGCTCGTCCTGTTTGATTTGCTACCTATGTGCTGATGTGGTGTTTACGTCATGTTCCTCCTCGGAATCCTTCGATGGGACGTGCGCACAGCTCGGTGGTGCGGGCCGGGATAGGCTGTGTCAACGTGGATACCGTTTTGCTGTCCGGCAAAGAACTCGCCGCGGCCATCAATGCCGATACCAAGGCCCGTGCCATCGCGCTCACCGAGGACGGAGCCGCGCCGTGCCTCGTCTTGGTCGTCGCGAACGACGACCCGGCCAGCGCCTGGTATGTGAACTCGCTGCGCAAATCGGCCGAACGGCTAGGAATCGTTTGTGACACAGTTGATCTTGGTCCTGAGGCAAGCGGCGCGGCGATTCGTGCCGAACTTGCCGCGCGCGGTGCGGATCCCGGCACGGATGCGATCATGCTGCAGACTCCCCTCCCGGCCGGTGTCACCCTCGACGAGGTGAGTTCCGCGATCACCGAGACCAAGGACGTCGACGGCGTGAGCCCACTGTCGCTCGGCTTGCTCGCCGCCGGGTTGGTCGGTTTCGTCCCTGCGACCGCCGCAGCCGTGGTCGAGTTGCTCGACTATCACAAAATCCCGCTTGTCGGAAGGCACGTCGCGGTCGTCGGGCGGTCGAACATCGTCGGGAAACCACTTGCCCAGCTGCTGCTGGCGAAAGACGCCACCGTGACGGTCTGTCATTCCCGCACCGCCGACCTGGCCGCCATCACCAGCACCGCCGATGTCGTCGTCGCCGCGGCAGGCCGTATCGGCTTGATCTCCGGTGAACATGTCCGCGCGGGTGCGGTCGTCATCGACGTCGGTACCAATGAGGCCGAGGACGGCACGATCGTCGGTGACGTCGACACGGCCTCGGTACGCGGTAAAGCCGCTGAGCTCAGTCCGGTTCCCGGCGGTATCGGCCCGGTCACGACGGCTCTTTTGATGCGCCATGTCGTCACCGCGGCCGAAACCGCCAGGAGTAGTTGAGCCGAGCACGCTGAGCGACAGTGACACCCATCGCTGCCACGGATGCGGCAGTCGGCACGCGCCACCTCGGTCTCGCTCAGATCTGCAGTCGCGAGCGTACTTGGGCGTCGACATCGACGGTATGCCTGAGTGCTGCGGAGATGGCCACGCGAACCCCGGCGATCGAGGTGGCCAGCGACATGCTCGGTGCTCCGAGATTACGCTCGAGGGCGGCCACCTCCGGCAAATGCGGCAGATGGATCCACCCGGCGCGGATCGGGAGTTCATGGGTGGCGACGTAGCGCAGCACGCCGTACATCAGGTGATTGCACATCAACGTGCCCGGCGCGTCGGAGATATCGGCGGGGATGCCGGCTTCGCGCATCGCCAGGACCATCGCACGCAGGGGGAGGGTCGACCAGTAAGCCACGGGACCACGGGGATCGGTGAGGTCGTCCTCCAGCACCTGCCCGGTGTTGTCTGCTACCTGGTAGCGGGCGGAGTCGTTGAGGTTCTGGGCGATACGCTCGACGGTGATCATCGCTCGGCCACCGTACTCGCCCAGCATGACGACGAGGTCAGGGGCAGTCCGGTCGATAGTGCCGGTAACGACATCGATGCAGTCGAACCATCTGCTCGGTGCGACGACTCCGATGATCGCGGCACCGTCGATCTTCGTACCGTCGAGCGCTTCGGCGACTCCTCGGGCAGGATTCACTGGCGTTGTGCCGTAATGCTCGAAACCGGACACCAGCACTGTGGTCATCTGTCCCGCCTCTCTTTCTTCAGCTCATCCGAGCGGTAGCTCGGACACATCGACCATGCCGTCTGTCCGGGTGGGTCCGCACGGCATCGACCGGTGCTCTCACGGTAGCTCTTCGCGCGAATTAAGTACGTAAAGCCTGATCGCGGCGGCGATGATTACGTGACCGCGGTCAGTCGGCCATAGCCCCGAGCGAAGACCGTCGGCCTGTTGTGGATGTGGACCAGCGCTCACCAGTGCGTGACAATGGGGTCTCCGATGCCGATCGTGTGGTAGACCCATTCGGCGTTCTCCGGGGCGAGGTTGACGCACCCGTGGCTGACATTCGAGGAGCCTTGTTGTGCTACCGACCATGGAGCCGAGTGGATGAAGACGCCACCCCATGTGAGGCGCTCAGCGAACTCGCCGTCGATGAGATAGCCCTCCGGAGAGTCCAGGGGAATGCCGATGGTGCGGGAGTCGAACACAATCGAACGAAACTTCTCCAGTACAGGCCAGTGCCCGTTGGTGTTTCCCAGCCAGGTTTGCCCATCGACGCGGGCATGGTGCGCACTAACTGTGCCGTCGATACTGATGGTAAATGTGTGCGCCGACATGTCCGCATCGCCGAAAACACCCGCATTGGTGTGAAATTTCGTGTGGTCCGCACCGGCCTGAACGTTTATGTCGGCATTGGTGGGTAGGAGTCCGGCCGGTGTCCACACTGCTTCGCGATCGGTGCGCCATGTGAGAGTGCCTGCGAGCGCCTGTGTCGTTCTGATATCGATGAATCGCGCCATGTGCGTGCGATCTGTGACAGGTGCGGCGAAATGAATGGTTATCGGATGCGCGATCCCCATAACCTGTCCGTTCGAGGGTTCGATGGCCGCCACAGCAGGCGCCGGTGGCGCGAGCGACGTCGTTGCCGCGGCTCCCTGTCCGGAAACGGACAGCGCGACGATCGTGGTTGTCGCTATCAGGGTTGTGCGGAACAGATACCGGATCGCGCTCCCCATTGCTTCCACCCTTTCGAAATGGTGGTAGACAAGGAAGAATTCTGATCTCACCTGGGCAACTCGACTACGGGTATCATCGGCACCGATGAATCAGGTTCGTGGTCCCGGCTGTAGCGCTACTTTCGTACCGCGTGCACGACATCGGCGTGCAAGGCGTCCGCATGAGCGATGAGCTCATCGATACGCACCAGGACCCGGGCGAACCCATTGCCCTCGGTTGCGGGCAGCGACGCTACGTTGATCTCGATATTCAATTGTGAGCTGGCCGCGGCCGCGCGGCAGGCATCAGCGGCGGCGCCGATGTCGGTGACCACGTTCGGGTTCCCTATCGGGAACAGTTCGGTGGCCAGCGAGAGCACCTCGTCAGCTTCGTCGACAACCGCGGCGGGCACGCGGGCGGCGTCGAGCAATGCGGTGGTGATCGCTGTAGTGCGGGCGGCGAGTTCCTCCTCGGTCTCTTTGGGCATCTTGTAGGCAGCGCCGACGGCTGTGAATGCGGCGGCGTCGGCGTCGGCGAGAGCCAAGGCGCGCGCGCGGGCGGCGTCAGCGGCGGCGATGATGCGGTCCACCGCCGGGCGGTTGTCGGCGTCCTTGGCGCGGGTGGTGTAACGCGCCACCATGGCCACCAGAGCGGCAGCCTGTGCCGCGTGCAGGGCAGCTACCGCGCCGCCACCGGGGGCGGGAATCTTGGCGGCCAGATCGTTCAGGTACTGCGCGAGGTGTGCCCTGCCGAAGGATGGCGCAGTTTCCGTGGACGACATGCTGGACTGCGACACGAGAATGTTGCCTTTCGGTTCTACGGCGAGTGCGGACTTTACGGGTAAACGCTACCTTGTGTAGCAGCTGGTCCGATCGCGACCACAACCTGCCGGGTGTTCTCGTGTGGCCGGTGCGCAACTACCGGATAGCCGCCGTTATGTTGATTGCTATGCGGATCGGATTGAGCATCAACTACTCGGGCGGTTTCAAGGAGGCGGCGGCTGAAGTCGCCGACCTCGAACGAGCGGGCCTGGACATTGTGTTCGTACCCGAGGCCTACTCGTTCGATGCGGTGAGCGCACTCGGTTACCTGGCAGCCAAGACCACACGTTTGCAGCTTGCCTCCGGCATCCTGCAGATCTACACGCGCACCCCCAGCCTGACTGCGATGACCGCGGCAGGCCTGGATTTCGTTTCCGAAGGTCGGTACGTGCTCGGCCTCGGTGCATCGGGCCCGCAGGTGATCGAAGGTTTCCACGGCGTGCCCTATGACGCGCCGATCGGACGAACCAGAGAGCTCGTGGAGATCTGTCGGAAAGTATGGCGCCGTGAGCGCCTGGAATACCAAGGCAAGCATTACCAGATCCCATTGCCGGCGGGGCAGGGCACCGGCTTGGGTAAACCACTGAAGCTGATCAACCACCCGGTCCGCGAACGCGTACCAGTGCTGTTGGCCGCGCTCGGCCCGAAGAACGTGGAGCTGGCGGCCGAGATCGCGGAGGGGTGGCAGCCGATTTTCTTCCTGCCGGAGCAGGCACGGCAGGTCTGGGGCGACTCACTCGCCGCGGGCTTCACCAAGCGCGACCCTGCTCTCGGTGAGCTGGAAGTGTACGCGGGACCTGCCCTGGCTATCGGGGAGAACGTCGAGCCACTGCTGGAGTTCGTGAAGCCGCACTTGGCGCTCTACATCGGCGGTATGGGCGCCAAGGGCAAGAACTTCTATCACACTTTGGCTACCAAGTACGGCTATGGCGGCGAGGCCGACCGTATCCAGGAACTGTACCTCGCCGGAGAGAAAGAAGCCGCGGCCAAGGCAGTCCCGGACGAGCTGGCCCGCGACATCTCTCTGATCGGCCCGGCAAGCTATGTCAAAGAGCGGGTCGCGGCCTTCAAGGAAGCCGGCGCCACAACCTTGAATGTCGTTCCGATGGCGGGCACCGCCGCTGAGCGAGTCAAATTGATCGAGCAGTTGCGCGCACTGGTGTGAAGCTGTCGCTGCCGCGTCATGCGGCAGCGACAGCCACCCCCGCACGTCAATGCTGTCGGAATGCCGCGAGCGCGGCATCCAGGGTGGAATGTAGCGCGAACACCTGATCCAGGCTGGTCATCTTCAACTGGCGGCTGGTCGCCGGGCCCTCGGCGACGATGGCGATCGCTGTCGTAGCGCCTGCCCGCTGATGGACGGCGACGAGCGCCGCCATGCCCGCTGAGGCGAGGAAGCTGACCGCGCTGAGGTCGATGATCAAGGCCTTGGGTTTGCCGCTGAGAACAGTGTCGATCGCATTCTCCAGCGCCGGGGCCGTCGCCAGATCGATCTCGCCTGCTACGGTCACTACCGTTGTGTCGTCGTGCGTCACGACGGTAGTGGTCATCGTGTCCGCGAGAGGGTACGCGTCTCCGGAAGAGTTGGTCACTTCACCACAACACACAAATAGCAGCGAATCCGCAACCTCAGAGTGTTCATAGCCGCATACACTGTCGAGCCGGCGAAGCTACATCCCCTGCGGCTGTTTCCCAGAGCTGCCGTCGGATCGGGTGAACCACGTCGCTCGTCGTGTCCGTTTCGCTGGTCATCGGGTGCGGGGACTTTCGGCTCTACTCAGCGGTATGCCGCTACGGGAATATTCGCCGGGGTCCTCTTGATGATCACCAGAGCGGAAAGCGGGTCGGTGCGGGGTGAGGTATTCCGAATCATGGTCGGCATCATGGTCGGCGCAGATCCGGCAAGCAGTGACTGTGCGGGCTACCGGATCGGTCGGCTCGACCGAGATCGCCGCCACCATGAGGTCGATCGAAGGGGTGATGCGATGCCATCGGATCGGTGACCCGACCCGGATCCGACTCACCGGTTCGCCGGATGTAGAAGGGCTGGTGCTGGCCCAGGTGAATATCGGATACCGAGACATGCCGATGCGAGTCCAAGTCGCGAGTCCGTACCGATTCATCGCGTCGCTCGTCGCCGATCGGCTCGACCGGATGGTCACTCGGCTCGGTGCCGAACCAGGCACCAGGCAGTGGCCCGATCCCACACGACCGGCCCTGGCCTGGGTTACCGCTACGCGACCGATTGTTCGCCGCAAGGAATGCGAGCTTCTGGCCGGTACTGCGGTCGCGGCGACACAGGTGATGGATGCGATGGACTACGACGCGCACCTGTTCACCGACGACGAGACCGGCGAGGACGCTGTTGTCTACTGGGGTGGTCCGCTCGGGGTGCGGTTGACGCGACAGCACCTGAAGCAGCCGCCGCGGTGTGCGGCTGCGGTGCCGCTGGCGATGAACCCGCATCCCACGCACTGTCTGACTGAAAGCGAGGCCGCGACCCGGCTGTGCCGATATGGTCTGCCGTTCCTGTTCTTCACCGACCCAAGCAATAAGCGTGGGCGATTGCTGCTACGACGCTATGACGGGAATCTCACTCTCGTGGCTCCTGCCCCTGCCGGGGAGAGCGCTCTCGGCCATCCACAGGTGGTTTCATGATCGATCCCGACCTCGTCACTGATATCCGATTCGTCGAAAATGAAAGGTAGGTGACACCGTTGGCGCGTGATCTGACCCAGCGTGAACTTCTGATCGAACTCGAGCCGGCCGCCGAGACCAGCGTGAACCGACATCTTGCCTTGGCCAAGGACTGGCATCCGCACGACTACATCCCATGGGAGCGCGGGCGCAACTTCGCCATGCTCGGCGGGGTCGATTGGAATCCGGAACAATCTCAGCTGTCCGAGGTCGCGAAGGCAGCGATGATCACCAATCTGCTCACCGAAGACAATCTTCCCTCCTACCACCGGGAGATCTCGGAGAATTTCTCTCGCGATGGTGCCTGGGGGACCTGGGTCGGTCGCTGGACGGCAGAGGAAATGAAACACAGTACCGTGATTCGCGACTATCTGGTCGTCAGCCGCGGTGTCGACCCGGTCGCGCTTGAGCGAGCCCGCATGGTCCATATGACCAATGGCTTCGCTTCAGGTATCGGTGCGACCGAGGTGGACAGCGGGGCGGGGTTCCTGCATTCGGTCGCGTACGTCAGCTTCCAAGAATTGGCCACCCGGGTCACCCATCGCAATACCGGCAGAGTGTGTGACGATCCGGTCGCCGACCAGATGCTGCAACGCATCGCCGCCGATGAGAACCTCCACATGATCTTCTACCGGACCATGTGCGGCGCGGCACTGGATCTAGCGCCGGATCAGGCCATCGAGGCCATCGACACGATCGTGGAGAACTTCCGAATGCCTGGTGCGGGTATGCCGGAGTTCCGCCGCAATGGTGTGCTTATGGCCAAGCACGGTGTCTACGACCTACGCCAGCATCTGGAGGAAGTAGTGCTGCCGGTACTGCGGCAGTGGAACATCTTCGACCGGAACGACTTCGGTGCGCGTGGTGAACGGGTCAGGGAACGCTTGGCCGCCTTCCTCGAAGATCTCGAGCGAGTCAAGATCCCGAGATTCGAAAGGCAGCGTGACCGTGCGCTGGCACGCGAGCAGCTCGAGGCCTGACGAAGCCGTGCGCACTAATGGCTCCGGAGGCGTGGTTGTCTGCCGATATCCTGACGACCGTACGACGATCAGACTGTCACCCGGAGAGCTGTCGGTTAGTGCCCCGCAACGGGTTGGCCATCGGGAAGGTGATCGCGGGCAGCGTTACCGACATCCGCACTGTAGTGCCCGGTCCGAAGTGGTCGATGTCCAACTCCTCGGTCAGTGCGCGCATCATTTCGATACCGCGGCCACGATAGCCGGGGTCGGCGGGGCGCGGCTTCCAGGCACCGGTATCGGTAACCGCGATCACTACGGTGTCGTCGTCGCACGAGGCCGACAACTGGACCCGGCCTGCGTCGCCGCCGCGGTAGGCATGCTCGATGCTGTTGCTGCACGCTTCGTTGGCCGCGGCGACCAGATCGGCCGCCAAGTCGTGCGGGACTGCCGCCGCGGCCAGCCATCCCCGCAAGGTGCGTCGCAGTAGCGTGAGTCCGTCGGCACGCGCGGGTTCGTCCATGTGTAGCGGCGGGGGCGGCTGGCGGTAGACCACCATGGCTATGTCGTCGTCGTATCCGGCCACGGGCCGAAGCCGGGAGAGTACCGCGTCGGCTACTTCGCGCGGTAGTCGTCCCGAGGTGCCGGCGAGCACCGCGGCGATCTTGGTGAACCCTTCGTCGATGTCGACGCCGCGTTGTTCGACCAAGCCGTCGGTGAACAGCACCAAGGTCGAGCCGGGGGGCAGTGCTGTGGTGGCTTCGGGACGGCGCAGCTGCTCGAAGGTCGCCAGCGGGACCGAACGGCCGCCTTCGAGCAGCCGGCCGGTTGAGCCGACATCGGCGAGAATCGGCGGCATGTGCCCCGCGCTGCTGTAGCGGACCAGCCCACGCACCGGATCGAGGATGGCGGCGCACACTGTGGTGCACATCGCGCCGGGGATACGCGCGGCGACGGTGTCGAGTTCGGCGAGCAACTGCGCGGGCCCGGCACCGCGAAGCAGCAATGCGCGGGCGGCGGTCCGCAATTGGCCCATCACTACTGCCGCGGACAGGCCTCGACCAACGCAATCACCGACGACCACACCGATAGTGCCATCGCGCAGCGGCGCCACATCGTACCAGTCACCACCGATCTCCAGCGGTGGCAGTGCGGGCTCGTAATGCACGGAGAAGCGCGGCGGCAGCTCGATCGGGCCGAGCATGGCGCGCTGCAGGGTCAGCGAGGTGGCCCGTGCTTGGTCGAAGTTGCGTGCCCGCTGGACCGCGAGGCTCAGATGTCCGATCAGCAGAGAGAACAACGTCCAATCCACAGCGTTGATCGCACGGGGCGCGGCGAAGTGCAACCACATCGCGGCGTCGCCGGTCTCACCGAGGGGTGCGACGATTCCAGTGGAGCTGCTTGCCCCTTCCGGGATGGCCAGCAGGCTGCGCGGCGGCCTGCGCCTGCCGCGCTCCAGCAGCGCATGTGACCAGTCGTCCAGGGTAGTGTCGTCTGGTGTGACACAGCCTGTGCCGGAGATATGCACCTCGGGTACGGCATTGCGGCTGGGCCACACCGCTACTACGGCGGTTTCCGCGCCTACCGTACGCCGTAGCTCATCGAGACCGACCGCGAGGACCTCGACCACACTGGTCGCCGCGGCGACTGCGGTGGCGAGCCGGGAGGCGGCCTGATCGCGTGCTTGCGCATCGTGTTCGGCAGTGATGTCACGGACGGTACCGACGAAGATCCGTTCGTTCCCCTCAGGTGTGATCAGTGCGCTGGTGCTCACCGCGAGCCATACGTCGCGCCCATCACGATGCCGGATCGGAATGACGAAACGCTGTGCCTCGGTACCGAGGTCAGGGTAGTACGGCCCCTCCGGGCTCGACCACGGATGCGGAAGTGGATAGGGGATGCCGTCGGCACCGTAGCCGGTCAGTGCGCCGAAAGCAGTATTGACCTCGATGATGGTGCCTTGAGCGTCGGCCACGAAGAAGCCGTCCTGCAGTGATTCGACGAGGGCGGTGCGAAACGCGTCCCGTCCGGCGAGATCATCGGCGCGCGAACGTTGTTGCTCGTAGCGGCGGGTGCCGTCGAGGTAACCGCGGGTGGCGATATCCAGCGGGACCAGAGTCTGCAACAGGAATTCCAGCGCGGCTTCGCGCAGGCGGCTGTCGGATTCGCCCGCTGCGGAGATCATGCCGTGCCGCTGTTGTTGTGCGTCCTGTACCACTTGGAAGTGGTTTTCGGTGAGGTCGAGCAGGCTGATGCCCTCCACCAGTGCGCGCCTGCCCAGTTCGTAGCCTTCCGCGAGGCCGACCTGAGTGGGCGAATCCAGTTGCCGCCGTAATGCATCCGCGTAGTCGGCCAGGAAATCGGCCAGCAGCGCGTTCATGCTATGCGGCCTTGCGCATGAGTGGGGCTCTGTGTGGTTACGCTGCGCTGCCGCCTCCGAGCCTGACCACTCATGCGCTTGCCCCTGTGTTGCCGCGGTGTCGGGCGGCCAGTACGAGTGCGTCATCGGTGCTCTTGGCGTATCGGGTCAGGATCTCGGCAGTGATCTCGGCAGTGGATTTGGCGAGATCTATTCCGGCGGCGGATTCGGCGACGATGCCGTCGGTGGTCATCAGCAGCAGGTCGCCAGGGCGAACCGGAATGGATTGTGATTGCAGATTCGGCGGCAAGCGATAGCCGACGATGCCCGCGGTGAGCAGCATGGTAGCGTGCGCGATCGGACCGGCAGGCCCCGCAGTGACCACCTGGGATTCGATATTGCCGACACCAAGCCAGCGCACCGTGTCGCCCGTGCCGAACCTGGCGAGCGAGATCGCCGCTCCACGGGTGTCGGACAGTGCCCTGTGACACAGAACCATCAGCACGTCCAGCGGTTCGGCGAGGTTCTCCGTAAGAACCCGAGCGGCGCGTTCGGCAGCGGCGGCAGCGGCGGCACCGTGTCCGAGCCCGTCCAGCACGGCGAAAAGGACTGTGCCGTCTCCGGCGTCGAGGACGACGCCACGGTCACCCGAAACCTGTTGGCCGGGCAGGGCGCGACCTGCCAGCGCCCACTCGACCCGGCCGATGAATCCGTCCTCATGCACCATCGGGCACCCACTTCCACATTTCCACCCGAGTGCCGCGTCCCGGCGTCGATTCGATAGTGAGTCGGTCCATCAGCCGTCGGGCTCCGGGGAGGCCGAGTCCGAGACCACGTCCGGTGGAGTAGCCGTCCTCCAGCGCGCGGGCGATGTCATGGATGCCCGGCCCCTGGTCCTCGGCCTGTACGATCAGTGCTTGCCGCCCCTCTCGGTCTGCGACCAGCAAACGGATTTCGCCGCTGCCCGCGTAACTGGTGATGTTGCGGGCTATCTCGGAGATCGCTGTGGAGATCATCGTTCGGTCGGTCAGGGTGAATCCGAGCTTGGCTGCCAGTTCACGTCCGGCCTGACGTGCGATCACGATGTCACCCGACACTCTGACCGCGATCACCACATTCTCAGCGGCCACTGTCACGACCATCTCGCTGATGACGGGCTAGGGCCTTTCTGTTCAACCAGGCGAGCCCCTCTTCCAGATCGAGCGCGGTATGCATGTCCTCGAAAGTGAGGCCGAGCTGCACCATGGCGAACGCGACTTCTGGTTGCAGGCCGACGATCACCGTTTCGGCGCCGCGCAGCTGCGTCATATGCGCGATGGTGCGCAAGGATCTCGCGGCGAACGAATCCATCACATCGATCGCGGTGACATCTACAATGATGCCGTGCGCGCGATACCTGCTGACCTGTTTCATCAGGTCTTCCTGTAGCCGCTCGGTATCGGCGTCGGTCAGCGCGGACTGCACCGACGCGATGAGGTACGTCCCCTGTTTGAGAATCGGAACCGGCATGTGCCCGCCTGATCAGCGGCCGTCGCGTTCGGTGGCCCGTTCAGTGACGCGCGAGACCTCGTAGCCCAGCAGGCGCTCGGCTTCCTCGATGCCGCCCTGCAGGTCGCCCACCGCGTTCATCTTCGACAGATCCAGACCGATGGTGACCAGAGTCAGCGCGATCTCCGAGGACAGACCGGTGATGATCACGTTGGCGCCCATCAGACCGGATGCGTCGACGGTCTGTACCAGGTGATTGGCGACCGTGGAGTCGATCGCGGGTACACCGGTGATATCGATGACGACCACCTTCGCGCGGTTGGCTCGGATGGCCCGCAGTAGCTGTTCGGTGAGCTGGCGTGCGCGCTGGCTGTCCAGCACGCCGATGATGGGCAGGATCAACAGCTGCTCTCGCACTTGCAGTACCGGCGTGGACAGCTCGCGTATGGCTTCCTGCTGCTGGCGGATGACGCGCTCGCGCTCCTGGACGAAGGAGACGCCTACCGTATTGGCGATGCGATTGGCAGCCGGTTCGTAGGCGTCGAGCACGGCATTGAGCAGTTCGAAGTCGGCCTGATACTTCTCGAACAGCGAGCGGGCCAACACGTCACGCAACAGCAGAACTATCCCCAGTACTTCATCGGTCTCGACCCCGCGGGGAATAATGCGTTCGGACAGGTCTCGCGCGTATGCCTGTAGGGCCTCGACGCTACCGGTTTCGAGCACCTCCACGTAATTGTCGTAGACGGAGGTCGCTTCGGAGAAGATCTCTTCCGGGGTCATCGCGGTCAGCAATCGGGCGTCTGTGATGCGTCTGGCCCATTCCTCACGCAGGGCGGTGCGGTTCTGGCGCAGGTGTTCGACCAGTTGCGGGAGCAGGTTGTCGACCGGTCCCGCGGTCAGGGAATCCGCCGAAAGGCTCATGGACACCTCGGACATGGAAACTCCTGCCCCTTTCGACTGTTGAGTCGGGATTTTCGTGCATTCGGCGGCTCGCCGATTCCGAGCCTAGTCATACCCCATCCGAGCCGCAGACCAAACCTGCCGGTTGGCTGCCGGTCGTGGCCTCACCGTACGATGGCGAACCCGCGTGCCAGCGCGGCGAGCGCCTCGTCCAGATATACCGTGAGGTCTGTGTCGGCGCGCGTCAGCCAGGCGTCGAATGCGGCTCGGGCCGCCGCGAGTGTGGTCCGTCCGACAGCGAGGGGCAGGAGTCCGTCCTCTGGTTCGCCGAGCCGCTGTGCGGCGAACGCGCTCACTGTACGTTCCCACGCGTCGTAATGCGCGCCCGCGGTAGCGGCCAGCGCGGGCACCGTGGCCACCAGGTGCATCCTGGTGCGCAGTTCGGGTACGTCCTCGGCGCGATACCGATTGGCGTTGACCACGACTCGGCGTACAGCGGTCATCATCGGGATATCGTCGGCAACGGTAGCGAAGGACGTACGCAGCGCTGCGATCTCGTCGTCGAACTGGTACCAGAGCACTTCCGCCTTGGTGGGGAAGTAGCGGAAGAAGGTGCGCCCGCTGATGCCCGCGGCTGCGGCGATCTGCTCGACGGTCGTCTCATCGAAACCTTGTTCAGTGAACAACCGCATGGCGATCAGTTCGAGTTCGCGCTTGGTGGTGCCGCGCGGGCGGCCGCGCATGGTCCGGCTCTTTCGCGTCGTCTGATTTTGCTCGGCCATCACGACCCTTGATTATGTCAGTGACTGACGATAATCTCGCGACATGTTGGCGGATCTCACCTGGCCCGAAGCGGGCGAGCGTGCCGCCGCGGACGCGATCCTCGCCGTCGCGATCGGGGCGACCGAGCAGCACGGTCCGCATCTGCCGCTGTCCACCGACACCGACGTCGCAGCGGCGCTGTGCGCCAGGCTGGCCGCCGACCGTGCCGATGTGTTGGTCGCACCAGCGATTTCGTACGGTGCCAGTGGTGAGCACGCCGGCTTTCCCGGCACTTTGTCGATCGGGCAGGCTGCGCTGGAACTGCTGGTGGTCGAGCTTTGCCGGTCGGCGACCGATACCTTCGAGCGGATTCTGCTCGTGAACTGGCACGGCGGCAATATCGAACCGTTGCGTCGGGCGCGGGATCTGCTGCGTGCCGAATCCCGCGACGTGCGCCTCCACCTACCGCGTTTCGATGGCGACCCACACGCAGGGCGGTCGGAGACCGGGTTACAGCTGGCGTTGGCGCCGGATCGGGTGCGCGGCGACCGGGCGGAAGCCGGGAACACTCGCTCGCTGGCCGAACTGCTGCCGCGGCTGCGTGCCGGGGGAGTGCGCGCGGTGAGCGCCAATGGAGTGCTCGGCGACCCGGCGGGCGCGACCGCCGCAGAAGGCGCCACCCTGCTCGATCAGCTGAGCGCTGATCTACTCGACCGAACCCGGCTCTGGTGGCCGGAGAGTTCTCTGGAAAGGACCGGAACATGAATCCGTGGTTCGAGACCGTTGCCGAAGCGCAACGGCGGGCGAAGAAGCGGTTGCCGAGATCGGTATACGGTGCGTTGATCGCAGGCTCTGAGCGTGGTCAGACTATCGAGGACAATCAGCAGGCGTTCACGGAACTGGGTTTCGCACCACATGTCGCGGGCCCGATCGGCGAGCGGGATCAATCGACGACTGTGCTGGGGCAGAAGATTTCCATGCCGGTGTTGATCTCGCCGACCGGAGTGCAGGCGGTGCATCCGGACGGTGAGGTCGCCGTTGCCAGGGCCGCGGCCGCGCGTGGTATCGCGATGGGCCTGAGTTCGTTCGCCAGCAAGCCGATCGAAGAGGTGATCGCGGCTAATCCGGCTACGTTCTTCCAGTTGTATTGGTCTGGTGGTAAGGACGAGATTCTGCGGCGGATGCGGCGTGCCAAGGAAGCGGGCGCGGTCGGTTTGATCCTGACCCTGGACTGGTCGTTCTCGCACGGACGGGACTGGGGCAGCCCGGCTATCCCGGAGAAGCTCGATCTGCGGACCATGCTGAAGTTCGCACCACAGACGCTGGCGCGGCCGCGCTGGCTGGCCACTTACGTGCGCTCGGGTCGTTTTCCGGATCTGACCGCGCCGAATATGGCGGTCGGCGCTGGTCCAGCTCCGGGTTTCTTCGCCGCCTACGGTGAGTGGATGGGTACGCCCGCCCCGGACTGGGCGGATGTGCACTGGATCTGCCAGCAGTGGGACGGCCCGGTGCTGCTGAAAGGGATTATCCGGGTCGACGACGCGTTGCGCGCGGTCGACGCGGGGGTGACGGCGATATCGGTGTCCAACCACGGCGGGAACAACCTCGACGGCACTCCGGCCGCGATCCGCGCGCTACCGGTGCTCGCCGATGCGGTGGGCACTCAGGTCGAGGTGCTGCTCGACGGTGGCATCCGGCGCGGCAGTGATGTGGTCAAGGCAGTGGCGTTGGGTGCGAAAGCAGTGCTGATCGGACGGGCTTACCTGTGGGGCCTGGCCGCGAACGGGCAGGCCGGGGTGGAGAATGTGCTCGACATTCTGCGCGGCGGTATCGACTCGGCTCTGCTGGGTTTGCGCAGAACGCGCATCACCGAGGTGGACCGGTCGGATGTGGTGATGCGGGCTGGGTTCGAACGGGCGCTCGGCGTATCAGAATCGGTTGCGGTGGCCCAGCGCACGGCCAGGACGATGTCCACGCCTACTTGAGCGCTCGATTTTCGGCCGCGTATCCCGGTGGTGCGCGAGCAGTGTGTCGTAGATATCGGCCAGCGCGGCCAATTGCTTGCGATCGAGGATATCGATCATATGCTTGCGCACGCTCTGCACATACGCGGGTACAGCGCTGGCCAGTACCTCGGCGCCGCGTGGGGTGAGCCGTGCCGCGGTGCGGCGAGCATCGCCGGGGATCGGCTCCCGCGTGACCAGCCCACGCCGTTGCATCCGAGTGACCTGGTGGGAGAGTCTGCTCTGGGACCATTCGAGTTCGGTCGCCAATGCGGCGAAGCCGAGTTGATGGTCCGGAGCCTCCGCCAGATGGGCCAGGACCGAGTATTCGATATGGGTGAGGTTGGAGTCCCTGACGGAATCCCGCCCGACCGCCGCGGCGATGAGGTCACGGGTACGCACGAAACCCAACCAGGTGTGCCGCTCGAGGTCGTCGAGCCGAGCGGGATCGGTCACGGGGATGCTCCACATTCTGCCGCACGCATATCGTTCCGCATGATGTGCGACGAGCGCTACACGTGGCCGGGCGAGCGGCCACCCACATATTGTTTTTAGAGAGACAGGTACCATCATTCAGTTGAAATTGCAATCTTTTCGATCGCATCCTTTTAATTAGGGTTGCCTAACCAGCTGTGGGGTGTCGGTCGATGGCTAGGCTCGCTGTGCTCGTGACCAGCCCGACCGTTCGTCGTGTCCGGGCCCACCCGAAGGAGTGTGACTGGTGACCGCGCCGGACTTCCGCTATTCAGACCTGTTGCCGATCGGCGCGGACGACACCCCCTATCGGTTGCTCACCACCGAGGGCGTCAGTACCTTCGAGCGCAACGGGCGTACATTCCTGCAGGTCGAGCCCGAGGCGCTCCGGTTGCTCACCGAAACCGCGATGCACGACATCAGCCACTTCCTGCGTCCCGCGCATCTGCGGCAGCTGCGCAAAATCATCGACGACCCGGAGTCCAGCGCGAACGACCGCTTCGTCGCGCTGGATCTGCTCAAGAACGTCAATATCTCCGCGGGTGGCATTCTGCCGATGTGTCAGGACACCGGTACCGCGATTGTCATGGGCAAGAAGTCCGAGGGGGTCCTCACTGGCGCCGATGACGCGGAATGGATCAGTAGGGGTGTATTCGACGCCTATACCAAGTTGAACCTGCGGTACTCGCAGCTGGCGCCGATCACCATGTGGGAGGAGAAGAACACCGGTTCCAACCTGCCCGCTCAGGTCGAACTCTACTCCACCGCAGGCGATTCGGCTCACCCCACCTACAAGTTCCTGTTCATGGCCAAAGGCGGCGGTTCGGCGAACAAGTCGTTCCTGTATCAGGAAACGAAAGCCATCCTGAATCCCACACGGATGCTGGAATTCCTGGACGAGAAGATTCGCTCACTCGGTACTGCGGCCTGCCCGCCGTACCACCTCGCGGTGGTCATCGGCGGTACCAGTGCCGAATTCGCCTTGAAAACGGCGAAATATGCTTCCGCGCATTATCTGGACAACCTGCCCGCCGAGGGCTCGCCGTCCGCGCACGGTTTCCGCGACCTAGAACTGGAGGAAGAGGTCTTCAAGCTGACTCAGTCCTTCGGCATCGGTGCGCAATTCGGCGGTAAGTACTTCTGCCATGATGTGCGCGTTGTGCGGCTGCCGCGACACGGCGCCAGCTGTCCGGTGGCCATCGCGGTATCCTGCTCTGCGGACCGGCAGGCGCTGGCCAAGATCACTGCTGAGGGCGTATTCCTGGAACAGCTCGAGCGGGAGCCAGCGCAGTACCTGCCCGAGCAGACCGACGCCATCCTCGGCGGTGACGTCGTGCGCATCGATTTGAACCGGCCGATGGACGAGATTCGCGCCGAACTGTCGAAATATCCGGTGAAGACCCGGCTTTCGCTGACCGGACCGCTGGTGGTCGCGCGCGATATCGCGCATGCCAAGATCAAGGAGCGGCTCGACGCGGGGGAGTCGATGCCGGACTACCTGCGTGATATGGCCGTCTACTATGCCGGGCCGGCCAAGACGCCAGAAGGCTACGCATCGGGTTCCTTCGGCCCGACCACCGCGGGGCGGATGGACTCCTACGTCGACCAGTTCCAGGCCGCGGGTGGTTCATTCGTCATGCTCGCCAAGGGAAATCGATCCGTGCAGGTGACCAAGGCGTGCAAAGAACACGGTGGCTTCTACCTCGGCTCCATCGGTGGCCCCGCCGCGCGGCTGGCACTCGACTGCATCAAATCGGTTGAGGTGCTGGAGTACCAGGAACTGGGTATGGAAGCGGTATGGAAGATCGAGGTCGAAGATTTCCCCGCGTTTATCGTTGTCGACGACAAGGGCAACGACTTCTTCGCCGAGACGCAGAAGCCGATCGCGTTGCGTGTGCGCACCCGCTCCAAAGAACGCGTCTGAGCGGGCGACCGGCCTGTTCTGCGACACGCCGCGGACATGGTGGTGTCACCTCGATCGCCGGGGGTATCGCCGTCACGCCGGCGCCTGCCACAGCGGCTCTGCACATACTGGGGAACGAAATGTGAAAATCCACATCAGTGATAGTCATAGTGGCATCGTGTGATCCACAGCACTGGAATGAAATTGTGAACAGCGCGTCTTCCGTGTGAGCGAAACGGTAGCCACGTGAAGGCAATTGCGTACATATCGGATATATCCGATAGCTAACATGTGAAATATCTCTGTTTTCTGTGGAATTCGCTGACTGTTGTCCACAGGGTGTCATGGGATGCCGAGATATGTGAGGTTGTCTGTCGCCGCGTGGAGCTTCGGGGTAGCGGAGGTCTGAACCGATGAGCGGTGGATGGATACTGCTCGGGTGGGTGACTGACTGGCATCGCTCCTGCAAGCCCGCTGGAGATGGGGGTGGCGGCAGACTGATTCCGCCTTTACCTGGTGCCTGTATAGACGTGGAACGCACGGTCGCTGGTGCCGATGCGGCGATGGTCGGTGACCGAGAAACCCGCGGATTCCAGGAATACGCAAATCTGCTCCGGCGAACGGCTGATCATGCCGTCCCGGAACGGCAAACTGGCCTGGTAAGCGGGATCAGCTGCCCCAACGACCAGCCGACCACCAGGCTTCAGCACACGGGCTACTTCGGCCAAAGACATGGTGAGGGGTTCATCTTCGATGTAGTAGACCGTGTTCACGGTGACGACCCCGGCAAGGCTCTTGTCCGAGATAGGCAGCGAGTCCATGGAGGTGCGATGCAACTTCAGCCGTCCAGCTCGGACCTTGCTCCGAAACACCCTTCGCGCCTGACTGATCGCGGCTTCGGAAGGATCTATACCGTAGACGGTCCCCGCCGATCCGACCTGCGCGAGCAGTACTCGTAGACCATGACCACCACCGAAACCGATATCTGCTACCGAATCGCCCGGTCGGGCATCGACCGCTTCGACACAACCATCCATCAGCTTGCGATTCGCCAGATTGAGCAGCCTCATCACAGCCAAGCCCGGTTTCCCGCTCGGGAGAGCGAGTTGTCCGGCGAATCCGGCCATCAGGGAGGTTCTCACATCACCAAGTCGCACGCCGCCCAGTCAATCACAGGATCGCGGCCAGTTCACGGCACCGATAAGAGTTCGAGTCCGTCTTCGAGCACGTCGGGTACCCGGCGGCGATCGGGCGAACCGAGTGCGGCGGTCAGCGCGATGCCGTCGTATCCGGCGAGTATGTCGCCACTATCCCACACCAGTAGCGTCGCGCTGACGGTGTGCTCCGCCACCGAGTGCGCCAGATCGTAGTGCGCGCAGACCGGGACATGCGGATAGGTGATCCACAGGTCGTAGCCGGTCATGAACAGGTCGAGATCGAATTGCACGCTCAGCCCGAGTAGTTCACTGCGGCCGTTGTCATCGACGCCTGCGAAAGCCTCGTCCAGTGCGAGCAGGCGCGGAGCCTGCGGGTCGGCCGAATCGAGCATGACATGCGCCGCGGCGAACAGGGGCAGGTGCAGCGATACCGATTGTTCGCCGCCGGATAGTGCGCTGTGCCGGGCCACGGTGAGCCGGTCTTCGCTGCCGTCGGTGGTGATCAGAGTGAAGGAGAACACTCGCCAGGACCGATAATCGAGTGTGGCCGCGATGATCTCGGGGTAGGAGCGTTCCGGGTGCGCGGCCCGGGCCGTGCGGATCTCGCAGGCGAAATGTGCCCGGATCTTCGCCAGATCTTCCGTGGTCAGTGTCGATATATCGCGGTCGATGAGTTTGCATACCGCCCGTGCCGGGTCGGACAGATTCTCGGCGAGCACCCAGTGCACCCCGATGGTATTGCCCGAGGACATCCGTCGTCGCTTCATCTCCGCGCCCATCCGGGCGATGAGCTCGCGAGCATCGCTGGTGCGTTCGTGGATCTGCTGGGCCAGGCCGGTCAGCAGCGCATCCTCCAGAATGCGCCGCTCGGCATCGGTGAGCAGCAACTCCTGGTCCCGGCGTGCGGCGTCGACGCGGGCGGCGAAATCGGCCAGGGGCAGGAAGCCGTGTTCGTCGTGTACGCGAACGACGGTGAGTCCGTCGGCCGCGTCCCACTGCAGCCGGTAGTCATGGCCGCAACCGGCGAGCGCGGCGTCGAACTTCTGCAGCGCCGCGGTAATGGCGCTGCGCGTCGACTTTCGAGCCGCCTCGCTCGTGCGCACCGCGGCAGTCGCGGCGGTGAGGCTGTCGAACAGGGCAGCGACCTCGTCGGGCAGCACCCGCGGCTGTCGATGCGGCCCGGCCGTCGCGATTCGATGCAGCAGCTGTTCCGGCGTCGACCATGCGGCGTCGCTGCTGGGCCAGCGTTGATCCGTGGGCGCGTCGAGCAATGTGAGCAGATCCGGCTGGGCATACGGCGCGAGGGCTTGTACCGCGGTGCGCACTTCGGCGAGCGTGGTGGCAAGCGATTCATACGCGGCCCGGTAGGCGGCCTCGGCGTCGCCGACTGCTTCGATGGCCGCGTCGGCGGCTTTTCGCGCGGTTTTTCGCTCTGCTCTTGTCGTCTCGATCCGCTGTCCGGCCTGCGCTGAATCACGCTCGATGTCGGTCGCGCTCGCGCCGATCGCCGCCTGTAAAATCTCCAGCTTACGTACCTGTTCCTGATAGCTGGATTGCGCGGACGCCGCCTCTTCGGCGAATATTTCGGCAAGGTCGGCGGCTTCGGCGAGGCGGTTCTCGCTCTCCCGTGCGCGGTCGTGCTCGAACCTGTGCTCGCCGCGCAGCCGCAGCAGGACACCGCCGATGTTCTCGAAATGCCGGATGGCAGCGGCGAGAGCATCGAGTTCATGGTGGGTGCGAGGAGTACGGTGCGCCGTGGCGGTCTCCCGCAGTTTCTTTTCTGTTGCGGACAGTTCCGCGACAGCTCGGTCCAGATCGTGTTCGGCATGTGCGCAGGCCTCGGAACGAGAACGCATCATCCCCGCGGCCTCGGCTACCGAACGCAGTGCGGTGGTGATTTCGCTGGAGCGCGGCAGGGTTCTGGCGGCGGCGCCGATGCGCGCGAGTTCGGCGGAGAAGTCAGCTTCGTGCTGTTCGGCGGCGCGCTGATCGTCGTTCGCGGCCGCGAGGGCAGCGGTCAGGTCGGTCATGCGGTTCTCGCGCCGCCTGGCCCGCGCGGTCGCGCCGATGAATTCCGCAGCGGCTTTCCGGTGTCTGCCCAGCTGGATCCCCTGGCGGAATGCGCCTGCCTCGATGCTCACCGCGCTGCTCTGTGTTTCCGCGTTCTCCTGCAAGGCGATGGAATCGAGCAAGTCCGCCACGGTGTTTCTGGGCACGGTGAGCGTATCCGAATCGTCCTCTACGATGAGCACGTCGGCAAGAGTACGGCCGGTCGGCCGGTCCTCGGCAGGCAGCGGTATCAGGAATTGCTCCGATTCGTAGTCTGTGGGCAGCTCGCTTTCCGGACAGACCCAGCCGTCGAGCAGATTCGCCGCTTCCAGTGCCGCCTCGATATCCGCCGCAGTCTCGGGCGGTACCTTGTCGGCGAAGCGCACCAGGCGCCACAGCGCGCCGCCAGGCTGCGTTCCGGTCCGGCCGGACCGAGCGGCGCCGACTGGTGGCGCGTCGTCGTGCTCGGCGGCGATTCGCTCGTGTTCGGCGGTCAGCTCGGCGCTGCGAGCGGCTGCTGTCGCGATCCGTGCGCGTGCCTCTTGGCGGCGGGTACGCAGCGACTCCAACAAGGGTTCGGTTCGTTCGGCCAGCACTTCGGCGACGGTAGCCGCATCCGAACCAGCTTCGGCCACAGCGGCGTTCAGCGCATCGAACAGATCGTCGCCGAGCGAGGTGTAGACCTCGTGGTGTTCGTCCCACCAGGCCTGTACCGCATGAGTTGCGATAGCACGAGCCACCGCAACTCCTGTCTCGGCATGTGCGACTTCGGCGGAGGTCGCGTCGCGCTGGGCACGGGCGCGCTCGGCGAGCTGCTCGGCCCCGGTACGCTTATCGGCGGTGGCGTCCACCGCTGCCAACGCATTCCGCACGGCGCGTACGTCGGCGTCGCGCTCCTCGGCGTGGCTGTACATGGTGATGGTGAGTTCTTCGGTCCGTATGGTCTCGGGCAGTGGTGACCACACGATGCCCGCCTCCTCGGCGGCGGCACACAGGTCGATCTCGCCTTCGGCGAGTGCGGCTGTGGCGGTATGGAGCGCGGTACGCGCGTGTTCGGCTTCGCGCGTACGGTGTTCGAGCATCTGGAATGCCTTGGTCGCCTTATCGGCGTGCACTTCCGCTGAGAGTCGTAGGCGTCGCACGGCATCAGTCAAGTCGTCGAGTTGTTGTTTATCTTCATAGGCGCTGGAACGACGCAGATTCTCTCGGTCGGCGAGGGCCTGTTCATAGGCGCGGTCGGCATCTTCCGCGCGGGCTTCGGCGGCGGCACGCTCGGTCTCCCTGCGCTCGCGCAATGCCGTCGCGGCGAACAGCCCGGTACTCGCGTGCGTGACTGCGTCGAGCCGACCGCGCACCTGCTCGACGTCCGTTTTCGCCTGGACGGCAAGGTATTTTCGGTATATCGCGACGAACGCTTTGGTCGCGGTATCGGCGTGCGCCAATCCTTCCAGAGTGCGGCCGACTTCCTCCATATCGCTGAAGGAACGGGCGGCGTCGAGGATCAGCTGCTCATCGAGCGGACGCAGACCGTCGGTGAGCGCCTGGGACAGGCCGCGCGGGTCCAGATGCTTGGCCAACTGTGGGCGGCGCAGGGTGAGGATCAGGGTGATCAGCTGATCGTAGCGCTGCGCGCCGAGCCCGAACATCCTCGCGTCGACGGCATTGCGGTAGTCCACCGGCCGATCGACGATGGAGTCGGTACCGATCTGTTCGGCGAGCTGTCTGCGGGTGAACGGTCGGTCGTCCGGACCGATCAGCGAGAAGTCCACGCCGACCCGGCCGTCGGCGACGAAGTACCAGCGGGTCACCTTGTCCGAGGTTCGGGTGGCGCGCATACCGATACCGACGGTGACCACCTCGGGGTCGTCCCAGTGGCCGCGCGCGAATTCCATCCAGATATAAGAGTAGGCAGAGTCCTGTTTGCGGTAGAGCAGGTTGGACTTCATCGTGCGTTCCTCGCCTGCGAACGGGTTGAGTCTGCGTGGTTCGATCCGTCCGTCCAGGACGAAGGGGAACAGCACTTCCAGTGCCTTGGTCTTGCCTGAGCCGTTCGGCCCGCGCAGGACCAGTCTGCCGTCCGCGAAACAGAATTCCTGGTCGCGATAATCCCAGAGGTTGATGATTCCGGCCCGGGTGGGGACGAACCGCACTCCGCCGTGAATGAGCGACATCCCTCAATCCCCTTCCCTGCCGCTGTCGTCGGGTTCATAGGTATCGGCCGCGGTAACGAACAGTTCCGCGGCCCGTTTCGTGCGGACTGTCACGACCGCGTCGCGGTAGCGGGCCAACGCGGGCAGTGCGAGCAGCCCGTCATCGACGACTCGGACCAGCCGCAGCCGCTCCAACAGCGCCACCGATTCCGTGGTGAGGCAGGCGACGTCGACTTGCCACCGTGCGGCGAAGGTGGTGCCGTAGCGGTCGGTGAGGGCCCGTACTGTTTCGCGCAGCCAGATGGTGTCGAGGAGCGGATAGTCGGCCGCCTCTGTCTCATCGGAAGGCTCGAGTCCGCGGGCAGATGTGGTGAGTTCGTCGTCGAGCGCGTCCATCGACCGCAGCTCGGGCAGTGGGGCGAACAAGGTCGATTCGGGGATGGCCGCGTCGAGTCGCTCGGCCAGCGCCACGCCTGGGTTGGGAGGTTCGGCGCGCCGCGGCAGCGGATTGTCGCTGTCCAGTACGCGGGCGGCGATCTCACCCACCAGCAACAGGGCGACTTGGGCGAGTGTTCCGGTTCCGGGGAAACGGATGTCCGACATCCGTCCAGTGGTGTCGATCAGCGCGATGCCTTCGGCCCTTCGCTCGGCGCGCAGTCCGGTGAACAGCTCGACATCCGTGATGATCCGGTCCTGCGCGAGTATGTGACACTCTTCGGGTGTCACCGTGTCGAGATACACCACTGGCTGTTCGACCAGCGCTCTACGGATTCGTCGGGTGATATCGGCGGCGCCGGGGACAGGCTCGTCCGTACCCGTGGTCGCCGCCACTTCGGTGAGCAATCCCCGCACGCTGTGGAGCTGCTGCAGTGCACGCGGAGGGCGGAACAGCGCTAAGACCACCGGTCGGTCGATGTCGTAGAGTGCTTCACCAGTTTCTGGATCACTGGCCCAGCCACCCGCGTCGCCGTCGGCCACGGTGAGCGCACCCCGTATAGTCAGCCAGCCGACCACGTCGACGAACGCGTCCCGGTCGGCGCCGCGGTCGATCGACAGAGCTAGTCCGTCCACCCGGCCCGCATACGCGGCGACCTGATCGGCCAGCTCGGACAAGGTGATCTGATCACCGGCCCGGCCGAGCGCGGCGAGAGCCACAGCGAGGTAGGCATAGCGGCGGCGGTCGAAAATACGCTCGGCCGCAGTGCGGGCGGGCCTGCTCGCCTCTAGCCGGTCCAATGCCGGGAATACCCGCGCGGTGGTCTCGGTGACTTCGAGCCGGTAGCCGAACAAGTCGGCGAGATCCTCGCGCAACTCGACCGCCCAGCGGCGAACCAGTGGCAGTGCGACCCGGTCCGGATAGGTACGGGTTACAAGATGATGGACCAGGACGATCCGAGCGGCGCGCTGATAGTTGTCCAGTGTGAGTGCATCGATTGTGCGGGCGTGCATCAGCCGCGCTCCCCTCGCGGATGAGTTCGTGTCCGGCTCGTCGGCTCGATCTCGAGTACCCGGTTGTTCACGTGTAGCGATCCGGTCGCGGTGCGCACGACGGTCGAACCGGAGTGCTCGGACACTGTCAGGGTGACGCCACTGTCGGAACCGGTAGCCCCACCTGCCCGGCCGCGTATCGGAACCCACGCGGTGGACGTGACGTTCAGCAGCCGTAGTAGCACCTCGGTTTCTCGTTCATCCAGAACACGCTGATACAGGCCGCCGGTCCCCAGTGCCGCCGCGGCCTCGGCGCGGGCCCGCTGTGCGTTCAGTTGTGCCACACGCAGGCGATGGATACTCGCGTCGTTGCGCTGGATGCGGGCGGGCACACCAGCGGACGGCGGGCGCCCGGTCTCGGCAAGCGTACGTGAGATTGCCAATGGCGGTGCTTTCCACCAGGATCGGGTTACCGGGATCACGTCGGCATCCGGGTGTGTCTGTGCCAGATGCCGCGGTGCGCCCAAACCGAATACCGCGTCGAACAGTGCGTGGGCGCTGTCCGCGGTCGGCGCCGCGATGAACCAGCCGGCCAGATGTCGCAGTGCTGATTCCCGGCTCACGCCACCGCGGCGTGCTTCGGTGACTCGCCGCAGCAGCGACAGGACTGCGGCGATGGCACTCATGGTGGCCTCGCGTAGCCGCTCGGCCTCTGTGCCCCCTGTCGCATCGGTACCACCGGACGCGATGAACCAGCCTCGTAGCCCATCCCACCTGGCCTGCCAATCCGACTGGCGTTCGGCCATACTCAGCAGCACTCGTTCGTCGCACTGTGCTGCTCGGGTGATCAGTTCTCCGACGCCGGTCTGTTCGATGGCTGAGACAGCGGTCGCCAGCCGTGGCGTGAACCGGGCCAGGTCGAGGCTGAACTCCCGCATATGCGCCAGGAGTGCGTCCTTGTACGCGAGGAACGATTCCGGAGTGATCTCGTTAGTGCGCACCAGATTGCCGAGCCCGAGATAGAAATGCGCGGCGCGGGCGGCCAGCTCGGAGAGCGCAGTATCGAGGCGACGCAGCGTGCGATAGACGCGTGCGGCGTCGCCTGCCCGGTTGGCCTCGGCCAGGGTGTGTAGATCGGCCAGTAATTCGGGTAGCACCAGGCGCGACAGCGAGGCTTCTTGGATACGGGCGCTGAGTACCCCGGTGACCGCGTGGTAGGCCTGGAATCCCGCCTGAGAGAACTGATATACGTAGTGCCGATTACGATACTCGATCAATGTCGCGGCGCGGGTTCCGTCGTAACTGCGTTCCAGCACACCCCATTGGTGCAGCTGATCGAGTAGCGGCCCGATCTCGGCAGCGGTCAGGCATGGCGCTGCCGCTCGGCTCGCCGTGCGCATGAGCCATTCGGCGACATCATCGGCATGGAGCAACACCGAATAAGCCACTCGCGCGCTGTCGAATGCGCGTAACACCCGGAGATAGTCGGCTCGACGTTCGGCAGTGGCGAAGGAAAACAACCGGAGCCGATCGTCCCGGTGGGCTTCGGGGCAACCAAGGTCGGAGTCGGTCACCGGGAACAGGGTAGTTGCGGGCCGGTCGCCGCTCGCGTGATATCCGGGAACTGTTCTGGTTGCGTCCGGTTCGTCGCTATTCACCGACACAGTGGTGCGAGTCGGCTCACTCGACGGACAACGAACGCAATTGGTTCAGATAGGTGAGTGCGCGTGGATCGTCCGGATAGTGCTCGATGATCTCTCTGGCGGCTTCGCCCGCTACCCACATCAAGGAGGGTAGCGAGCGTCGCTTGCCGGTGAATGCGCGCATACCTTCGTCGATCGCCAATTCCAGATCACGATTGCGCACCGCGACCACCGCCAGTGTCAGACGCGCCTCGGAGATTCGCATGGGGTTGCGGACTGTGCTGTCCGGGCAGGTCGCGTTCTTGATAACCTCCCGCGCATAGGACTCGGCGAGACGATTGTCGCCGGCTACTCGACAACAGTCCATCGCGTAGAAGTCCAACTTGTGTGCGTCGATGACGAAATGGTTGTCCAGATTCACCGGATGTTCGAGTCGCTCCAGGATTGCCCGGCCGTCTGTCAGTGCTGCTTCGACTTCGCGCGAGTTGCCGAGTCTGGCCCAGGCTTTGGCACACTGGGCAGCGAGCTGCACACCGACACGCATATCTCGGCTTACTTCCAGCATCGGCTGTACCGTTTCGATCACGCCGCGATAGTTGCCCTGGGTGAGTGCGAACCATGCCGCCATTTCCACTGCCCAGGCGGTGATCTCGACATTCTCGGCTTCCTGTCCCAGCGAATAGGCGGCACGGCGAGTGGCCTCGGCCGCAGTGCGTCTACCGAGGTCATAGTCGACGCATCCGACCAACAAGGCGACCCAGCCGGAGAGAACGAGAATTTCCCGGTGCTGTCCCAAAGTCAGGCGACCGTCCAGCAATGAGGTGATCCTGCGTAGCCACGCCGTGCCTTCGGCATGCAGGTCATAGGGATCGGCGTAGGAGTATTCACAGCACAGACGCTCGGCGGTGATCCGGATGGCGTCCAGTGTCACCGAGGAGACGTCGGACATGCGCAGTCTGCCGATGAACTCGAGCGTATCCATACCCGTCGCGGAGAGTAATTCGTCATCCCGGTTCGGTCGGGCCTTGGGAAAGAATGCCGAGGTCATTGTATCGAAGGTGGCGGCGATGATCGGGGCGTAGAAATCGTCTGGGCGCGATTCGCCCGATTCCCAACGGCGCCAGTTGCGTAGCAGGGTGCTGTCGGTGGGCAGGTTGTGCGATGATTTCCCGCGCATCACGCGAACTGCGTCGGCTTGCGACCACCCCCTCGTGTCGCGTTCGGAGCGCATCCGGATAGCCCATACGGGTCGATCGTCGGTAGCGGTCACATCTGTAGTATCGCACCAGTTAACGCGTGGTGGTCCGGATAGGGCAGACCGATGTCACTGGATTGACAGCTGTATTCGCGCTGCGAAGTAGTGCAGGATCGGCACGGACGCGGAAAGTTTGCCAGCTAGCCCGATAAGAGATATGTGCAAGTACAACTGCTCCTGTATGAAACGCAACAGCCCCGTAAGACGGGTGGATCCACTGAAGAGAACGGCGATCCCAATCCAACGGAGGTTCGGGTGGAAGCGTTGATCTATGGATACTTGCGTGACGATCTGGTCGATGGCCATGGCAAGGAACTCGAGGCCGCGATGAGCAGTCTGGCTCGCGAAGAAGGGCTTTGTTTCGCCGCGACGTTTCATGAATCGACCGAGGGCGATGGCGCGGCTTTTGTCGAGCTCACAGCGGAACTCAAGCGAGCCGACGCGCACCATGTAGTAGTTCCCTCACTCGATCACTTTGCCGGTCAGACGATTCCACGTGACATGCTGATCGCGAAACTGGCTAGAGAGGCGGCTGCGCGAGTCTGGACTGTGGACAGCTGACCGGCTCGTCCTTCTCGCTCGATCAGTGGATACACCTGCCGTGCGGCAGTGCTGAACACGAGCCATCGGCAGGCATGATGGCACAGGAGGTCGTCGACCGGATCGTTGTCCGAGCCCGGGGCGCTCGTACACCAGCAGCGGTGCGGATGTCGGCCTGCCTGGATGCTACGGCGCGGGTGTGGCGGTGCATGCGGACGGAATAGATATGGTCGAGCAGACCGAGCGGAAAAGGATGCGTCGGCGAACGAGATGATGTCGCAGGCAGTTGGCGCGCGGTCGAACGAGTCTCAGAGTCCGAAGCTGCCCGGCCCTCGCCTGCGTAGGTACTTCTCGAATTCAGCTGCGATAGCGTCGCCATCGATCTTGGCCATCGTCTCGTTCACATCGACCGCGGCGTCGCCGCGTTCCTCCAGCGACCGAACGTACTCACTGATCTCCTCGTCGCCCGCGGTCATCTCGTCGACCGCGGTCTCCCAGTCTTCGGCCTGCTTCGGCAGCTCACCCAGAGGAACCTCGATATCGAGTACGTCCTCGACCCGGTGTAGCAGCGCGATGGTCGCCTTCGGGTTAGGCGGCTGGGAAATGTAGTGCGGCACGGCGGCCCAGAACGACATCGCGGGCACACCCGCTTTCACGCATTGGTCCTGCAGGACGCCGGTGATCCCGGTCGGTCCCTCATAGCGGGTCTGTCCTAGTCCGAACCGCTCGGCTGCCTGCTTGCTGTAGGCCGAGCCGGTCACCGGTACTGGTCTGGTGTGCGGAGTATCGGCGAGCAATGCGCCGAGGATGACCACGGTCTGTACCCCGAGTTGCTCGATGAACTCGAGCAGATCACCGCAGAAGCTTCGCCAGCGCATATTCGGCTCGATGCCGCGTAGCAGCACCACATCGCGGTCGCTTCCTGGTGGGGAACAGACCGACAACATCGTCGAAGGCCACTGGATTTCCCTGGTCACACCATCTACCTGGCGCACTATCGGCCGGTTGACCTGATAGTCGTAGTAGTCCTCGGAGTCGAGTTCGGCCAACGGCTCGGCATCCCAGATCAGTTCCAGATGCTCGACAGCCCCGCTCGCGGCGTCGCCGGCATCGTTCCAGCCTTCGAAGGCGGCGACCAGCACCGGTTCCCGCAACGTCGGCAGTTCCGGATCGGAAGTTTCACTGGCATTCACTCGGTCAGCCTACGGCCTGCGCCGATACAGCGTGCCCTGGGACGGGCTCGGCTGACGGCGTGTTCTTCGGTGGTCGGCCGCGGGCGTGGGATGCGCCGGTGAGTGCCAGGCTGTGACGAGGGGTCCGCGATGTCCGCCTTGCCCACTACCCTGGAGTGCATGTCTGCGCCCACACCTGCCGAGTTCGACACCACGCTACTCGAAACGCTGCGTCGCCGGGTGGTCATCGGCGATGGCGGGATGGGTACTATGCTGCAAGCCGCCGATCTGACCCTGGATGATTTCCGCGGGTTGGAGGGTTGTAACGAAATCCTCAACGAGACTCGACCGGATGTGCTGCGTGGCATCCACCGCGTCTATTTCGAAGCGGGAGCCGACGCGGTCGAGACCAACACCTTCGGCTGCAACTTGCCCAACCTCGCCGACTACGATATCGCCGATCGGATTCGGGACCTGTCCGAGCGTGGTACCCGGTTGGCCCGCGAGGTCGCCGACGAGATGGGCCCGACTTCGGACGGGACGCCACGATATGTGCTCGGTTCGATGGGACCAGGCACCAAACTGCCGACTTTGGGTCATGCCACCTTCGCCGCGCTGCGAGACGCTTATACCGAGGCCGCACTCGGCATGCTGGACGGTGGAGCCGATGCCATCCTCGTCGAGACCTGCCAGGATCTTCTTCAGGTGAAGGCTGCGGTGATGGGCAGCAAACGCGCGATGAAGGTACTGGGTCGCCGGATCCCGATTATCACGCATGTCACTGTGGAGACCACCGGCACTATGCTGGTGGGCAGCGAGATCGGTGCGGCGCTCACCGCGCTCGAGCCGCTCGGCATCGACATGATCGGCCTCAACTGCGCGACCGGACCGGACGAGATGAGCGAGCATTTGCGCCAGCTGTCCAGGCACGCGCGGATACCGGTCTCGGTGATGCCGAACGCGGGGTTGCCGGTACTCGGCGCCGACGGCGCAGTATACCCGCTCACACCCGAGGAACTGGCGGCCGCCCTGCGCGGATTCGTCGCCGAATTCGGGCTCGCTATGGTCGGTGGTTGCTGCGGCACCACCCCGGAGCACATTCGTCAGGTCGCCGCCGCGGTGCGTGCGATCGAGCCGACCCTGCCGCCGATCGCCGAGCGGCGCATGCCGGTGCACGAGCCGAGCGTGTCCAGTATGTACACGGCAGTGCCATTCGAACAGGACGCCTCGGTCCTGATGATCGGCGAGCGCACGAATGCCAATGGCTCCAAGGCCTTCCGTGAGGCCATGTTGGCTGGAGATTGGCAGAAATGCCTCGGCATCGCCAAGGATCAGACCCGGGACGGTGCGCACGTGCTCGACCTGTGCGTCGACTATGTCGGCCGCGACGGCACCCAGGACATGGCGGAACTGGCCGGTCGGCTGGCCACCGCATCGACACTGCCGATCATGCTCGACTCCACCGAGACCGAGGTGCTGCGAACCGGCTTGGAACACCTCGGCGGGCGCTGCGCGGTGAACTCGGTGAACTACGAGGACGGAGACGGTCCCGACTCGCGCTTCCAGCAGACCATGCGACTGGTCGCCGAACACGGCGCCGCGGTGGTCGCGCTCACCATCGATGAGGAGGGCCAGGCCCGCACGGCGGCCAAAAAAGTGGAGATCGCCGAACGGTTGATCGCCGATATCACCGGCAATTGGGGACTGTCGGAGAGCGACATCATCATCGATACGCTCACCTTCACTCTCGGCACCGGTCAGGAAGAGTCGCGCCGCGACGGACTGGAGACCGTCGCGGCCATCCGCGAACTCAAGCGCCGTCATCCTCGGGTGCAGACCACGTTGGGCCTGTCCAATATCTCCTTTGGTTTGAACCCCGCGGCGCGGCAGGTACTCAACTCGGTGTTCATGCACGAATGTGTCGAGGCCGGCCTGGACTCCGCGATTGTGCATGCCTCGAAGATCCTGCCGATGAGCCGGATCCCGGACGAACAGCGCGAGGCCTCGTTGGATCTGGTGTATGACCGCCGCGCCGCGGGCTACGATCCGCTGCAGAAGCTGATGGCGCTGTTCGAAGGGGTGTCCACCGCGTCGTCGAAGGCTTCTCGAGCCGAGGAGCTGGCCGCGCTGCCGCTGTTCGAGCGCCTGGAGCGGCGGATCGTCGACGGAGAGCGAGCGGGAATGGAAGCCGATCTGGATGCGGCGATGGCCGAGGTGCCGCCGCTGCGGATCATCAACGAGACTCTGCTTTCGGGGATGAAGACGGTCGGTGAGTTGTTCGGGTCCGGCCAGATGCAGTTGCCGTTCGTACTGCAGTCCGCTGAGGTGATGAAGGCCGCGGTCGCTTATCTCGAGCCGCATATGGAGGCTGCCGACGACAGTGGCAAGGGCCGTATCGTGCTGGCCACCGTCAAAGGCGATGTGCACGATATCGGTAAGAACTTGGTCGACATCATTCTGTCCAACAATGGCTACGAGGTGGTCAACCTCGGCATCAAGCAACCGATCTCGACCATTCTCGACGCGGCGGTGGACAAGAAGGCCGACGTGATCGGCATGTCCGGTCTGCTGGTGAAGTCGACAGTGGTGATGAAGGAGAATCTGGAAGAGCTCAACGTCAAGGGTGTCGCGGAGCAGTTCCCGGTGCTGTTGGGCGGCGCGGCGCTCACCCGCTCTTATGTGGAGAACGATCTCACCGAGGTGTACCGAGGCGACGTGCACTACGCGCGGGACGCGTTCGAAGGCCTCCGGCTGATGGACGACATCATGACGCGCAAGCGTGGCGGTAGGCCTGACCCGGACAGTCCGGAAGCAGTCGCCGAGCAAGCCAAGGCCGCGGAGCGCAAGGCCCGGCACGAGCGGTCCAAGCGGATCGCCGCGCAGCGCCGGGCGACCGAGGTGCCGGTCGTGGTGCCCGAGCGTTCCGATGTCGCGGCGGAGCTGCCGGTGCCGGTCCCGCCGTTCTGGGGTACACGTGTGGTGAAGGGGCTGGCACTACAGGAGTACTCGGGACTGCTCGATGAGCGGGCGCTGTTCCTCGGTCAGTGGGGTCTGCGCGGGCAGCGCGGTGGTGGCGGGCCCAGCTACGAGGAGTTGGTGGAGACCGAGGGACGTCCACGGTTGCGTGCCTGGCTGGACCGGCTGAGCACCGGAGGGGTGTTGCAGCACGCCGCGGTGGTATATGGCTACTTTCCCGCAGTATCCGAGGGAGACGAGGTCATCGTGCTTACCGAACCGGGTCCCGATGCTTCCGAACGCTATCGGTTCACTTTCCCGCGTCAGCAACGCGACCGGTTCTTGTGCATCGCCGATTTCATCCGGTCGCGAGTGCACGCCAGGAAAACCGGCCAGGTGGATGTCCTGCCGTTCCAGCTGGTCACCATGGGACAGCCGATCGCCGATTTCGCCAACGAGCTGTTCGTGGGCGACAGCTACCGCGATTACCTCGAGGTGCACGGCATCGGGGTCCAGCTCACCGAGGCGCTCGCGGAGTACTGGCATCGTAGGATCCGCGAGGAGTTGGTCCTCGACGGTCGCGCGGTCGCGGACTCGGATCCTGCCGACGTACTGGAGTACTTCAAACTCGGCTATCGTGGCGCCCGTTACTCTTTCGGTTACGGCGCCTGTCCCGACCTGGAGGACCGAGCCAAGCTCGTGGATTTGCTCGCGGCTGACCGTATCGGCGTCGTGCTGTCCGAAGAGCTGCAACTGCATCCGGAACAATCCACCGATGCCTTCATCCTGACGCACCCGGAGGCGAAGTACTTCAACGCCTGAACCGGTGGACCACCGCATATAGGTGGTGTCACTCCGGGCAGCGTTGCGCGACCACGTGATTCCAGTGACATGTACTCGCTCGATCGGTTGTCTCGGCGTGGAAAGGTGGAAGCCGATCGGGTGAGTATGCCATTGTCGAAGGCGTTGTTACTGCATCCGGGGCAGTCGGCGGATGCGCTCGCATCGTTGATTCCGGGAGCGGGAGCACCACTGTGCGTGCGCTTTCCGGATTTTCCGTGTGCGCGTGCCGTGTGTGAACGTCTGGGCGGGTACGTAGGAGAGGCACACCACCATGACGGCAGACCGATTGATTGCGGGACGATATCGGCTCACGGATCGGATCGGAGCCGGTGCCATGGGAGTGGTCTGGCGGGCCACCGACATACGTTTGCAGCGCACTGTCGCGGTCAAGCAGGTGCTGCTCGGTCCAGGACTGTCCATATCGGCCGCATTGGAGGCGAAGTCGCGCGCCATGCGAGAGGGGCGGATCGCCGCACGGTTGCATCATCCGAACGCCATCACTGTTTTCGATGTGGCCGAAGCGGACGGTCAGCCGTGGCTGGTCATGGAGTACCTGGACGCGCCGAGTCTGGCGACCAAGTTGGCGGGTGACCGCACCCTGCCACCAGTGCAGGTCGCCCAGATCGGCGTGCAGGCGGCGAGAGCCCTGGCCGCCGCGCACGACGCGGGTATCGTGCACCGGGATGTGAAGCCGGCTAATCTGCTGGTCGCCGACGACGGCACGGTGAAGATCACCGACTTCGGGATTTCCCGGGCGGTGGGAGATATGACGGTCACTGCCACCGGATTTCTCGCCGGAACTCCCGCCTATCTGGCGCCGGAAGTGGCGCGCGGTGAGAATCCAGAACCAGCCTCTGATGTCTTCGCCTTGGGTTCGACGTTGTATGCGGCAGTCCAGGGCGCCCCGCCTTTCGGTGAGGGGGACAATCCGCTGGCTCTCTTGCACGCGGTGGCCAAAGCCGAGATCGAGCCTCCCGCAGCCGCGGGCAGGCTGGAGCCGGTACTGATGCGCTTGCTGGCCCCGACTGTCGATGCCCGGCCGACTATGCATGAAGCGAAGGAGGCACTGGAAGCCCTCGCGCAGGGCGGGCAGCCGGATCTATCACCCCGGACGGCTTCGGCGCCGCCCACGTCGGGCGCAGGCGGTGCGACAACGGTTCCGCCGAATCAGACCACCACTGAGCCGCCCGGAACAGCCGACGACAACGCCGCCGAGGAAGTCGCGTCGGCCCTGGTGCCGCGTACGCCGCAATCGCTTCCCGTTCACCATGATCCGCCGTCTGATCCGGTTGTGGTTTCCTCAGCCGACGCAGCAGGATCCCGGCGTGGCCTCGTGCTCGCCGCTGTCACCGCAGCGGCAGCCGGGGTGCTGATCCTGGCCGGAATCCTCGTGCCGAGAGTCTCCGGAGAACGCGATCGGAGTGTGGCCGCGGCAGTGTCGGACACGACATCGATTGTGCCCATCGGAGCTCCTTCTCCTGCAACGTATCCGGGCACGTCGACACCGGAGCAGGCTCCGTGGTCCCCGTCGGTGGTCAGTACGACAACCAGCTCATCCGGTCCGCCCACACCAGACCGGATCGCCTCTTTCATCCATGGCTACTACGACATGCTGCCGAGTGATGCGTCCGGGGCCTGGACTCGGTTGTCCCCCGGATATCAGGCGCAGACCGGCTACGGCTCCTACGTGGGTTTCTGGGGCACGATTCGTGCGGTGCACGTGGACTCGGTTACGCAGAACGGACCGAACCGGGTGGTGGTCGCGCTGACCTATACCCTGAAGAACGGTGAGACGACCTCGGAGAACCGATGGATCGAAATCTCAGAGGGCGACACCACGCTGACCATCGCGGCATCAGGCATCTAGGGCATCGGGTATTCCGGCTGACGAGACAGGAGATTCGCCGAACATGGCTACGCGACTGGCCGGTGTGCTCTGGGACATGGACGGCACGCTGTTGGACTCGGAGAAACTCTGGGATATCGCGGTGCGTGAGCTGGCGCGTGAGCACGGTCGCGAGATGACCGAAGCGGTCCGGCACGCGCTGATCGGTGCGTCCGATTCGAATGCCCTGCGGATCATGTTCACCGGCTTGGGTATCGAACCGCATGCCGAGTCGCTGCAGGCGGCGAGAGAGTTCTTGGAGCGGCGAGTGACCGAGCTGATGATCGGCCCTATTCCCTGGCGGCCCGGCGCAGCGGAGGCACTGGCGATGGTTCGCGCGGCAGGCCTACCCAGCGCGTTGGTCACGAATACCAAGCGATCATTGGCGGAGTTCGGGCTCGATACTTTGGGACGACACTTCTTCGACGTCTCGGTGTGCGGCGACGAGGTAACGCGCGGCAAGCCGGAGCCGGATCCCTACTTACGTGCTGCCGAGCTACTCGAGCTGAAGGCAGAACACTGTGTTGCGGTGGAGGATTCACTCGCCGGGGCGCGCGCGGCGCAGGCCGCGGGATGTGCGGTACTGGTGGTCCCGTGCGAGATCGCGGTGCCGGATGCGCCAGGGTGGATGTTCCGGGATTCGCTGACCGGGTTGACTCTCGGTGATCTCGAGCACATCCTTCGTAGCCGCGATAGGAGCGATAGGGTCGTCCGAGTAACTGGCTTCAGCGCTGGTAACGGCCTTTGTTCGCCTGGAGTCGCTGTGCCGCAAAGGGAATGATCGCATGCCGAGAATACGATTTCGAGCATCGACAATATCGCCGAAACTCGGGCGTGTCGGCGAGTGCTGCACCAGAATGACGCCATGGCGGCATTCGGTGTACTCGACGAGATCGTAGATACCACACGGTATCCCCTCGCGAACCTGGATGACTCTGGTTTGCGCGCAGCAGTGCGTCGCGCCCGCTCGGAACTGGCCGATAGCGGTTGTACCGTACTGCGTGGTTTCATCCGGCCGGAACTGACCGAGACGCTGCGGGCGCAGGGGGAGCGGATGGCTCCTCATGCATACTACGAGGTCGAGCAGGTCAATGCCTACAATATCCCGCTGGATACCGAACTGCCACAGGATCATCCAGCCCGGATCGTACTCATGCGGGGCAACGCCTTCGTGCCGCGCGACCGTATCCCGGCCGATGCGCTGATCCACCGGCTTTACATCGACGAACTGTTCCAGAGATTCGTCGCTAGGTGTTTCGAGCTGCCGGAGTTGCACGAGTTCGCCGATCCTCTTGCGGGGCTGTGCCTCAACGTCGTGGCGCCGGGAACATCGCATCCTTGGCATTTCGACACCAACGAATTCACCGTCTCGATGCTGACCCAACCGGCGGAGGCAGGTGGTGTCTTCGAGTACTGCCCCAATATCCGCACCCCAGAAGCAGAGCACTTCGACGATGTTCGAGCGGTGCTGACCGGTTCTGGTGAGCGTTTCGTCCAGCGGCTCGAGTTGCTTCCAGGAGACCTGCAGCTGTTCCGCGGCCGATTCTCGTTGCACCGCGTCTCCCCGGTAAGCGGTGCTCGCCAACGCCATTCGGCCATCTTCGCCTACACTGATCGGCCAGGAATTGTCGGGACGGTGGAGCGCACCCGGCAGTTGTTCGGTCGCGTGCTACCCGATCATCTTGCCGCCGCGGCCGACGTCGTCCGGGGCGATCGACTACTCGATTGAGCCGAACGGCTCGACTGACCGTGCTCGACCCGAGAGGACCGACAGTGCCAGTGCCGTTAGACACCACCGGGAAAGCGTCTTTCGACGACATCTACGATCGTTCCGATCCGCGCGCGTATTACGAGCGAATGTCCAGCCTCGACTATCGCATCCCGGAGTTGGCGAAGCCGATCTTTCAGCAGCAGATCCGGGAATACCGCGCCTCCGCGCGAGCCGACACTCTCACTGTGCTGGATATCGGCTGCTCATACGGTGTGAATGCCGCGCTGCTGCGCTTCGATACGACGATCAGCGAACTGGCCGAGCATTACGCTGTCGCCGACGATGCCGATCGAGCCGAGCTGATCCGGTGTGACCGAGTCTTTATGGCCAACCGCACCGTCTCCGACCACATCCGCTTCCTCGGGATGGATTCCGCGGGCCCCGCTCTCGACTACGCGCACGAGGCCGGATTCCTGCACGACGTGGTGCACGCCGACCTGGAGTCCAGTGAGCCGTCCGACGAACAGCGCGCCTTGCTGGCCACCGCCGATCTGGTCGTCTCCACCGGCTGTATCGGCTATGTCACCGAGAAAACTCTGACTCGAGTGGCCACGGCGCATCCCCGCAGGCGGCCGTGGATGGCACACTTCGTGTTACGTATGTTCGACTTCGCTCCGATCGAGGCGGAACTCGCCGCACTCGGATACCGTACCGATCGGTCTCCGGGGTTGTACGCACAGCGCAGGTTCGCCTCCGAAGCCGAGCGTGCGCGGGTGCTCAGCACTCTGTCCGCTAATGGAGTGGACACCACTGACAGGGAAGATCAGGGGTGGCTGTACGCCAACCTATACGTGTCAAGGCCGTTGCCGAGACATCACACCGACACAGAGGATCCGCATTGACCGAACGCACCTTCGCCGCCGACGACCACCTGCCCAGGGTGCCCCTGCCGACGTTGGAGGACAGTTGCAGTCGATTCCTGCAGTGGTGCGAGCCGCTGCTGACCGCCGAGGAGCTCGTCGCCACTCGCGACGCGGTCGGTGACCTGTTGCGTGCCGATGGTCCGGGGCGTGTTCTGCACGCGGCCCTCGCGGAGTACGACGCGACGCCGGGAGTGGGTAGCTGGCTGGATTTGTTCTGGCCCTCGCGTTATCTGGGTCGCCGGGATCGGATCGCGTTGAACGCGAACTTCTTCTTCCTGTTCCGGGACGACACCCCGCTGGCCGAATCCTCCGCCGCAACCCAGGTGGATCGTGCCGCGGGCATCATCGCCGCCGCGGTCGACTACAAATCGGCTCTCGACCAGGAAACTGTCGCGCCGGTGGTCCAACGAGGGCAGAAGCTGTCGATGTGGCAGAACAAGTACCTGTTCTCCGAGACCAGGATTCCCGGCGTGGAACAGGACACGGTACGGGTTCCCTATAGCGCCGAGTGGCCGGGTCATTCGGAAGCTCGGCATATTGTGGTGTTCTTCCGCGGCGGCATGTTCCGGATGGATGTGATCGGTCCGGGTGGGGCGCCGTATTCGCCGGAGGATCTCGCCGATGGGTTGCGTGCGGTGTTGAAAGCGGGTGCGCGCCCGGCTCGCGCCGACACCACTGTGGGACATCTCACTACCAAAGCCCGTGCGGAGTGGGCGTTCAGCAGGCAACGACTGCTGGCCGATCCGGCGAATGCCACAGCGCTGGACACCATCGAAACCGCGCTGTTCGTGCTCTGTCTGGAGGACTTCGCTCCGCGCGACGAACTACATGCTTGTGATCAGCTCTTGCACGGAGACAGCGCGAACCGGTGGTTCGACAAATCGGTGTCTTTCATCGTCTTCGCCGACGGGCAGGCGGGTATCAACGTCGAACACTGCGGGCTGGACGGCACTACTATCCTGTCGTTCGTGGACACTCTGCTGGAAACATCGGTGTCCGACCACGCCGCGCGCTCCGATGCGCAGGCACAAGGGCTGCCTGAGGTCGAGCCGATCGAGTTCGTCCTCGATGCGCAGCAGCGTAGCGATATCGGATCGGCAGGCGCTGCCTTCGCGCACTACGCGGCCCAGAACGCCACCCAGACCGTGTCGTTTCCGGACTTCGGTACCGCCCGTGCCAAGCAACTCGGCATCTCGCCGGACGCGTTCGCGCAGCTGAGCTATCAGCTGGCCCATCGGCGCAGCAAAGGGCTCACCGGCGCCACCTACGAGTCCATCGCGACCAGGCAGTACCGCAATGGACGCACCGAGGCCATGCGGGTTGTCACCCCGGAGATGGTTGCTTTCGTGGATACCATGCAGGACCAGGATGCCGGTACTGCCGCGAAGCTCGCCGCGGCCCGGATGGCAGCGGCCACGCATGTACAGCGGGCTAAACAGTGCCAGATAGGAGAGGCGCCCGAGCAGCACTTATGGGAGCTGCAATGGATCCAGCGCCGCCGTGGCGCGGAATTGGGCGTCATCGAACCGATCCCGCTCTACGACAGTCCTGGCTGGACAATAATGCGCGACGATTACTTGAGTACCAGCTCCGCACCGTCGGCGAATATTCGCTACTTCGGTTTCGGTTCCACCAGCTCTCGGTGTATCGGCGTCGCCTATGTCCTGCTGCCGGACCGCTGGAATATCTATCTGGCCACGCCGAGGGCGGTGGCCGGCCAGATGCACGCCTTTGCCGAGCAGCTGCGGACAGCGGTGGCGGATCTAGCGGCGCTACTCGCCGGAAACTAGCCGAATCCGCTCGGTTCTCGCCCATCAGGGCCGGGGCGGGAACCGAGCGGGCAGGGCCCGCGACCATTGCGGGTCGGGACAACCGGCCCATAGCCGGTCTGAAACAATGGCTCCTCGTGAAGAACTTCGAATCCTTGTTCGCTGAGCTGCAGGATCGCGCGGTCGATCGCCCGAAGGGGTCGGGAACTGTCGCCGCGCTCGACGCAGGCGTGCACAGCCAGGGTAAGAAGGTGCTCGAGGAGGCGGGCGAGGTGTGGCTGGCCGCCGAACACGAGAGTGACGAGTCATTGGCCGAGGAGATCTCCCAGCTGCTGTATTGGGTGCAGGTGCTGATGGTAGGCCGGGGGCTGAAGCTCGAAGACGTGTATCGACATTTGTGACGGTCGCTGGTTCCCGACTTTTCACTCGAAAGGACTTCCATGCTGCGCGTCGCAGTCCCAAACAAAGGCGCCCTGTCCGAATCCGCCGTCTCGATCCTCGCAGAGGCCGGCTATCGCACGCGCACCGATTCGCGTGACCTGACCGTCCTCGATCCGGCTAATCAGGTCGAATTCTTCTTTCTGCGACCCAAGGATATCGCGATCTATGTCGGATCCGGTGAGCTCGACCTCGGGATCACCGGGCGCGACCTCGCGGTTGACTCCGGTGCACCGGTACGGGAACGGCTCGCTCTCGGTTTCGGGCGTTCCACATTCCGCTACGCGGCTCCGGCAGGGCGAGAGTGGAAGATCGAAGACCTTTACGACAAGCGCATCGCGACCTCCTACCCGAATCTTGTGCTGAGCGATTTGCGGCGTCGTGGCATCGAGGCCGAGGTGATCCGGCTGGACGGCGCGGTGGAGATCTCCATTCAACTCGGTGTCGCCGACGCCATCGCCGATGTCGTCGGTTCCGGACGCACCCTGCGTCAACACAGTCTGATCGCCTTCGGTGAATCACTGTGCGATTCCGAGGGAGTGCTTGTCGAAGGCAAGGAGGCCGACCAGCGCGACCAGGCCCGCAATCAGCTTGTCGCCCGTATCCAGGGTGTAGTGTTCGCACAGCAGTACGTGATGCTGGACTACGATTGCCCGAAAGACCTGCTCGACGAGGCGTTGACCATCACTCCGGGGTTGGAGTCGCCGACTGTGGCGCCATTGGCCGATGCCGGGTGGGTCGCTGTACGCGCGCTTGTCCCGCGCAAGCAGAGCAACGAGCTGATGGACAAGCTGGCCTATCTGGGTGCGAAAGCCATCCTGGCCACCGATATCCGCTCCTGCCGCGCTTTCTGATCGGCGGATTCGCCCGGTGCGCCGCGATTATTGCGTCGGAAACCGACACGGTGCAGGCAGTGCACTCGCGGTTCACTCGTATGCGGCTTCGGCTGGGATCATATCCGGTCCGGGGCCATCGGTCGGCCAACCAGGGTAGGGCGGTGGTGTACCGTCGAACGCCGGACACAGTGGTTTGTAACCGCAATAGGAGCACAGCCTGCTGGTATTCGGTGGGAAGACTCCTGTGCGGCCAGCTTCCAGGATGGCTGTCCACAATGCCGACAGGGTGCGCTCGAAGCGCAGTAGCTCTTGCTCGTCCGTGGTGTAGGTGAGGATCTGCTCGTCGGCCAAGTAGATCAACCGCAGTTGTGCGGGCACCAGGCCGCGGGTGCGCAACATCATCAGCGCGTAGAACTTCAGCTGGAACAGTGCTGTGGTCTCCTGGGTAGGTCCCGGCACCCGTCCGGTCTTGTAATCCACGATGCGCAGTGCACCGGTCTGGGCGATATCGATCCGGTCGATGAATCCGCGCAACAGCGCGCCGTCTTCGAGTTCGATCTCCACGCGTACTTCGCACGATTCCGGATCGAACCGGGTCGGATCTTCCATGTGGTAATAACGCCGCATCAGCGCGCGTACCTCGTCGAGAAATGGATCGAGCTGCTGGTCGGTGATCAGCCCAGCGATCTCCGGCTGCCCGTCGCGCACCCGTGCCCACGCCTGCGGCACCAGTGCTTCGGCACGGTCGGGTTGGCGCTCGACCGCAGGCAGTCCGTAGAGATCTTCCAGTACCGCGTGCACGACCGTGCCGCGCACTGCGCGGCGGGATGGCGGCTCCGGAATCCGATCGATCGCCCGGAATCGGTACTTCAATGGGCACTGCTTGAAATCCATTGCCCGGGAGGGTGACAGCGCGGGCCGGGTGCTTCTCGCCTGCGCGGTGGGCTCAGGTGTCCGCGGATTGTCGGCAGGGGGCATGGACGCGGTCGAGCACATACCTGGCAGGCTATCCCGCGGCACCGACACGCTGGTGCGCGACAAACACGGATTCGGACAGCGGAACGGAGATTCATGACGGCCAGACGGACTGGGCCTTTCACCATCGGTGATCGAGTGCAGCTGACCGATGCCAAAGGGCGCTTGTACACGGTGGTCCTCGAGCCGGGCAAGGAATTCCACACCCATCGCGGAGGTATCAAGCACGACAGCCTGATCGGTGCAGACGAGGGAAGCGTAGTGCATTCCACCAACGGCACGCCGTACCTCGCGTTGCGTCCACTGCTGATCGACTACGTGCTGTCTATGCCGCGCGGCGCTGCGGTGATCTATCCGAAAGATGCCGCGCAGATCGTGCATGAGGGCGATATCTTCCCTGGCGCGCGGGTGCTGGAGGCGGGCGCAGGCTCCGGCGCGCTCACTTGTTCGCTGCTGCGTGCAGTCGGACCACAGGGGCAGGTAGTGTCCTACGAAATTCGTGCAGATCACGCCGAACACGCGGTTCGCAATGTAGAGATCTTCTTCGGTGAACGGCCGGCCAACTGGTCGCTGACTATCGGCGATGTGGCAGAGCACACCGGCGAACCGGTCGATCGGGTAGTGCTGGATATGCTCGCGCCCTGGGACGCGTTGTCCGCTGTGTCCAGGGTGCTCGTGCCAGGTGGCGTTCTGATCGTTTATGTGGCTACCGTCACCCAGTTGTCGAAGGTAGTGGAGACGCTGCGAGAACAGGAGTGCTGGACTGAGCCCCGCTCCTGGGAATCACTGGTGCGGCCATGGCATGTGGTCGGGCTCGCGGTGCGTCCGGAACACCGCATACAAGGTCATACCGCCTTTCTTGTCAGCGCGCGCAAGCTTGCCGAGGGTACGGTCACCCTCAAGCCGCAGCGCAGACCGTCGAAGGGCTGAGCGGGGCGCCTGGGCGACCGTGGTCGTCATACACCGATCGAGTCTGCTCGATTCAGGTCGAGGCGCAGGGTGCTTTTGCCAAGCCGAGCAGCAAGCAGCCGCTGGCATCGGACAGTTTCCAGGTACCGCCGATGTTCTCCCAGCTCATTGGTATGGCTGGTGCGGGGCCGTGCGGAGATTCGATGGTCACCCGCGCATTCGCGGTGCGGTTCTCGGTGGTGATATCGGTGACAGTGAAGGCGAGCGAGTAGCCCTGTAGGCCCGCGTTCATCTGGTCGATGTTCGCGGTGCGTTGCTCGCCGTTGACGATCAGGGCGGCCTTTTCCTGGGTGGATACGGCCGGGTCGGTGAGTTCGGTCAGAACTGCGCGCAATGTCTCGCCGGTCGGCTCACCCGCCGCCTTTTCGGTGGTGCCCGAGGTGATGGTGAGGGCTGAGCTTGCCGAGGTGGCGGTCGCGGTGCTTGCCCCGTCCTCGGAGCTACACGCCGCAAGCCCACTGGAAATAGCCAGCGCCGTGGCGGCGGCCAGAAGAACACGCAGTCTTCTCATGGGGAGGAGCATCCGCGGCAACCTTTCGGTTCGGTTGGCGAGCAAGCTCGCCACAGTCGGGTTAGGGCAGGCTAACATGGTGATCTGACCGGCGGTCGCGGCGCAGATGTGATCACGACGAAACCATGTCGGAAAGCGAGAACGGATCGCGCCCGGTAGCGTTAATAGACCGGGACTGGGAGGAGCAGCACATGAGCCCCATCGAGAATTCGGATTCGGCGGCCTGGAGAGAGCTCGAGGCAGTACGTGCCGAGGCCGCTGCACTCCGGAGGCAACTTGCCGACTCGCCGGATCGGACACGGGAACTCGAGGCCCGCATCGATTCGCTGACCATTCGCAATACGAAGCTGATGGATACCCTCAAAGAAGCGCGGCAGCAATTGGTCGCGTTGCGCGAAGAGGTCGATCGGCTGGGTCAGCCACCGAGCGGATACGGAATCCTGATCGGTGTGTACGACGACCAGTCGGTCGATGTGTTCACTTCGGGTCGCAAGATGCGGTTGACGTGTTCACCGAATATCGATACCTCGACGCTGGAGTACGGCCAGACCGTCCGTCTCAACGAGGCGCTCACAGTCGTCGAGGCCGGATATTACGATGCGGTCGGCGAGATCGGTACCCTGCGAGAAATTCTCGATGACGGCCGTCGCGCCCTCGTCGTCGGGCATGCCGATGAGGAGCGCGTGGTGTGGCTGGCCGGTCCACTGGTCAAGGTTGCCGAAATGGACGATCTGGACGATCCAGATTCTCCGATTCGTAAATTGCGGCCAGGAGACTCGCTGCTGGTGGACACGAAGGCCGGGTTCGCGTTCGAACGCATTCCCAAAGCCGAAGTCGAAGATCTGGTGCTGGAAGAGGTTCCGGATGTCGGCTACAGCGATATCGGTGGTCTCGGTAGGCAGATCGAGCAGATCCGGGACGCAGTGGAGCTTCCGTTCTTGCACAAGGAACTTTTCCGGGAGTATGCACTGCGCCCGCCGAAGGGCGTGCTGCTTTACGGACCGCCTGGTTGCGGTAAGACGCTCATCGCCAAGGCGGTGGCCAATTCGCTGGCCAAGAAGATCGCCGAGGCGCGCGGAGAGGACGCCAAAGAAGCCAAGTCGTTCTTCCTCAACATCAAGGGCCCCGAGCTACTGAATAAATTCGTCGGCGAGACCGAGCGGCACATCCGGATCATCTTCCAGCGTGCGCGAGAGAAGGCGTCGGAGGGCACTCCGGTGATCGTGTTCTTCGACGAGATGGACTCGATCTTCCGTACCCGCGGTTCGGGGGTCTCCTCGGATGTGGAGACCACGGTGGTGCCACAGCTGCTCTCGGAGATCGATGGCGTCGAGGGCTTGGAGAACGTGATCGTGATCGGCGCTTCCAACCGGGAGGACATGATCGATCCGGCCATTCTGCGACCGGGCAGGCTCGACGTGAAGATCAAGATCGAGCGGCCGGACGCGGAGTCGGCGCAGGACATCTTCTCGAAGTACCTCATCGAGGAGCTGCCGCTGCATGACGACGATCTGGCCGAGTTCGGTGGCGACAAGACGCTGTGCATCCGCGCGATGATCGAACGGGTTGTCGACCGGATGTACGCCGAGAGCGAGGACAATCGCTTCCTCGAAGTCACCTACGCCAATGGGGACAAGGAGGTCCTGTACTTCAAGGACTTCAATTCCGGCGCCATGATCCAGAACATCGTGGACCGCTCCAAGAAATACGCCATCAAAGCAGTACTCGACACCGGTAACCCCGGCCTGCGTATCCAGCATCTCTACGATTCGATCGTGGACGAGTTCTCTGAGAACGAGGACCTGCCCAACACGACGAACCCCGACGACTGGGCGCGCATTTCGGGTAAGAAGGGCGAGCGGATCGTCTACATCCGTACGCTGGTCACCGGGAAGAACGCCAGCGCCAGCCGCGCCATCGACACCGAGTCGAACACTGGTCAGTACCTGTAAGGAGTGCGTGACGGCGAACATCCGCGTCCGCTTCGGCGGTGCGGTCGTTCGCCGAGGCGGGGACCATACCCGCGTGAGGTCGCATTCTGTCCGCTACCCCCTGACCACGTATACTGTGATCAGGGGGTGCCTCTGGATCTGCTGCGGCCGAATCGACTCGGCTGCGCCTCACCACCAGCCGAGAATCGGTGACAACTGTCTGCCGAGTTCCGGCGCGAGCGATCGTGAGTAGCTGGCGGTGAGGTGGTGTTCGTCGTGATAGATCAGGATGTTGCCCTCGGCGACCGGGCATACCTCGGGTTCGCATACCGCGTCGGACAGGTCCAGCGGGAACACGTTGGGGAAGGTGCCTGTGAACTCGAGTGCGGGATTGACTTCGTTCAGCGCGGCCGTACGCGGCATGCCGCAGCTGATCCGATCGCCCTGACCAGACAGACAATCGATCGCGCGGTAGCGTACGCCCTCGCGGCGCAGCCATGGGGTGTCGCGAATAGCGAGGATGTCGAGTCCGCGCTCGGCCAGCTGTGACCACACGTTCAGATAATCGACCGGGGTTTCGTCGCCCGCGCCGTTCCTGGGGCGGGTCGCGGTGGTGAACACCCAATCCGGCTGATCCACCCCCAGGCGGTCGATCACCTCAGCGGACCAGTCCCGGCAGTCCGGGATGGCTTTGCCCTTGTACATCGGCTCCGCCGCCACGGTAAGCGGGCAGCCCATCTTCAGATAAACGGCGATGCGGAAGCCGTGCTTGCGGGCCAGCACGTCGAGGGCGGGCACCCAGTGTTCGGCGTGCGAGCTGCCCACCACGGCGATGGTGCGTTCCGCGCTCGCGTCCCCGTAGGTACAAGTGATGACATCGCGGGTGTCCCAGTCCGCGATGCACCCGTCGCGGACTGGATAAGCGTTGTCCGCGGGCGCTTCATACACGGTGGGACGCATCTGAGCCGGGGGTGTGCTCGCCCCGCCGACCAGCGCTTCCGCGCCGGGATAGTATATCGGGTCGAGAGCGGTGACCGCTTGCGACGAGTGTGCCCGATATACGAGCTGCGTGCCCACCGACATAGTGAGGACAGTGATGCCGAGCACCGCTACCAGCCGGCCTGCGTAGTTGTCGCGGACCGGCGTTTGCTCCGGCGAACGCCCGGCTCGCATGCGCAGTGGCTCCTCGATGAACCTGTTGGTCAGGTAAGCGAGTGCCAAGGACGCTGTGATGACACCGACTCCGCCGAGGAGCCCGGCAGTCGGGGACTCGGTGCGTGCGAGGACGAAGATGAGGATCGGCCAGTGCCACAGGTACAACGCGTAGGCCAGCTCGCCCAGGCGCACGGCGGCAGACGAGCCGAGTAACTGGTTGGGTAGAGGCTGTGCGGCGGCGGGCAGGTTGTTGCCCGCGACGATCAGCGCGAGCGCGGCACCCACCGGAACCAATGCCGCTGGACCGGGAAAACGTTCGGCGCCGTCGATCAGCCAACCGCACATCAATACTGCGGCCGTTCCGAGCGCAGCGGCGATCACACGCACCAGCCGTGGTGGCGACAGCCACGGCGCTGCGAGTGCCAGCAGTGCCCCGGCCAGCAGCTCCCAGGCGCGGGCGAAGCTGTCATAGTAATTCCAGCCCTGATGCACCATGGTGCCGTGCACGGCGTAGCCGAACGAGGCCACCGCAGCCACCGCGAAGACGATCGCCAGGCTGGGTCGCAGCGCCGCGGGACCGGCGAAACGAAGGCACAGGCGCACCGCCAAAGCCATTGCGAGCAGCACGACCAGGTAGAACTGCATCTGTACCGCCATCGACCACAGATGCTGCAGGGGGCTCACGGAAGGATCGGCGGCCAGATAGTCCGACCAGGACAGTGCGAGGTACCAGTTCTGGTAATACAGCAGCGAAGCCAGCGTCTGTGCGGCGATCTCGCCCCACTGGGTGACCGGACGCAGGACAACGGTCGCCGCGATCACCGCAGCCAGCACCGTCACCAGGGCGGGCAGCAGTCGGCGGGCGAGGCGGCGCACGGTGCGTCCGACCTGTACCGCACCGGTGGACTCCGCACCGCGCAACAGTGAGCCGGTGAAGAAGAATCCGGACAGGACCAAGAAGATATCCACGCCGCCCGAGACCCGGCCGAACCAGATGTGGAATGCTACAACCAGCGCGATCGCCACTCCACGCAGCCCGTCCAGATCATATCGATACCCACCTGCGCCGGTATTCGACGAGGCTGTTGCTACGGTTGTCACGCCCGATCGTCCGAGTCGGCTCACCACACGGGTGACCGTCACCGCGCTCGCACGGCGCGGCCGGATCGGCAGCCAGAGGTGACGGCTGGAGGGCAGGTAGATGTCCAAGACATGTCATCTCTCTTATCACGGGAGGTGAACCGCAGTCCAACGCACATCGGACGAGGTGAGGGTGAGTACTCGCAGAGCGGTATGGGTACTGTCGCCGATCGGATCAGCATGGACGATTCGGGCAGCTGTCGGCCGGTCGGTAACCAATGGTCGCTAGGGTGGTGTCGTGAACGTTGAGGTGACACCCCTGCCGGGTATCGGTGTGCGTAAGGACTTTCCATCGGCCAACACGCGCCGTCGAATCGGGGTCATCGATCATCGCGACGGCACGATGGACCTGATCGTGAGCAGGGTTGACAACTCGGACGAGGCCGACCACGTAGCGCTGTCGGAGAAGGAGGCGACCGTGTTGGCCGGTCTGCTCGGCGCGCCACAACTGGTCGAGCAATTGCGAGAAGAGCATCGCCAGTTCACCGGCTTGACTACCCGTCAGATGTCCATCCTGGACCGATCTCGTTACGATGGGCGTAGGCTGGGTGACACTCGGATGCGAACGAGAACAAAAGCCTCCATCGTCGCTGTGGTGCGCAGCGGTCAGACCGTTCCCTCTCCGGGGCCGGACTTCACTTTTACCGCCGGTGATGTGCTCATCGTCGTCGGCGCTGCCGAGAGTCTGCAAGCCGCCGCCACGATCCTGATGGATGGCTGATCGGCGATGGTGGCACACGGGACCGCGCTCGCGCTGATCCAGCTGGGCGCGGTATTCTTCGGCCTCGGTCTACTCGGCCGGATCGCCGCGCGCATCGGTATGTCTCCGATCCCGCTGTATCTGATCGGTGGGCTGGTGTTCGGCACCGGGGGCCTGCTAGAGCTGAGGCAGGTCAACGACTTCATCCATCTGGCCAGCGAAATCGGCGTTGTCTTGCTGTTGCTGCTGCTCGGCCTGGAATACAGCGCACCGGAATTGATCACCGGCATGCGCCGATCATGGGCCGCGGGCGTGCTGGACATCGTGCTCAACGCTACGCCGGGCGTCCTGGTCGCGCTCGCGCTCGGCTGGGGTTTCACCGGCGCTATCGCGATGGCCGGGGTCACCTATATCTCGTCTTCGGGCATCGTCGCGAAGGTGCTCAACGATTTGGGCAGGCTCGGCAACCGCGAGACACCGGTGATCCTGTCTATCCTCGTCTTCGAGGATCTGGTGATGGCCGGATACTTGCCGGTGCTCACCGCGGTGTTGGCCGGGGTCGGCTTTCTCGCCGGGTTGAAGACGTTGAGCATCGCCCTGACCGCCGTCACGGTCGTGTTGATCGTCGCGCTGCGCTATGGTCGCCATGTCTCCGCGATCGTCGACAGCGCGGACCGGGAGATCTTCCTGTTGAAACTGCTCGGTTCCGCGCTGCTGGTGGCAGGGATCGCCTCTGCGGTCCAGGTATCCGCGGCGGTCGGTGCGTTCCTGCTCGGTATCGCGATCTCGGATTCGACTGCGCATAATGCCACCAAGCTTCTGGAACCGTTGCGCGACCTGTTCGCCGCGTTGTTCTTCGTGCTGTTCGGTCTGAGCACCGACCCGGCGAGCATCCCGCCGGTGCTGGGCTGGGCATGCCTGCTGGCAGTAGTCACGACGGTGTGCAAAGTGGCCACAGGATGGTGGGCGGCCAAGCGCGCCGGTGCGGGCCGGTACGGCCGGGCGCGTGCAGGCACCGCCCTGGTCGCGCACGGTGAGTTCTCTATAGTCATCGCGGGTCTGGCGGTGTCCGCGGGCGCTGTTCCCGGAGAGTTCGCGGCCTTGGCCACTACCTACGTGCTGTTGATGGCGGTACTGGGCCCAGTAGCAAGCCGCTTCGTCGAGCCGGTCCTCACGCTGGTGCGGCGCCGTCGCGTCGGTGTGGCCTGACCGACGTCGATCGGTGCCGGTCAGGGTATTGGTGAATTCTGTCGCGCACAGCCTTATGGAAGCGAGCGCGGCACCGGTGTGGCGCAGGTACTCCGGACCTGCTCCGGTACGGGTTTTCGGAGCTACCGGTACTCTTCGCACATGACATCCGGGCAGACCGAGATATGGCACAATCCACGCTGCACCAAAAGCCGCAACGCTACGGCATTTCTGGACGAAGCCGGTATCCGCTATACCGTGCGAAAGTATCTGGACCAGTCACCGAGCGCCGCCGAACTTCGAGACGTGTTGCGGAGGCTCGGCGCCGAACCATGGGACATCGCCCGGACCGGAGAGCAGATCGCGAAGGATCTGGGTATGGCGGATTGGGCGCGTACTGCCGCGGAGCGGGATCGGTGGCTCGAGGCACTGGTCGAGTATCCGAGGTTGATCCAGCGCCCGATCGTGTTGACCGCCGATGGCGGTGCGGTGGTCGCACGTGACGAGACCGCCCTGCGCGCGCTGTTGTGACGTCCACGAGCGACATGCCGTTCTCGGACGAGCGGCCGGGTCGGCTGTCTCGCCTTCGTTCAGGTGATCAGGACGGTGGCGCACCGGAGTCCTCCTGATTCCCGGCTCGCTTCAGCAGATCGGGGATCAGGAGCCGGGTGTCCGGGACGAATAGCCAGCTCGGGTCGGCCAAGTGTGCGCGCAACTCATTGTCGGTCCACCACCAGCCATCGGCGATTTCGTCGGTTTGGTGGTGGACCGGACCGTCGTAACGCAGTTCGTAGGCGAACAGGTGGCAGCGAACCGGTCGGCCGTCCCATTCGCCGTCCCAGGAGAATGTCGTCAGCAGCTGCGGAGGGAAATCAGCCGGGGTGGGTCTGACGTTCAATTCCTCGGCTAATTCACGCAGGGCAGTAGCGAGCGGCGATTCACCTGGTGCGACCACACCGCCCGCCAGGCAGTCGTGCATGCCTGCGAACACCAGCTTGGTGTCGGTGCGGCGGTGCACGTAGATCCGCTCGCCATCACCCGAGCGCAAGAGCACGCCGGCGCTGGCGTGCCACAATCCGTCGAGATAGACAATAGCCCGCTCGGCAACTCCTATCTGGTTCCCGTCCGGGTCGTACAGCGCGATCGGTTCGGTACCAGGATCGTCGACGTACGGCGAGTCACGATGCGGTGGAACGGACATCGACCGAGAGTAACCGAGAACGATTCGGGCATTGTCTGTCACTCGCAGAGAGGATCGGCCATCCATGGTACTTCCGCGCGCACTGGCGAATTTCAACCGATATGTCACCAACCCAGCCGCCGGCGTGTTCGCGGGCCGGGCGCCGGGCTTCGGCATTGTGTTGCATCAGGGCCGGAATTCGGGGAGATCCTACCGGACGCCGGTCATGGTCTTCACACAGGGAGAGTCCTACCGCATCGCGCTGACCTACGGACAGAACGTCGACTGGGTCAAGAACATCCGTGCGGCAGGCGGCCTCACCCTGGAGACCCTCGGTCGTGCTGTCGAATTGACCGATCCGGTCGTGCGGCACGATCCCGCCGTGGATTGGGCGCCATGGGGTGTCCGACAGGTATTGAAGGCGATCTCGGCCGAATATTATGTAGAGTCTCGCCTCGCGGGTTGAACCGGCTGTGTTGTCATCGTTCTCCGGTAGCCGGCCTGCCGTGATCACTTGACCGGTTCTCGCGAGTATCGGCGCAATCGCAGGTGCGCTTACTGCGATGACATCAGCAGGTACATACCGATAGCGCAGGGGGGTGTGGTCGCTCCGCGCTCGTTTCGGTCATATCCGGACTACCGTGCCGACCTGCGCCGAGACAGCTTCTCCGTAAGTACCACCTACGGTATGACATTCGACTCCGCCGGTCATGACCGGATCGACTGGGTACGTCGCCTAGGCTCGACATCATGCAGCGCATCATCGGAATCGAGGTCGAATACGGCATCTCGACCCCAACGGAGCCGTCGGCCAACCCGATCCTCACCTCGACCCAAGCGGTTCTGGCCTACGCCGCCGCCGAGGGGGTGCCGCGCGCGAAGCGTACTCGTTGGGATTACGAGGTGGAATCGCCGTTGCGCGACGCCCGCGGATTCGATCTGAGCCGGATGACCGGCCCCGCTCCGGTGATCGATGCCGACGAGGTCGGCGCGGCCAACATGATCCTCACCAATGGTGCTCGACTCTACGTCGATCACGCTCATCCGGAATACTCCGCACCCGAGGTCACCGATCCGCTGGATGCGGTGATCTGGGACAAGGCGGGCGAACGGGTGATGGAGGCCGCTGCCAGGCACGCTTCCAGCGTGCCTGGCACGCCGCGGCTGCAGCTGTACAAGAACAATGTCGACGGCAAGGGCGCTTCCTACGGCACGCACGAGAATTATCTGATGAGCCGGGAGACGCCGTTCAACCAGATCATCGCCGGGCTCACGCCGTTCTTCGTATCCCGCCAGGTGGTCTGCGGGTCGGGGCGGGTCGGTATCGGCCAGGCCGGTGATCACGCCGGATTCCAGTTGTCCCAGCGAGCGGACTACATCGAGGTCGAGGTCGGCTTGGAGACTACGCTGAAGCGGGGAATCATCAACACCCGGGATGAACCGCATGCCGACGCCGACAAATACCGCAGGCTGCACGTTATCATCGGTGATGCCAATCTGGCCGAGATGTCGACGTATCTGAAGGTCGGCACCACCGCCTTGGTACTCGATCTGATCGAGGCGGGCGAGGATCTTTCGGATCTGCAGTTGGCTCGCCCGGTTGTCGCGGTGCATGCGATCAGTCACGACCCGACGCTGCGGGCGACGGTCGCGCTCGCCGATGGCCGCGAGCTCACCGGCCTCGCGCTACAGCGTGTCTATCTGGACCGGGTGATCAAGTTCGTCGACCGCACCGGCAATGACGACGCGCGCGTTCATGACATCATCGAGAACTGGGCCATGGTTCTCGATCTGCTCGAGCGCGACCCGATGGAGTGTGCGAACTTGCTCGATTGGCCTGCCAAGCTGCGTCTGCTGGAGGGGATGCGCAGTCGGGAGGGGCTCGGTTGGGCGGCTCCAAAACTTCATCTGATGGACTTGCAGTACTCGGACGTGCGCTTGGACAAGGGACTCTATAACCGGCTGGTCGCGCGCGGCTCGATGAAGCGGCTGATCACAGAACAGCAGGTGCTCGATGCCATGACCAACCCGCCGATCGACACTCGTGCCTACTTCCGGGGCGAGTGTCTGCGCCGTTTCGGCGCAGACATCGCGGCGGCCAGCTGGGATTCGGTGATCTTCGACCTGGGCGGCGATTCTCTGGTGCGCATTCCGACCCTGGAGCCGCGCCGTGGTACCAAGGCGCATGTCGGCCGCCTTCTCGACGGTGTGGATACTGCTGCGGACCTTGTCGAACAGCTCACCACATAACCGAGAACCGAGTAGGAGCGCGGCGCGACAGCGGATCGGGTAGCGCGGCTGTAGCGGATAGGACACAGCGCGGCCGCAAAACAAGCACACGATCGATGCTGGTGGGTAGTGTTGAAGGAAGAGCACGGACAATGCTCATGATCGGGGCCGTGCTCACGTTGGGTTCCGATCATGATGAAAGATAGAGGAGGTCGGCTGCCATGGCACAAGAGCAGACCAAACGCGCAGGGGGCGGCGACGAGGACGAGGGGCCTGACGGTGTGGACGCCGCCGGACAGGAGCGCCGGGAGAAGCTGGCGGAGGAAACCGACGACCTGCTCGACGAGATCGATGACGTGCTCGAGGAGAACGCCGAAGACTTCGTCCGCGCGTACGTGCAGAAAGGTGGCCAGTGACAGTCGGTGACCCCTCGCGGCTCCACTTGGGGTACGCCCTATCGTCCTTCTCCGAGTATTTGCGCATGCACGCTCCGGATCTCTTGCCCGCCATCAGGTTCGGACAGAGTGCCGCCGGAATCCCCGGCGGCACTCCGGCGCAGGACATCGCGCCGCATGGCACTACCATTGTCGCGGTCAGCTACCGGGGCGGTGTGCTGATTGCCGGTGACCGACGTGCCACGCAGGGAAATCTGTTGGCCAGCCGGGACATCCAGAAGGTCTATATCACCGACAGTTACTCCGCGGCCGGAATCGCGGGCACCGCGGGCATGGCGGTGGAGATGGTGCGGATCTTCGCGGTGGAGCTGGAGCACTACGAGAAGCTGGAGGGCGTGCCGCTGACTTTCGACGGCAAGGCGAACAAGCTGTCGAAGATGGTGCGGGAGAATCTACCCGTGGCGCTGCAAGGTCTGGCAGTGGTGCCGATGCTGGTCGGCTACGATTCGGACGCTACCGATCCGGACCGGGCAGGCCGTATCGTGTCGTTCGATGTGGTGGGTGGCCGCAGCGAGGAACGTTTCGGATACGCTGCAGTGGGTTCCGGTTCGATGTTCGCGAAATCCGCGTTGAAGAAGTTGTATGCCAAGGGAATCGATCAAGATCGCGCGTTGCGGATCGCGGTCGAGTCATTGTTCGACGCGGCCGACGATGATACCGCGACGGGTGGCCCGGATCTGGTGCGCAGCATCTTCCCCACGGCGATCGTCGTCGACGAGGAAGGCGCGGTCGAGGTAGCCGAGTCGCGGCTCGCGGAGCTTGCCCGCGAGATCGTCGCCGACCGTGAGGCCGCCGAAGAGGGGAGCGCCTGATCATGACACTGCCGTACTATGCGTCGGCCGAACAGATCATGCGCGACAAGACCGAGCTCGCGCGCAAGGGCATCGCTCGAGGCCGCAGCGTTGTCGTGTTGGTCTACGACAAAGGTGTGCTGTTCGTTGCCGAGAACCCTTCCGCGACCCTGCACAAGGTGAGTGAGCTCTACGACCGAGTCGGGTTCGCCGCGGTTGGCAAATACAACGAGTTCGAGAATCTACGCAGGGGCGGTATCCTGCAGGCCGACATCCGTGGCTATCAGTACGATCGCCGTGATGTTACCGGACGTGCACTGGCCAATGCCTATGCGCAGACTCTGGGCACGATCTTCACCGACCAGCTCAAACCCTATGAGGTGGAGATATGCGTGGCCGAGGTCGGGTATCCGGAGCAAGCCGCGCAGTCGGTGCTGTATCGAATCACTTTCGACGGTTCGATTGTGGATGAGCGGGAGTACGTAGTGATGGGGGGTACCACGGAGCCGATCGTCACCGCATTGAAAACCTCGTATCAGACGGGCTTGGATCTGCCCGCCGCGATCGGTGTCGCGGTACGTGCGCTCCAGGCGGGTGTGCCGGAGGGGACGGAGAAGGATAAGCGGGTACTCGGTGTGCACTCGCTGGAGGTCGCCACTCTGGAGCAGGCGCGCCCGCGCCGGGCGTTCCGGCGGGTCACCAGCGTTATGTTGGAGCGTTTGCTCAGTTCTTCGCAGCCGGATGAGGCGAAGGGAGACGGGGGTCCTTCGGTGGAGTGATCTCTCCGAAGTGAGCCATACTACCTGGATATCCGGCGGCCCGCGAATGGATTCTCGTTCGCGGGCCGCCGGGCGTTCGATATGTTACCGAGGTGCAGATCCTCCGGTCGGACTGCGATTCGGCGTGGGTAAATTCCGGCGAATCGGGCCAAATCGTTGTGAAGACGTATGCATAGGGGTTGTCCGGAGCGCCACGCAAGTCCATGACATGGCTGTACTGTCGATGGTGTGCAGCGACGAATCATGGGGATCGAGACCGAGTTCGGTGTGACATGCACCTTCCACGGTCACCGTCGGCTGTCCCCCGACGAGGTGGCCCGGTATCTATTCCGCCGGGTGGTGTCCTGGGGCCGTAGTTCGAATGTGTTCCTCCGCAATGGTGCTCGGCTCTATCTCGATGTCGGATCGCATCCGGAGTACGCGACCGCGGAGTGCGATAGCCTCGCGCAATTGGTGGCCCATGACCGGGCAGGTGAGCGGGTCCTCGAAGAGTTGCTGATCGACGCTGAGCAGCGTCTTGCCGAAGAGGGCATCGGTGGCGACATCTACCTGTTCAAGAACAACACCGACTCCGCGGGCAATTCCTACGGATGTCACGAGAACTTTCTCGTGGTCCGTGCGGGTGAATTCTCTCGGATCTCGGATGTGCTGTTGCCGTTCCTGGTGACCCGCCAGCTGATCTGCGGCGCGGGTAAAGTGCTACAGACGCCGAAGGCCGCTACCTTCTGTTTGTCACAGCGTGCCGAGCATATCTGGGAGGGCGTCTCCTCGGCGACGACCAGGTCGCGCCCGATCATCAATACCCGTGACGAGCCACATGCCGATGCCGAGAAGTACCGCCGTCTGCATGTGATCGTCGGGGATTCGAACATGTCCGAGACCACCACGATGCTCAAGGTCGGCACGGCGGCCCTGGTACTGGAGATGATCGAGGCCGGCGTTTCGTTCCGTGATTTCGCCTTGGACAATCCGATTCGGGCGATCCGCGAGGTCAGTCACGACCTGACCGGGCGGCGGCCGGTGCGGCTGGCGGGCGGGCGGCAGGCCAGCGCACTGGACATCCAGCGCGAGTACTATGCCCGTGCGGTGGAGCATCTGCGCAACCGTGATCGCGATCCCCAGATCGATCAGGTGGTCGACTTGTGGGGGCGCGCTTTGGACGCAGTCGAGGCGCAGGACTTCGCGAAGGTCGACACCGAGATCGACTGGGTGATCAAGCGCAAGGTGTTCCAGCGCTATCAGGATCGTTACGGCATGGAGCTGTCCGATCCGAAGATCGCCCAGCTGGATCTGGCCTATCACGATATCAAGCGCGGACGTGGCGTATTCGACCTGTTGCAGCGGAAAGGCCTGGCCAAGCGAGTCACCGAAGACGATGCCGTGGACGCCGCGGTGGACACCCCACCACAGACCACCAGGGCCAAGCTGCGCGGCGATTTCATCACCGCCGCGCAGGAGGCAGGGCGCGACTTCACGGTCGACTGGGTACATCTGAAGCTGAACGACCAGGCGCAGCGCACCGTGCTGTGTAAGGACCCGTTCCGCTCGGTCGACGAGCGGGTGGACCGTCTGATCGCCTCGATGTGACGCTGTTATGATCGGCTCTTATCGGACAGCGTTCTCTAACGTCAGCTCTCCGGACCTTCCGTCAGGTAGCGTTCGATCTTCTCCACTTTGGCGGTCATCGCATCGGTGACCCCAGGGCGGATATCGGCCTTGAGCACCAGGCTGCACCGCGGCGCGACTGCCAGGATCGCGTCGGTCGCCTGTTTCACCACGGTCATTACTTCGTCCCATTCGCCCTCGATGGTGGTGAACATGGCATCGGTGCGATTGGGCAGCCCGCTGGCCCGGACTACACGGACCGCCTCGGTGACGGCCCGGCCGATCTCGACATCGGTGCCGAGGGGGGTGACGGAGAAGGCGATGATCATAGTCCGATGATGCTCGTACGCACAGCGGTGTTCAACCGAATCGCGCGCCGCCGCGTGGTGCTGTCATCGCGCCGGTTACTCTCTATCGGGTGGCGATATCCAAGGTCGAGCGGCTGATGAATCTAGTCATCGCGCTGCTGTCGACCCGGCAGTTCCTCACCGCGGAGCGGATCCGGGACAGTGTGGGCGGATATGCGGACTCCGCCAGCGACGAGGCGTTCAGCCGGATGTTCGAGCGGGACAAAAGTGAGTTGCGTGATCTGGGCATTCCGTTGGAAGTCGGGCCGGTGAACCGATACTCGACGGTCGAAGGCTACCGGATCAATCGGGATGCCTACGAACTACCCGACATCGACTTGACCGACGAGGAGGCCGCGGCGGTCGCGGTGGCCGTACAGATGTGGGAATCGCCCGAACTGGCCGCCGCCGCGGAGGGCGCACTGCTCAAACTACGTGCGGCGGGCATCCACGTGGAGACCGACGCCGCTGTGGCCTCGGTGCCCGCCGTTCCTGCTCGTGCCCGTGGGTCGGAGCCTGTGCTCGGCAAGCTGCTCACTGCGATCGATACGGGCCGGGCGGTGCGATTCGAGCATCGTGGCGCGACCAACGGTCCTTATCTGATGCGCGACGTCGAGCCATGGGGCGTGGTCACTCACTGTGGTCGCTGGTATCTGGTCGGGCACGATCGGGATCGGGACGCGGTCCGAAGCTTCCGGTTGTCTCGGATAGGTAACGAGGTCACCTCTTACGGCCCGAGAAACGTCGTTTGCAAGCCCGATGGAGTCGACCTGCGAGCTATTGTCAACCAAGTGACCAGTACAGCGCCTGTCAGCGGTGTGGCCACGGTATGGGTGGCGGAAGGGCGTGGGCGCGAGATCCGCAGGCTCGGCCAGGTGACCGGTGCGCGGATTCTCGTTGGTCGGGCCGGCGCTGTGGTGCGGCTGCCGATTCGTTCCCGGGACTGGCTGGCCCGCCTCATCACCGGCCTCGGTCCGGACGCGGTGGTTCTTGCGCCCGAGGAGCTCCGGGCCGATGTCATCGCGCGACTGCGCTCAGTGCTCGACCATACGGAGGTGCGGGCATGAGGGTAGAGCGAGCAGGCGTGACAGGTGGTGTATCTCGGTGAGTTCCCGGCTGTCGCTACGCCTTTCCAGGCTGCTCAATATGATTCCCTATTTCATCGCTCATCCCGGCATCAGCATGGCTGAGGCAGCTGCCGACCTCGGCGTAACCACCAAGCAGTTGATGAGCGACCTCAATCAGCTGTGGATGTGCGGGTTGCCCGGTTACGGCCCTGGTGACCTGATCGACTTGTCATTCTCCGAGGAGAGTATCGAAGTCACCTTCTCTGCGGGTATCGACCGACCGCTACGGTTGACCTCGACGGAAGCGACTGCGCTGCTGGTCGCGCTGCGTTCGCTCGTGGATCTACCAGGTATGGTCGACCCGACTGCGGCGCACGCAGCTATCGCCAAGATAGAATCAGCCATCGTCGGCGGTTCCGCGCCCACCGGGAGTGACGAAACGAGCACACCGCCGCAGGAGGCGCCCGCCGTGACCGCAGTGCGATCGGCGCTGGCACTTGGTCGCGCGGTGTGCCTGGTGTACTACTCCGCCAGTCGCGATGCGGTGTCCGAGCGTATCGTCGACCCGATCCGCATCCTTCTGGTGGATGACAACAGCTATCTGCAAGCCTGGTGCAGGCAGGCTGAGGGGGTGCGGCTGTTTCGTTTCGATCGGATCGAGGCCGCGACCGAGCTGGCCGAGGCGGCTCGGCCACCCGTGCACGTCGCCGCGGCGGCAGCCGGTCTCGACCTGTTTCAGGATGATCCGACGGTTCCCTTGGCGCGCTTGCGTATTCGTGCCGACTATGCGTGGGTGCTCGATCAATATCCGATGCGCAGGATAGGGGTGTATCCCGATGGTTCTCTCGAGGTGACCATGAGGTTCGCCACGCTGAACTGGATGGCGCGCCTACTGCTCGGTTTCGGTGCGGGCGTCACCGTTCTCGATCCGCCGGGCCTGGTCGCCGCGGTGCGCGATCGGTCGGATGCGGCCCTGGCCGTCTACCGGGAAGCCGGATATCTGGAGGCTCGATGAGGACGACCGGACAATTCGTCGCCGAGCTGTCCGGTCAGTGCGGGCGCACCGGAGTCGAGCTGCGTGGGAGACGCACCGGTGTCAGGTGGCGCACACGAGCGCTGCTCTGCCACCAGGCGGTGGAGCAGGCACAGTGAGCGCACGAATCCTGGTGCTCGGTGCGGGCAGTGTCGGGAATTTTGTCGGCGGCAAGCTGGCGCTGGCCGGTGCGGATGTCACCTTGGCCGGGCGGAGACGGATGCTCGATGAGATCACCGCTTCGGGCCTGCATCTCAGCGACCTCGACGGCGGAGCCGACGTACTCGCCGCCGACCGGTTTCGTGTCGTTACCGGACCGGGTGGTGTCGAACCGGTCGACATGGTGCTCGTCACGGTGAAATCCGCGGCCACAGCGGACGCGGTACGTGAATTCGCTGAGGTGATCCGGCCGGGCACCGTGGTGCTGAGCTTGCAGAACGGCATCGGGAACGACTCGGTGATTCGGGAGATCCTGCCGCACTGCGCAGTCTTGGCCGGCATGGTGATGTTCAATGTCGTGCATCATCCCGGTGGCCGCTTCCATCGTGGCACCGAAGGGGGGCTCGCAGTGCAGGACGATCCAGCGCTCACCCCGTTGCTGAGTGTGTTCGAGCGCGCTGGGCTCGGGCTGCGTCGGTATGTGGATCTGCGCCCGGTGCAGTGGGCGAAGTTGCTGCTCAACCTCAACAACCCGATCAACGCGCTGTCCGGGCGGTCATTGCGCGAAGAACTCGGTAACCGCGACTATCGCCGATGTCTGGCATTGACCCAGCGCGAAGCGCTCGCGGTAATGAACAGAGCACGAATTCGCCCGGCTCGGCTGACCCCGCTACCGCCCCGGGTGATGGCTGTACTGTTGACCGTCCCCGATGGGCTGTTCCAGCGGTTGGCCGGGCAGGTGCTTGCCATCGATCCGATGGCGCGGTCATCTATGGCGGACGATCTGGCGTTGGGCCGGAAGACCGAAATCGCCTGGTTGTGTGGTGAAGTTACCAGACTGGCCGTCATGGTCGGGGTACCGGCGCCGGTGAATCAGCGGTTGATCGAATTGATCGTTGCCGCCGAACAAGGTGGCCGACGCACCTGGACCGGTCACGAACTGCTCGGCCAGTTGCGGGCCGCAGCGGCCGGCGGCTCGGCCTAACGCCGGGTAAATGAGTGGTGACGACGACATTCGCGCACTTCATGGTCCGGTAGCATTCAGACCATCAGAGTCTTGGGAGGTAGATCATGGGCAGTCTGAGTATCTGGCACTGGCTGATCATCGCAGTGGTTTTCATCATGTTCTTCGGGGCCAAGCGGATGCCTGATGCGGCTCGTAGCCTGGGCCGATCATTACGCATCTTCAAGAGCGAAGTAAGCCAGATGCAGAATGAGAGCAACGCGCAGAACGCCGATGCCTCGGCTCAGCAGCCCGCTGCGCCATTGCCTGCCGCGCAGCAGGCGCCGAAGGCTACCGAGCCGCGCACAGAACCGAAGTCGGTCTGAGCGGATCCACTCCCACCGGGGCGAGGAGGTACTCACCCCGGTCATAGTGCTGTTGCCGAGCTGAGCGAGGCACGTCAATCCAGGGGCTGTCACCAACTATGCGAATCCCGTTCGATCCGCGGCGTAGCAAGCGCAGAACCAACCCCGACGGCACCATGTCGTTGGTCGAGCATCTGCAGGAGCTGCGTTATCGTCTCTTGGCCTCGATCGCTGCGGTGCTCGCCACCACTGTGCTCGGGTTTGTCTGGTATGGGTACTCGTTTCTCGGCATTCAGAGCCTCGGTGAGATCCTGCGGGGGCCGTATTGCGCGCTTCCTTCGTCGACGCGCGCGGAACTCAGTACGGACGGTGCGTGCCGACTGCTCGCCACCGCCCCGTTCGAGCAGTTCACGCTGCGCCTGAAAGTCGGTATGACCGCGGGCATCGTGCTCGCGGCACCGGTCTGGCTATATCAGCTCTGGGCATTCATCACGCCGGGGCTTTATGTCAAGGAACGTAGATACGCAGTCGGATTTGTGGTCTCGGGCACCTTGTTGTTCGTTACCGGGGCGGTGTTGGCCTACGTCGTTATCGCGCACGCGCTGAGCTTCCTGTTGACCATCGGCGACAATGTGCAGATCACGGCGTTGAGCGGTACGCAGTATTTCGGCTTCATCATCCACCTGTTGATCATCTTCGGCGTCAGCTTCGAAACTCCACTCCTGATCGTCGGACTGAATCTGGTGGGAGTACTGAGTTATCAGAAGCTCAAGGCATGGCGGCGTGGAATCATCTTCGGATTGTTCGTCTTCGCCGCGATCGTGACCCCGCAGGACCCGTTCTCTATGCTCGCGCTGGCAGGCGCGCTGACTGTCCTGTTCGAGGTCGCTGTCCAATTCTCCCGGATCAATGACCTGCGTCGCGCACGTACCGAACGCGCAGGCTGGGGTGTGCTGTCTGATGAGGAAGCCTCTGAACTGAGAATGCCCGAACCTGTCGATTCCGCGGAGCCGATCACGAAGTCGAAGGAGAAATCCGCACGACCTGCGTCGGATTACTCCGATACCCTCTGACGCGTGACAGATCATCGGTCGCAGCCGGACGAGTTGGCTGTATTCTCCACCGAGCTGCAGTTCCAGCTGGATCCGTTTCAACGCGATGCTTGTGCGGCGCTAGAGGAGGGGCACAGTGTCCTGGTCTGCGCTCCGACAGGTGCGGGCAAGACCGTTGTCGGTGAATTCGCAGTCCACTCGGCGCTGGCCACGGGTGGAAAGTGCTTCTACACCACACCGATCAAGGCGCTGTCGAATCAGAAATTCGCCGATCTCACCGAGCGTCATGGCCGCGACAACGTGGGGCTACTGACCGGAGACCAATCGATCAATCCGGACGCACAGACAGTCGTGATGACCACCGAGGTGCTGCGCAACATGTTATACGCATCCTCGGACGCGCTGCGGGGTCTGGCGTACGTCGTGATGGACGAGGTGCACTACCTGGCCGATCGATTCCGTGGCGCGGTGTGGGAAGAGGTCATTCTGCATCTGCCGCCGGACGTGCGATTGGTCAGTCTGTCGGCTACCGTCAGCAACGCAGAGGAGTTCGGCGCCTGGATGGCGACCGTGCGTGGCGATACTGCGGTGATAGTCGACGAGACGAGGCCGGTGCCGCTGTGGCAGCACGTCATGGTCGGGCGGCGGATGTTCGACCTGTTCGACACGAAGTCCACCGAGCAGAAGGTGCTCGTCCACGAAGACCTTGTCCGGTTCATCAGGCACCGGGAGGCTGCCGACCGGATGGGCGGGTGGGGTCCCGCGCGTAACGGCCGTGGCGGCCCCCGCCGTAATTTCCGGCCGCTGCCACGACATGAGGTGCTCGCCGAGCTGGACGGCGAGGGTCTTTTACCCGCGATCACATTCATTTTCAGCCGAGCAGGGTGTGACGCAGCCCTGGCCCAGTGCTTGCGCTCGCGGTTGGACCTCAGCAGAGCAGACGAGCACGGTGAGATCGACGCGATTATCGACAAGCACACTGGTGATCTGCCGAAGCCCGATCTCGAGGTGCTGGGTTATTGGGAGTGGTGTGAGGCACTACACCGGGGCCTGGCCGCACACCACGCCGGTATGCTGCCCGCATTCCGGCACGCTGTCGAGGAATTGTTCGTTCGCGGGCTGGTACGCGCGGTCTTTGCCACAGAGACCCTGGCCCTCGGCATCAACATGCCTGCGCGTACCGTCGTGTTGGAGCGGCTGGTAAAGTTCAACGGCGAGTCACACGCGGAGCTCACTCCGGGGGAGTACACCCAGCTGACCGGTCGCGCAGGACGGCGCGGTATCGATGTCGAGGGGCACGCGGTAGTACTGTGGCAGCCCGAGGTGGACACCAGCGCGGTCGCCGGTCTGGCTTCCACCCGCACCTACCCACTGCGCAGCTCGTTCCGGCCGGGCTACAACATGTCGATCAACCTCATCGACCGAATGGGTGCCGACGAGTCGCGTGCCCTGCTGGAACGGTCGTTCGCCCAGTTCCAGGCTGATCGCTCGGTGGTCGGGCTGGTACGTGGTATCGAACGCAACGAGGGTGCGTTGGGTAAGCTGCGCGTTCAGCTCGGCGGCGCGGAAGGCGGTTTCCTGGACTACCTCGCTTTGCGCGAACGGATCAAGCAGCGGGAACGTCAGCTGGCCCAGCAGAACCGCGCCGATCGACGCGGTGCGGCGATGGATGCGCTCAGGGCCTTGCGGCGCGGCGATGTGGTGGCTATTCCTTTCGGGCGTCGCACCGGGCTGGCGGTGATCCTCGAGCCGGACGCGACGCCGGGAGATCCACGACCATTGGTGCTCACCGAGGACAAATGGGCAGGGCGGATCTCGGTAGCCGATTTCCCGGTGCCCGCCGAGGCGCTCGGGCACATGCGGCTACCACGTCGAGTGGACCACAGGACCGCGCGCACTCGCCGTGATCTGGCCTCGGCGCTGCGCAGTACCGGAATCTCGGTGCCGGGCAGGCAGCGGCGTGGCAAGCACGCTACCACGACCGATGATCGGGAACTGGCCACGTTACGCCGCGGCCTGCGCGCGCATCCGGCGCACACCAGGCCCGATCGGGAACAGCTGGCCAGAGTCGGTGAGAGGTACAACCGGTTGCTCCGCGAAACCGAGGCGATGCGTCAGAAGGTCGCCGCGACTACTAATTCGCTGGCGCGTACCTTCGATCGAATCGTCGATCTGTTGGAAGAACGAGGATTCGTGCACAACAGTGAGGTGACCGAGGACGGGCGCAGGCTGGCTCGCATCTACACCGAGAGCGACCTTTTGGCGGCCGAATGCTTACGCAGGGGGCTGTGGCGGGGCCTTGGTCCCGCTGAGCTGGCCGGCGTAGTGTCGATCCTGGTATACGAATCCCGCCAGGAAGGCGGGTATCTCGGTCCGGGCGGACCGACAGCGTCGATCCGGCGAGCCGTAGGCGCGACCATTGGCGTGTGGTCCGAATTGCGGTCCGATGAGGCACGACATAAGCTACCGCCGACGAAGGAGCCGGATCTGGGCTTCGTCAACGGGGTCTACACCTGGGCGCGTGGTGATGGGTTGGCCGATTCGTTGCTCGCCGGTGGCGACCAGGGTGCGCCGCTGGCGGCGGGCGATTTTGTGCGTTGGTGCAGGCAGGTGATCGATCTGCTGGATCAGATCCACAGCACCGCCGATGATCCCGAGATCGCCGCCACTGCCGCCAAAGCGGTGCGGGCGATCCGGCGAGGTGTCGTCGCAGTGGATGCCGCGTAGTCGATTCGGTTGTGTTTTGATTTCTTTCGCGTCCCGACAGTGCCGGAGGGGTCGTACGTTGCGGCCCGCGCGGGGGGTTACCGTGTGTACAACGATGGGAGTGGAGGCAAAGAGATGAGCGGCCCTTACGGACCGAAAGACTTCGGGGAGGGACGCAACGATCCCGCCCAGCAGTGGGGCGCGCCGCAGCCGACGGATGGGCTCGGTGCCGCGCAGTGGGGTGCGCCGCAGCCGCAGGGCGGCCCCGGCGCCGCGCAGCAGTGGGGTGGTCAACCGCAGCCACCGGCTTCGGCTCCGCCGACTCAGCAGTGGGGCCAGCAGCCACAGCAGTGGGGCCGGCCGCAACAAGGATGGGACCAGCAACCGCAGCAACAACAGTGGGGGCAACCGCCCGCTCAGGGGCAACCGCAGCAGTGGGGTGGTCAGCAGCCGTCGTCGCCGCAGCCATGGGGCCAACAGTCGCAGTGGAGTGCCCCTGCCCAGCCGCAGGGCGGCAGGAGCAAGGGCATGGTGATCGGTTTGTCCGCACTCGGTGTCGCTGTGCTCGGCGCGGTCGTCGCGTTGATGCTGATGCTGACCGCCACGGACGAACTGGACCAGGTCGCGGTTCAGGACGGTGTGCGGAAGGTGCTGTCGGATTCCTACGGCATCCAGGACATCAGTGATGTTTCGTGCCCGGCGGGGCAGCAGGTGACGGTCGACGCTACCTTCGAGTGCACCGTGAAGGTCGGTGGTGAGACCAAGAAGGTGCCGATCAAGATCACCAAGGAGGACGGCACCTACGAGGTCGGTCGACCGAGCTAGCCCCGGATCCGGTCACGTTCGCTGAGCGATCCCGGCTGGAAGCCTGTTGTGCGGATACGATTCCCGGTGTCGGATCGCGCGAGCCCACCAGATGGATGTGAGGCTGTCGCAACGTCGTAACATTGCTGCCGGTTCCCGGAGGGCTGCCGGTTCCTGGAGGGCATAGGCGTATCGGATCAGGTAATGCGCGCACCGAGCGCCGTGATCAACCGTGTGACAGGGCTTTCGGCGTTGTAGGCGGCACCGAGTGCCCGTAGCCCATCCGGGTCGATGGGTTCGATAGGAAGGACATCGGAGCGCGAGAGCGTCACATCGGCATCGCACACTACGTGGACGACCTGTGCGGCGGCCTTCAGGTAGTCTTCGGCGGCACGGAGCTTGGCTCGGGTTCCGTGTGCCAAGTCGGTCTCGGAATCCTCGACGGCAGCGCGCAGCGCGTTGAGCGAACCGAAACGGGAAATGAGCGCGGACGCGGTTTTCTCGCCGATGCCCGCGACCCCGGGCAGGCCATCGGAGCTGTCGCCGCGCAGTGTGGCCATATCGGCGTATGCCGACCCCGCGTTCCGTAGCGGGACATCGTATTTCGCCGCGACTTCGGCCGGACCGAAAAGTTCTGCTTTGGCCAGGCCCCGTCCCGCGTAGAGGACGCGCACCTGCGGTGCGGGCTCGTCTCGCACGAGCTGGAGCAGATCGCGATCACCACTGACCACGATCACCGTGTCGGTGCGCTCTGTGGTGGCCAGGGTGCCCACCACGTCGTCGGCTTCCAGGCCTGTCGCGCCACCGGTCGCGATGCCTGCGGCGTCGAGTACCCGCAGGATCATCTCGATCTGCGGTGTGAGGGTGGCAGGTACCGCTTCGGTACCTGGTGCGGCCGCTTGTGACGTATCGAGGCGGTGCGCTTTGTACGACGGGATCAAATCGACACGATAGGCGGGACGCCAGTCCAGGTCCAGGCAGACCACCAGTCTGCTCGGCGCGTACGTGGTGATCAAGGCGGCCACCATGTCGACGAAACCGCGCAATGCGTTTACCGGCTTGCCGTCGGGCGCGGTGATCTTGTCGGGGATGGCGTGAAAGGCGCGGAACCACAAACTGGCTCCGTCGATCAGCAACAAGGGCCCACCAGCAGCAGAGTTCACGGGCTGAAGAGTACGCGTAGGCACGGACAGTATGCGCGAGGTTCGGTGTCCATCGGAGACGGCCGGGTAACGTCGGACGCATGAGCGCGCATACGGATTCCAGGTTCGAAGCACATGTCTACCGTGCTCGGCTGGAGCGGGCAGTGGAGCAGATAAGGGTCGCCCATTTGGACGCCTTGTTGATCACTCCAGGAGCAGACCTGCGTTATCTGATCGGATCAGCGGCCGAGTCGTTCGAGCGGTTGACCTGTTTGGTGATCCCGGCGGATGGGGCGACACCTTCGGTGGTGGTCCCGAAACTGGAGCTGGCGGCGCTGGACGGCTCGGCGGTGGAGGAATTGGGTCTGAAGGTGTTGGACTGGGTCGACGGGATCGACCCGTATGCCCTGGTGAAGTCTACGTTGCACGTCGGTTCCAGGGTGGCTGTCGCCGACGCCATGCCCGCGCTGCACTTGCTGCCGCTGGCCGAATCGTTCACCGGTCTTCCGGTATCCGCCACTCCGGTACTCCGCGAACTACGTATGGTCAAGGACCAGGCCGAGCTGGATGCGCTGCGGCGGGCGGGCGCGGCGATCGATCGAGTGCATGCGCGCATGGGGGAGTTCTTGCGGGTGGGTCGTACTGAGGCCGAGGTCGGCGCCGAGATCGCGGCCGCGATCGTCGCGGAGGGGCATATCGAGGCGGCGTTCGTCATCGTCGGAAGCGGCCCGCACGGCGCCGAGCCACATCATGAGATGTCCGATCGACGTATCGAGGCAGGGGATGTGGTGGTCGTCGATATCGGCGGCCCGGTCGGCCCCGGCTACTATTCGGACTCCACCCGCACCTATGTACTGGGCGAGCCCGGCTCGGAGGTGGCCGCCCGATACGCCGAACTGGAGCGTGCCCAGGCGGCGGCTGTCGCGGCGGTTCGCCCGGGTGTCACCGCGGCCGCGGTGGATGCCGCGGCGCGTGGCCCTTTGACCGAGGCGGGTCTCGGTCCTGCCTTTCTGCACCGCACCGGCCACGGTATCGGTCTTTCGGTGCACGAGGAACCCTATATCGTCGCGGGCAACGGGCTCGTCCTGCAGCCGGGCATGGCGTTCAGCATCGAACCGGGCATCTATTTTCGTGGCGAGTGGGGTGCGCGCATCGAGGACATCGTGGTCGTCACGGCCGACGGCAGTGAGTCGGTGAACAACAGGCCACGCGGTCTCACTGTTCTGTGACCTGAGTTCCCTTCGGCTACGTCCTCGCCTGCGATGCGCTGAGGACTCTGCTGGACAGGACGCGCTGGACTTCGATGGCGATCACCACTCGGGTCGGATTTTCTCTCGGCGTGCGGTAGCGGCTCGTGTACCGCTCGACTGCCTCGGCGACGGCGGCTGCTTCGTCGAGGACGGTTGCCGGTCCCTCCAGGGTGATCCACCGGATGCCGTCGACTTGGCTGACCGCCGCGTATCCCGAACGGCGTACGTTGCGTACCTTCACCGAACTGCCGTCGGTGATCACGCGCGCGATTCCACGCTCTTGGTCCCAGGTGAACCCTACCGCCACCACATGCGGGGTACCATTGGCGCGCAACGTTGTCAGGGTAGCGAGATGCCGCTCGGTGACGAATTCGAGGGCGACGGGTGACAGTGGAGCAATATTCGCCGGCATCCCCCGACCGTAGCCCTTGTTGCTCAGCCCTTGTTGCTCACCACCCACCGTCCCGGTCCGCGGCCTGTGTCAGGCGCGGAGCAAACGGCGGCCACCTCGGCGCTGGGCCTCGGGTCCGCCGATGACAGACTGGGCGGATGGGAACGCGTGAGTTGCCCGGAGGGGCTGTTCTGCTACTGGGCGGGCGTAGTGAGATCGGGCTCGAGGTGGCACGGCGGCTGGCACCGGGGCGGGAGTTGATTCTCGCGGCTCGTCGCAGCCATGACCTGGACGCCGAGAGCGCATCGATCGTGCAAGCCGGTGCGCGCACTGTGCACACGGTCGAGTTCGACGCCGACGACGTCGCCGGTCATCCGGCGCTGCTGGAGAAGGTTGCGGCCGAACACGGACAGATCGGCATCGCAGTGCTCGCGTTCGGTGTACTCGGGGAACAGCGTCGTGCCGAGCGCGACCCCGCTCACGCGATGGCGATCGTGCACACCGACTTCGTCGCCCAAGTCAGTATGCTCACCCTCTTGGCGAATCTGCTGCGCGCTCAGGGGGAGGGACAGCTCGTAGTGTTCAGTTCGGTGGCAGGCGTACGGGTCCGGCGAGCCAACTATGTTTACGGGTCGGCCAAAGCCGGGCTCGACGGATTCGCCTGTGGCCTGGCGGATGCGTTGCACGGCAGCGGTGTTCATCTGCTGCTTGTCCGTACCGGGTTCGTCATCGGGCGTATGACCGAGGGAATGTCCCCGGCCCCGTTTTCCACCACCCCGAGCCGAGTCGCCGATGCTGTGGTCAAAGGATTGCGCAGGCGCGCGAGCCGAGTGTGGGTGCCTAGGGCGCTGCGACCGGTGTTCTTCGCATTGCGCCTGCTGCCCCGATCCATCTGGCGTCGGATGCCACGGTGAACGCGGCTGTGCCGGCGCCGTGGCCTGGGTCGCCGATCACGGTCGTCGGGATCGGTGCCGATGGTTGGGACGGCCTCGCTCCTGCCGCAAGGGAGGCCGCCCACGCCGCAGAGATCCTGTACGGTTCCGCGCGGCAGCTCGCACTCGTGCCGGATACGGTGGCGGCGACTCGGGTGTGTTGGCCTTCGCCGCTGTTGCCCGCTTTGCCCGAGCTCTTCGAGCGGCATGCCTGCGCGCGGCTGTGTGTTCTGGCCAGTGGTGATCCGATGTTCTTCGGTATCGGCGTCACGCTGGCCCGCCTGCTGGGCGCACCGGCGTTGCGCGTTTTGCCGCAGCCATCGTCTGCTTCGCTGGCCTGTGCTCGGCTGGGTTGGCCGCTGGCGAAGACGCCGGTGGTGAGCGTGGTGGGGCGCCCGGTGGAGTCAGTGCTGCCCGAGCTGGCCGACCGCAGGCGCTTGTTGGTGCTCAGCGCCGACGAGCGCACCCCACGGGAGCTGGCACAGCTGCTGGGACGCCACGGTTTCGGGGACTCCGAGCTGATCGTCCTCGAGCAACTGGGTGGTCCGGCCGAACGACTCAGCACGGGTATCGCGAAGCGGTGGGAACGGCCGCCGGGCGATCCGCTGAACATTGTCGCGATCATCTGTGTAGCCGACGCCGACCAGGACCGGCAGCGTTCGACCCGTTTTCCCGGCCTGCCGGACGAATTGTTCTGCGGTGACGGTCAGCTCACCAAACAGGAGATCCGTGCGCTGACGTTGGCGATGCTGGCGCCTTCTCCAGGAGAATTGCTGTGGGATATCGGCGGCGGATCGGGCAGTATCGCGATCGAATGGTGCCGTGCGCATCCGGATAACCGCGCCGTCACCTTCGAGCGGCTCGCGCGCCGACGGCAGCAGATCGTGGACAATGCCGCCGCACTGGGGGTTCCGCAGATTCTGGTTCGCGGTGAGTTATGTGCCGAGCTCGGCGGCGTCGAGGCTGTCGCGCCCGACGCGATTTTCGTCGGTGGTGGTCTGACACAGGATGGCGTGCTGGAGACATGCTGGGCGCGGCTACGACACGGCGGTAGGCTCGTCGCGAACGCGGTGACCGCCGAATCGGAATCCGTGCTGCTCGGCTGGGCGGCCGCGCATGGCGGTGTGCTGCGGAAGTTTCAGATCTACCGTGGCGAGCCGCTGGGATCTTTCACCGCGTGGCGGCCCCAGCTCCCGGTGGCGCAGTGGTCGGTGGTGAAGGAGTGACTGCCGGTGAGGTGAATCGCCGGTCCGGAATCACCCGCTAATGGGCGAGCATGCTACCGCCTACGCGGTAGGGTCGGGGCCGAGTCCGACTCGATCGGAAAACCGGTTCCGATGGGAGATAGATTGAGATACAAGACGCTCGTGGTGACCGCATTGCTGGCTGCTGCCGCTACTGGAGTCGCCTCCGGTGCCAGCTATGCCGCGCCGGCGCCACCTGCCGCGCAGGAGCAGACTGCCGCCGTATCCTCGGTTACGGGTTCGGAACACGGCATCGATTACGCACTAGAGCTCGCCGACGCTGGTAAGTCGGTGATCGCAGGCGTGACCGGCGGTGCGTTCGTAATCGACGCCGACCGACGGTCGGTCACTATGACGAATTCGGTGGGGGAGGTCGTCACGACGATTCCGCTCACTATGACAGTCGGCGGACAGCAGATCCGAGTCGCCGCGGAGATCGCGGGCGAGGGCACGAGGCTGACGTTGACCCCGCGGCTCGCCTCGACCGCGAACGCGCCGGTGTCCGCTGAGTTCATCGGCGCCCAGGAGTGGTTTCTAGCTGAGTTGCAGCGCGCCTCGCTCGGCGCCGCGTTCGGTGGCTTGATCGGCGCCGCCATCGGTCTCGTTTTCTTCGGTATCGGTGTTCTGCCCGGTGCCGCGCTCGGTGCGCTGATCGGTCTCGCCGTCGCGGGCGGGCCTGCGCTACTGGACGCGGGAATCGCCTATTTCAGCGGTCAGCCCTGAGGATTCTGCTATTGGGCGGCACTCGGGAAGCGCGGGAGCTGGCCCACATTGCTTCCGGCGAGCGAGAGTTCGAGGCCATTTCCTCGCTCGCCGGTCGCGTACGAGCGCCGCTGTTGCCCGAAGGGACGATCCGGGTCGGAGGTTTCGGCGGAGCGGAGGGATTGCGTGCCTGGATCGCGGATAACGATGTAGCCGCGGTGGTGGATGCCACGCACCCATTCGCGGCGACCATCACCGACCATGCGGTTGTAGCGGCGCGTGCTGTGGGGGTGCCGCTGGTGCATCTGCGGCGGCCGAGCTGGCAAGAGCGGGTGGGGGATCGGTGGATTCGGGTGCCCGATCTCGCGGCGGCCGCGACGGTGACAGCGACGCTCGGCGCGCGGGTATTCCTGACTATCGGCCGGCAAGGTGTGGACGCGTTCGCTGGGCTGGTTCGGCAGTGGTTTCTGATCCGCGCCATCGACCCACCGGAAGGTCCGTTGCCGCCGCAGCACGAAATGCTTTTGGCTCGCGGACCTTTCGCTGTCGAGGACGAATTGCGACTGATCACCGCGCGACGGGTGGAGGTGCTCGTCACCAAAGACAGCGGTGGTGACCAGACCGAAGCCAAACTGGTGGCTGCCCGCACGGCGGGAATCCCGGTCGTCGTCATCGATCGTCCGCCTCTGCCCGAGGGGACGGAAACCGTGGAGACCGTCGCACAAGTAATGGATTGGTTGCGTGTGTTGCGCGCCGATGGCGAATGATCTCGGTCGCGGCACCATCGAGCCGGGATATCGCCGGCTGCTGGAGGCTCAGCTGTCGAGAAGCTCGGGTAGCTGGTCGAACCACGCCAACACGGCTCGTTCGTAGCGGATCCCGAAATCGAGTGTGGCGCGAGCGAAGGCTGATCTTTCCACCGGATTCTCGGCGAGATACTGAGCGAGTCGCTGCTGATGGATCTCACGATTGGCTGCGACGATATCGTCGAGCCGTTCGCGATCGAGATGTTCACCGAACGAGAGGGTGAGCAGCAGGGGCGCCCGGATGGTCTCCCCACCGAGATCACGGGCGATCCATTCGCGGAATGCTTCTCGTCCCGCGGCGGTGATGTGGTAAGGCGTCCGTTCGCGGGCACCGACTTCCCCCTTCTCGACCAGCCCTGCCGCGTCCATCGTGTTGAGTTCTCGATAGACTTGGCTTTGGGTGATTGTCCAGAAGCTGCCGATCCGGTCTTGTGCTTCGGTCACCAGATCCCAGCCCGACATGGGACCTTCGTGCAGAAATCCGAGCAGCGACGCCGCCGTCGAGTTCAGTGGCTTGCGTGTGGCCGCGGTCGTGGTCAACGCCTGCTCCCTTCGCTCCAACATTCCATAGTGGAATGTTATCATTGCGGGCGCATCGTTCCGCACCGGCCGGTCGGCCGAGGTGGGTACGCATCCTATGCGATGGCCCGCTCCAGCTGCGTGCGCAGATCCTACGCGTCGCCGACCGCTGCGTCCTGTGGGCGACTGTAGTGTCGGGATGTGTAAACTCGGGTACCCTGACTTGTTTCGAACGTTGTTGTGGTGGATGCGCCGATGATCAGCAGCGTGCGCATGTCCACGTCGGCGGGGTCGAGATCGCCGAGCGCCATCACCCGGACCGACTCGGTCGGCCCGCCGACGTCCCGCCCGACCACCACGGGCGTGTCGGGCTTGCGGTGCTCCAAGAGCAGGTCCCGCATCGCGCCCACTTGCCAGGTGCGCTGCGACGATGCCGGATTGTATATCGCGATGGCCATATCGGCCGCCGCGACGGCGGAAAGGCGCTGTGCCACGACATCCCAGGGCTTGAGTCGGTCGGACAGCGAGATCATCGCGTAGTCGTGCCCGAGCGGTGCGCCCACCCGACCGGCTACCGCGTTGGCCGCAGTGATCCCTGGCAGCACGCGCACCGGCACCTCGCGCCACTGTGGGTTCTCGGCTTCCGCGAGCACGGCCGCCGCCATGGCGAAGACACCGGGATCGCCCGAAGAGACGACCGCGACCTTGGCACCCCGTTTGGCCAGGTCCAGAGCCATCGCGGCGCGCTCGGACTCCACCCGGTTGTCGCTGGCGTGGCGACGTTGCCCAGGATGCCGGGGTACCCGGTTCAAATAGGTGGTGTAGCCGACCAGGTCGGTGGCCGCCGCGAGTGCCGAGCGCACCTCGACGGTAGTCCACTCCGCTGCTCCCGGACCAAGTCCTACCACCACGACTTCGCCACCACGGTGGGCGGGCGGGGTGTCGTGTACCCGCTGTCCCGCCGTCGAATCCGGTTCGACGCGGGGCAGCGATACGGTCGTCTCGACACTGGGGACGAGGGTGATGGAGAAGTAGGGTACTTCGGCAGCGTCGACCGCGTCGGCAGGCAGGACGCGTTGCTCGGTAGTGCTCGCTCGTTCGACATAGTAGGCGTCGGCGAGTCGCCCGGAATCGGAGAGAGCGCGGTGGACGCTGGGGTAGGTCCGACCCAATTTCATGATCGCGGCAGCCTCGGTCGTGCGCAACCGGCGGGTGAGTTCGTCGACCGGCAGTGTGCCAGGCAAGACGGTGAGCACCTGCTCGCCCTCGACCAGCGGCGTACCCAATGCGGCCGCTGCGGCGCTGACCGAGGTGACGCCAGGTATGACCTCGGTCTCGAAGCGGTCGGCCAAGCGCCGGTGCATATGCATGTACGAGCTGTAGAACAGGGGATCCCCCGCGGCGAGCAAGGCGACCGAACGGCCTGCGGCCAAGTGCTCGGCCAGCCGTTCGGCGGCCTGGTGGTAGAACTCGTCGATCGCGCCCCGATAGCCGCCTGGATGCTCGGTGGTCTCGGTGGTCACCGGGTAGACGAGGTGCTCCTCCAGCTGGTCAGGGCGCATGTACGGCGCCGCGATGCGGCGGGAGATGCTTCGACCGTGGCGCGCACTGTGGAACGCGATGACATCGGCGGCCCCGATCACCGTCGCCGCTTTGACCGTGACCAGTTCGGGATCGCCTGGGCCTAGCCCGACACCCCATAATTTTCCCGGAACGCTCATTGCTGCTCGCTCGCGATCGCGTTCACCGCGGAGGCGGTAATGGCACTGCCACCACGTCTGCCGCGCACCGTGAGGTATTCGATGCCGTCGGTGTCGATCAGCGCGTCCTTGGATTCGACGGCTCCGATGAACCCGACCGGGATACCGAGGACAGCGGCGGGGCGAGGTGCGCCGTTCGCCAGCAGATCGAGTAGATGGAACAGCGCGGTCGGGGCGTTTCCGATCGCGACGACGGCGCCTGCGAGCTGGTCTCGCCACAGCTCCAACGCGGCGGCGGAGCGGGTGGTGCCCATGGTCGCGGCCAAGTGTGACACCCGTGGATCGGTGAGTGTGCACAGCACTTCGTTGTCCGCGGGTAGTCGTTTCCTGGTCACGCCCGCGGCGACCATGGTCGCGTCACACAGAATCGGCGCGCCCGCCCGCAGCGCCGCCCGCGCGGTGGTGACGACACCGGGAGAGAAGGCGATGTCCTCGGCGAGATCCACTTGGCCGCAGCCGTGGATCATCCGTACCACCACCTGCGTCACATCCGCAGGGAACCTGCTCAGATCGGCCTCTGCGCGGATCGTCGCGAACGAGCGTCGGTAGATCTCGGCTCCGTCGGTCAGATAGCAGGCATGTACCTCGGACATGCGGTCCACCTTATGGGCCGGGGGATGGACGGGCCGGTTCGGGTCGAGGGGAGCTGGGCAGTGATGTCGAGTCCGATATGGTGAGATCGCAGGCTCGGGTTCGCGGGCGCTCGAGGAGCCGGGACATGACAATCGAGCTCCTGGTGCGTCCCACCCGCGCGTTCTCCCTGATTCGCTCCACGGTCACCTCGATCTCGGCCATATCGGCGGCTATCACGTGTACCAGCGCATCGGCCTCTCCCGCAATGGTCCACACCCCGACCACCTGTGGAATCGGTTCCAGGCTGCGTTTGAGTTCGGCGGGAGAGATGTTGTCGCGGTAGTAGACCTCGACGTACGCCTCGGTTTTCCAGCCCAGCGCCGCCGGATTGACCAATGCCGTGAACCCGGTGATCTGTTTGTTCGCCACGAGGCGGTCGACCCGTCGCTTCACCGCGGGCGCGGACAGCCCGACCGCGTCGCCGATCTCCTGAAAGGAGGCTCGCGCGCGTTTGAGCAGTTGCTCGAGGATTCGCCGATCGAGGTCGTCCATGTCTCTTCTCCCGGAGGGTACGCAATGAATAGCTGTTCTTCCGACTGAATACACAACGAATCGTTGTTTCTAGCGCAACAGTAGGCCATTTACTGTCATGACGACCGAAGGCATCCGACCCTTGGGAGTACTGATGACGTCTGTAGCCCCTCGCCTCGACTTCACTGCGCACCGCTCGTCGCCGCGCCGGTTCGTCATGTGCCGTCCCGACTACTTCGATGTCACCTACTCGATCAACCCATGGATGAATCCTGCCGAGCCGATAGACCGTTCGCTCGCGATCGAGCAGTGGGAGACGCTGCGCGCCACCTACATGAAATACGGGCACACCGTCGAGGTGGTACCCGGTGTACCAGGACTGCCGGATATGGTGTTCGCCGCCAACGGCGGGCTGATCATCGGGGAGCGCGCGATCTCGGCGCGCTTCACCCACCAGGAACGCGCCGCCGAAGGCCCGGCCTACCACCGTTGGTTCGCCGGGCTCGGGGTGCGGACCTTGGTAGCAGCTGAAGAAGTGAACGAAGGGGAGGGAGATTTTCTTCTGGTCGGTGACCGGCTCTTGGCGGGCATGGGATTCCGCAGTTCGTCTGCCGCACACGAAGAAGTCTCCCGCTATTTCGGCCTGCCCGTGGTGTCTCTGGAACTGATAGACCCGCGCTTCTATCACCTGGATACGGTGCTGCTTCCGTTGGGTGGTCGTACTATCGCCTACTATCCGCCTGCCTTCGGTCCGGAGTCTCGCGCGGTTCTCGCTGAGCTCTACCCGGATGCGATCACGGCCACCGAGGAGGATGCGGTGGTGCTCGGATTGAACGGTGTCTGTACCGGGCACACCGTCTTCCTCAGCAGTCGCGCCACTGATCTGCGCGAGGCTTTGCGCGCTCGCGGCTATCACCCGGTCGGTATCGAGATGTCCGAGCTGCTCAAGGCGGGCGGTTCCGTCAAATGTTGCACCCTCGAAATCCACGACAGGTGACAAACCGGACACACGCCAGGTAAGGCGATGAGCGTGACGACGGGTCTCGGAGCGGGTTATCCGATGCGATACCCCTCGCTGGTGGCCACGATATCGGTGACCGCGCCTCGGGGACGGCCGCAGCGACGGTCGCAGCCGGACCAGTGTTGCCGACCGGCTACCGCGATGTCCGTCGCGGCCATCGGTAGTGCTGCTGGTGCTCCGACGTCCGGAGCGGTCCCGGTGGTGGGCAGTACTCGGTCGGTGCCGACCGCTGTTGTCGCATCGGCCCGGACATTGGCGTGCGATTTCGCGCACCCCGGTAGTCCGGTGCAGGTGCTGACCAGCAGCCAGCGGGAATCGGCGTCGAAGATCATCCCCATCGGGGCCAATACTCGTACTACCTGTTCGGCGGCCCACTCGGTCAGATCGGTGACCACCAGGCTGCGCCAAGGGGTGGCGAAAATGGGTCGCTCGATCGCGGCGAGGAACTCGGCGGTGCGGGCGGGCACAGCGCCGAGGCGCACGCCGGCCCCGAGGCCGACCAACCCGTTGTCCTGCGTCAGCCATCCGATCGGCAAGGGGTGCGCCGTGGCGAGCTCGAGTCGATCGGCGGTAGGGGACAGCCCGAGGAGATCGATCAGGCGTTCGGTGCCGTTTTCGATGTCGCGCAACCGCCAGTGGCCCGCATTGTCACCACGTAGCTTCAGGAAACCGTGGGCAGCGGCGAGCATGGCCTCGACCGCGTCGGTGGTCGGGAGCCGGACTCCGCTGTCCCTGCCGGCCAGGAGCATCGCGAACTCGTCCGCGCCTAGGGCTTGTACGCCGATATCGGCGTCGAGTCCGCTGACGTCGCCACGCCCGTCATCGAGCGTGAACAACACTCGGCCGGGCAGACCGGCCAGTCGCGGCGCCCCCCGCAGCCCGGCATCCAGCTCCGCGACAAGCGGGTGGATATCGGTCAGTCCGCCGATTCGCCCGGATAGCGGCGAAGCGATGATATTGCGCACCCGCTCATGGGTGCGGCTCGGTAGCAGGCCGACGGTTGTCAACCGTTCGGTCAGCGCTTCCGCATCTCGTACCCGGCGCAATTGGACGTTGCCGCGTGAAGTGAGCTCGATGTCTCCGTCCGCTACCGTATGCGCGGCCTCCGCGAGCGCCTGCCACTGCGCAGGCTCCAGCAGTCCACCCGGCACTCGAATCCGCGCCAGCGGCCCATCGGCCGCCTCGTGCAGCCGCAGTACGCCTGGGCAGGAATCAGGTATGCGTCGTGACATATCCAGCCCAGCTTACGGACCCTTAGCAGGCACGGAGTATGCGGTCGGTCACCGGACGAGCCGGCTCAGCTGGTCGAGCACGGCGGAACCAACTGGTTCAGTGCCCGGCGGAACCAACTGGTTCAGTGGTCGGCCGGGGTTACCCGAAATGTGGACGACGCCCAGCGGGTGGGCCGGACGCGGGGCCGGGCCCGGCCGAGAAGACGGGTAGCATCGGCATGCTCGACGGGTGACGAGGAAACCGGTGGAAGTCCGGTGCGGTCGCGCCACTGTAGAAAGCCAGACCCTCTCCGGCGAGCAGCGAACCCCGATGGGCGCGTCACCCGAGGAAGGCTGGCATTGTGTTTGTGCTGTTGTCCACGTCCGATACCGACCTGCTGAGCGCCCGCGCCAGCGGCGCCGACTATCGGTGGGGAAATCCCGCTCGACTGCAGGCCGACGACATACCTGCCCTGCTGGAGGGCGCCGATCTGGTGATCGTACGTCTCCTCGGCGGTAAACGCGCATGGGAGGACGGGCTGCAGGCGCTGCGTGCCCGTGGTGTTCCGCTGGTCACGCTCGGTGGGGAGAACGCTCCGGACGCCGAGTTGATGGCATGCTCGACAGTGCCTGGCGGCGTCGCGACCGCCGCGCACAATTATCTGGCCGCAGGCGGTCCGGAGAATCTGCGTCAACTGCACAATTTCCTGTCCGATACGGTACTGCTCACCGGGCACGGCTTCGAGCCGCCGATACAGTTGCCCAGTTGGGGTGAACTGGATCGGGTCACCGCGCCGGTGGCCGATGGTCCGACGGTCGCGGTGATCTACTACCGCGCGCAGCATCTGGCAGGCAACACCGCCTACATCGATGCCCTGTGTACCGCGATCGAACAGGCGGGCGCGCGCCCGCTCCCGCTGTACTGTGCGTCGTTGCGCACCGCCGAACCCGAATTCCTCGCTGCGCTGCGCCGCGCCGACGCACTGGTGGTGACGGTACTCGCCGCCGGTGGAACCAAGCCTGCCACCGCCTCGGCGGGCGGTGCGGACGAAGCGTGGGATATCGGTGCGCTCGCCGAACTGGATGTGCCCATCCTTCAAGGTTTATGCTTGACCACCGGCCGGGCCCAATGGGCGACCAACGACGACGGCCTGTCGCCACTGGATGTCGCCACTCAGGTCGCGGTCCCGGAGTTCGACGGTCGGATCATCACGGTTCCGTTCTCGTTCAAGGAGTTCGACGCGGACGGCCTGTCCACTTACGTCCCCGACCTCGAGCGCGCGGCTAGAGTGGCGGGCATCGCGACGCGTTATGCTCGGCTGCGTCATATTCCCGCCGCGCGTAAGCGTGTTGTCGTCATGTTGTCGGCCTACCCCACCAAGCATGCCCGCATCGGCAACGCGGTCGGCCTGGACACCCCGGCCAGCGCGATCCGCTTACTCACCGAAATGCGCTGCGCCGGCTATGACCTCGGTGCCCATGGTGAGATCCCTGGCCTGGACGATCAGGACGGTGACATTCTGATCCATGCCTTGATCGCCGCGGGCGGGCAGGATCCGGACTGGCTGACCAGTGAACAGCTGGCGGGCAATCCGATCCGTATCGGTGCGGGCACCTACGCCGCTTGGTTCGAGACCCTGGCCGAGGATCTGCGTACCGCCGTGGTCGAGGCATGGGGCCCGCCGCCCGGTGAGCTCTATGTCGACCGCTCGTCCGATCCGGACGGTGAGATCGTCATCGCGGCACTGCGTTTCGGCAATGTCGTGCTCATGGTGCAGCCGCCGCGCGGTTTCGGCGAGAACCCCGTCGCGATCTACCACGATCCGGATCTGCCACCCAGCCACCATTACCTGGCCGCTTACCGATGGCTCGGCGCTGCCGATGGCTTCGCCGCCGATGCGATAGTGCATCTGGGCAAGCACGGGAACCTGGAATGGCTGCCAGGCAAGACTTTGGGCATGTCGGACTCCTGCGGCGCAGATGCCGCGTTGGGTGACCTGCCGCTGATCTATCCGTTCTTGGTCAACGATCCGGGCGAGGGTACCCAGGCCAAGCGACGGGCGCACGCCACTCTGGTCGATCATCTGATCCCCCCGATGGCTCGCGCGGAGAGCTACGGCGACATCGCGCGGCTGGAGCAGCTACTCGACGAGCATGCCAATATCTCCGCGCTGGATCCTGCCAAGCTCCCCGCCATCCGCCAACAGATCTGGACGCTGATGCGTGCCGCCGAAATGGATCACGATCTGGGACTCATCGAACGCCCGGACGAGGACTCCTTCGATGACATGCTGCTGCATGTCGATGGTTGGTTGTGCGAGATCAAGGACGTGCAGATCCGCGATGGCCTGCACGTGCTCGGGCGGGCGCCCGAAGGGGAGGAGGAACTGGACCTGGTATTGGCCATGCTCCGGGCGCGCCAGCTGTGGGGCGGTGAGCGTACGGTGCCCGGTCTGCGGGAGGCGCTCGGACTCGACGAGTCGGGCAAACAGATGCGGGAACGAGTCGACACCGTGGAAGACAACGCCCGCGCGCTCGTCGCGACATTGCAGGCGGCGCGCTGGTCGCCGGACGCGGTCGACAACATTACCGACAACCCGGAGGTCCGCCGGGTATTGCGATTCGCGGCGACCGAGGTAGTGCCGCGTTTACGACAGACAGGCAGGGAGATCGGGCAGGTGCTGCACGCACTCGACGGTGGGTTCATCCCGGCGGGTCCGAGCGGTTCACCGTTGCGTGGCCTGATCAATGTGTTGCCGACCGGTCGCAACTTCTACTCGGTCGACCCGAAAGCCGTGCCCTCGCGGTTGGCCTGGGAAACCGGTCAGGCCATGGCGGAATCGCTGCTGGAGAGATACCGGTCCGCCCATGGCGAATACCCGCGCTCGGTGGGCTTGTCGGTCTGGGGCACCTCGGCCATGCGCACATCAGGCGACGACGTCGCCGAAGTTCTCGCACTGTTGGGCGTTCGCCCGGTATGGGACGAAGCGAGCAGACGAGTCAGCGCGCTCGAGCTCATCTCGCTCGCGGAACTGGGTCGTCCCCGCATCGATGTCACTGTGCGCATCAGCGGTTTCTTCCGCGATGCCTTTCCGCATGTGCTCGCCTTGCTGGACGACGCGGTCTGCCTGGTCGCTGATCTGGACGAGCCGCACGAAGCGAACTATGTGCGTGCGCATGCCCAGGCCGATCTGGCAGCGCACGGCGACCAACGGCGCGCCACTACCCGTATCTTCGGCTCCAAACCGGGAACCTACGGTGCGGGCCTGCTGCAGCTGATCGATTCGAAGAGCTGGCGCACCGACGAGGATCTCGCCCAGGTGTACACCACCTGGGGGGGTTACGCTTATGGGCGCGATCTCGACGGGATTCCCGCTGCGGACGATATGCGCGACGCGTACCGCCGGATCGCGGTGGCTGCCAAGAACATCGACACTCGCGAGCACGACATCGCCGACTCGGATGACTATTTCCAGTTTCATGGCGGCATGGTCGCCACTGTGCGTGCGTTGACCGGCAAAGATCCGGAGGCATACGTCGGTGACAGCACCCGCCCCGACGCGGTGCGCACCAGGACCCTGTCGGAGGAGACCGCACGGGTGTTCCGGGCCCGCGTGGTGAACCCGCGCTGGCTCGCGGCTATGCGCAGGCACGGCTACAAGGGGGCGTTCGAGATGGCGGCGACTGTGGACTATCTGTTCGGCTACGACGCCACCACCGATGTCGTGGCCGACTGGATGTACGAAAAACTGGCGGAGAGTTACGTTTTCGATGAAATGAACCGGAAGTTCATGGAAAAGTCCAATCCTTGGGCATTGCATGGCATTGCCGAGCGGCTGTTGGAGGCGGTGGAAAGGAAACTCTGGGAGTATCCCGAACAGGCCGTGCTCGATCAGCTGCGACAGATATATCTCGATACCGAAGGAGAATTGGAGTAGCTGAAGCGCGACCGCATTCCCGCGACCGCATCCCCGAGCTTTGCACTGTCGCCGATATCGCCATGCACATCATGCATGGCTGATAGGCTGCCACGGCTGCATCCGGAGAACAACAGATCGAAATCGGTTGGAGGACGGGAAAGCTCATGAAGATTCAGAAACTGGTCGCGACCACGTTGTTGACTATCGCCGCCATCGGCATCACCGCGGCGACCGCCTACGGTAGGGTCGAGGTATCCGGCCCGACGATCGTCGGCACCGATCGCGGCGTCGGTTACACCGCGACTGTCGCGCAGGACCGGAGCAGCGCGACGGTGACACTCGCCTCCGGTGTGTTCGTTCTGACGTCGCGGGAAGCCGTGACGGTCCAAGCGCCGGACGGCAGACTCGTCGCCACGGTGCCGACGACCCTGCGTACGCTGACGGGCCAGGAGCTTCGAGTGGACCCGCAAATCGACGCCACCGCGACTACCTTGACGTTGACACCGGTCGTGGCCGCGGTACCTGGTGGGCCACAGTTCATCGCAAATGCGGGCACCATCGTGGGGGGCGCGGTGATCGGCTGTGTGATCGGTGCGCTGGTCGGTCTCGTTCTCTCCTTCATCGGGTTCGTATCCGGCTGCCTGATCGGCGGGCTCATCGGCGGCATCGCGGGTGCGAATCGATAGTCAGGTACCGCGCGAGACCGCAGCGGGAGGATCGGCCGCGCTCGATGTGCTCGTATAGTGCGGCCGAAACCGATGACGCGTCGAATCATGCTTGCCGCCGCTGTTGTTCGTACCCGCTCGGATACCGTGGCGATGTGGTCAGCGCGTCCGCGACAGACATGGCTCGACCGTGAAGTCGAGGCCGGAGGCATTCAATGTCATCGGCAGCGGCGCATGTGGGCAGAGAGACGGTGCGGATCGCAGCCGGAAGTCCGCGGAAGTCAGCAGATGCGCGAGTAGTGTGCTCACGACGAAGAGGACCAAGTTGCGGCCGGGGCAGTCGGCCTGTCCTGCACCGAACGGCACGAGCTGCGGGTATTGTTCCGCGCGGCCGTCGAGCCAGATGTCCGGGGTGAACTCGTCGGCAAACGGTAGCAGGTCTCCATCGCGGTGGAATGCCGAAAGAGGGATCATCAGCGCGGCGCCCGCCGCGATGGTGAAGCGTTCTTCGTCGTCTCGCCATGATGTATCGGCAGTGATGTCACGCAGCAGCATCGGTGTGGTCGGCCACAACCGCACCGACTCGAGCACGCAGGCGCGCAGGTAGCTACGCCGCGCGATGCGCTGAAGGTCGCAGGCGTCTTCGAGCGCGCGGTCGTGGTGTCGTGGATGGGTGCTCAGCACCGCCACCGTACGATTGAGCGCGCTGCCTGCGGCGTCGAAGGCGAACAGCCAGTGCAGGATCTGCCCGACCGGGTCGGCGACACCCCCTGAGGGAACCGCTGCCAGTGTCCCGGCGAGGCTGTCCGTTGGGGCGGACTCCGCGTGACGATAGAGGCGATTGGTGAACTGGTCCCGTTGTCTGCGATGGGCTGGGGCGAGAAACGACCAGTTTCCTGCCGAGCGTAGCCGTGCGAGTTCGCCGGTGAGCACTGTATCGTCGCGTCCCCGTTCGCCGAGCACGATCCGACGCACCAGCTGCCACCAATGTGCGGTGAGTTGTCGCGCGTCCATGTGCTCATGACGCAGTGCCGAGTCGATCATCCCGCGTGCCTCGTCTGCGATGGCAGCCGCGAACGGTGCGGCGAGGTGATGAAGTGGTTCACCGGAATCCAGCGCGGCCTCGTTCAGCGCTCGGCGCTGTGTCCGGATCGGCCCGTCGGACGACAGGACGCCATGCGGCTGGAACCGGCGCATCGCGGCGCGCTTCTCCCGATTGGAGGGATGGAAGGGCGTCGGTGCGCCGTTCAGTACCCTGCCGATATCGGCCGGATCGAGGATTACTACGATCCGGCGACCAGGAACCACGAGTTCTACTGGGCCCGAGCCGAATTCGCGACGTAGCTGACGCACTCGCTCGATGCCTCTGGATTCGGCTCTGGTGCGTTCCAATAGCCCCGATACCGGTCGTCGCCGGGCGATCACTCCGGAGGCGACCGAGGCGAAACCGAGATCCGCCAGTGCCGTTACCGCGGGCACGCCCACCAGCCGGTGTTCGCGGTTGTGTGCCATACGGTCTCCTTCCGGTGCGTTCGGGTCGGCACAGTGCCGCCGAGCGATCGGTTACCCGGCCAGGTGTGACTGAAACCACAACAGGCGCATGTCGCGTTGTCGAGGTCCGGTTCGGCGACTACCTCTCGTCGGTTGTCGACGTGTCTGCCACGGTGGGTGAATACTATGAGCAAGCGGTCCGGCGCGGTCACCTCGATCGGTCCGCGCGCAGCTACTGGCATCGGTGGCTGCCGAAAGGACACTCACCGACAGAGCCGAGGAATCCGAACTCCGACATATTCATCACGGTGGTCGGACAGCCGTCCGCGGAAAGCGAGTATTTCATCGGCCGCTTCACCCTGTCCATGTCCCATGGGCAGGCACAGTGCGCCGAGCGCATTATCGCGGCGCAGTGCTATCCCATCGGGAGTCCGTCTCGTCCGGCCGACCACCAGCGGGGACATACGAGCGGGGTGCGGGAGTCCAGGAGAATCGCATCGGATATCGTGGGAAACCCAATCCGTCCGGCGGTGCGCCGCGAAATCAAGGCATGCGGGTTTGCGCGGAACAGGTGAGTAGGCGCCATGGCGCGAGTCCATGTGATCGCGATCCGGAGCCCGGTGTGTCTTCGGTCCATCCGTGGATTTCGATGGATGGGCGTGGGCGGACCGGGGTGGTTGTCGCGCGCGGCCCGCGCCAGGGCACTGTGCCCGGAGGTGGCTGATCATGACCGAGCCCGAACAGTCTCGAGCGGATCTGCTCGCGCTGGCGTACCCCTATGCGATGGACGCGGTTTCCGAGATCGAGCGTCGTTACATCGAAAACCGGGTGGCGAAGGCGGATTCTGCCACTGCGACCGAATTCGCCGCTGCGGTACGCGCGAGTAGAGAGACGCTGGCAGCGCTGAGCGAGGTCGATGCGGTGCCTCCGCCGTCTGCGCTGGAGTCGAAAATCCTCCGGGCGACCCGCGGCTCGGGCGAACATCGTCGTTTCGCTCGGCTGTCGTGGCCGACCCGGCTGGCTGCTGTGATCATTGTCGGTGTCGGGGTGCTCGCTGTGCTGTTCGCCGAACGGATCACCGAATACCGCACCGAGCCGGTCACGGCCGAACAGATACTCGTGCAATCGGATTCGCGGTCCAGGGTGCTCGAACTGCCGGTCGGCGGCACGGTGACGGTCAGCACTTCGGGGCGACTCGGAGTGGTCGCGGTGACCTTCGACGCAGTGCCCGCGCCGCCATCAGGACAGGCCTACCAGCTCTGGATGGTGTCCGCCTCGGGGGGCGTGCGTTCGGCGGGGGTGTTGACGACGGTACCTCGGGCAGGAGTATCGGCTCGGTTCGATCCAGCGGATGTCTTCAGCGTGACGATCGAACCCGCGAGCGGCTCATCGCGCCCGACGTCACCGAGTCTCGCCATGCTCGCACTCGGTTGACCTGGCCGGCAGCTTCGGATTCGGCACAGCATCCCCTCGTATGATCTGAGCAGGAACGGGTCATACTCGGTCGCACCCTTCGAGGGTCGCGCGCGCTACCTCGGCGACGACATCACCCACCTCGCCATGCGCCCGGAGGGCTGCTACCTGTCTGCGCGCACCGTTGCCGCGGATGAGCAGGCGGGCGAACGCCTCGTCGACGAATGGGCGATCACCCGATGCTTCGAGGGCGGGAGCGGCATGATCGATCAGCCGGTACAGCAGTGTGCGGATGGGCGCCACTTCGCCGTCGTGCGGGTCGACACCGTCGCCGATCAGTCCCGAACGCGCCGCTTTCCAGTATGCGGCCCGGAGTACCTCGACGGGTATCGCGGGCGCGGCGCGTCCGTCGGCCAAAGACTTTCGCGCCATGCCGACGATCGCACGCACCAATGCCGCCAGCAGTGCGGTTTCTTCGACCGTTGCCGGGATGTCGCTGACCCGCACCTCGATAGTTGGGAACGAGAGTGATGGGCGGACATCCCAGTAGACCATCTGTTTGTCCAGGATGCTGCCGCTGTTGAGCATCATGGCGACCATGGCTTCGTACTCGCGCGCCGACTCGAAGTACGGTGGCGGTCCGGCGCTGGGCCACCGCCGCCACAGGATGCTGCGCCAACTGGCGAATCCGGTCTCGGTGCCCTGGTAGATCGCCGAGTTGGCCGTCATGGCGAGCAGTTGCGGCAGCCACGGCCGCAGATAGTTGCTCACCTGGATCGCGGTCTCGCAATCGGGGATGCCGATATGCACATGACACCCCGAAAGCCCCTGCTCGTGAGCGAGTAAACCGAAATTCTCCGCGATGCGTCGATAGCGAGGAGTGTCGGTGACCGGGAACTCGTGCGGTACCGTCGGCGGGATACCTACCGCGAGCAGGCGTCCGCCATTGTGTTCGGCGCAGGAGGCGATGTCGCGGCGTAGCTCGCGTAGCTGTCGGTGCAGGGCGCCGATATCGGTGTGGATCGCCGTGCTGGCCTCCACTTGACAGCGAGTCAGCTCGAGCTGCAGATCGATGCCGATGTTCTCGGCGGTGCGCGCCACTTCGACGTTACGTGCCAAAGGCGCACCGGTACGCGGATCTGCCAGCAGAAATTCCTCTTCCACTCCGACGGTCGCGCGGCCATCGTCCATGAGGTGAGGATACCCATACCTCTGTTGGGCGGTAGGCGGAATGCGTCTGGGGTTGCCAGGTGATCGCCGGTCGGCGAACAGCCATATCAGGTGCCGGGGGTTTGAACGGTGGCGTAGCGGAAACTGCCGACCGCGGGGGCCATACTGAGAGGAGGCATTGTATGTTCCGGATCGCTCTACGCTGCACTTCGGCAGTCGGCCTCAGCGCGATACTCGCCGTGGGCGGGGTAGGGGTCGCCGCCGCGGGACCGATATTGTCGGCGGATACTCAGCAAGAGGGTTCCATCGCGGTGAGCGGCCAACCGGACTCGGAGAACTGGACCTGTGCGTTGTTGGGCCCGGCCGAGTCCGCTGGTCCACGGATGGATCTTGCGCGGACTGGGGAAAGCCGGGGCGGATTCGCGGCGGGCAGCACCGTTTCCGCGCTGTGCGCCGGGCCGCAATGGCCGATGGTGACTACGATCACCGGCGTCACCTCACCCGATGAGTTCGAGGGCGACGAGGGTGCCGGCGACAACAGCGCTGGTGACAACAGCGCTGGTGACAACAATGCCGGTGACAATAGCGCTGGTGACAACGGTACCGGTGACTGATGATCTCTCGGTCTCTCCGCGGCACGCTCGTTGACGACCGCGCCGCGGAGAGACTGCTCTCTTCCTATTCGGCGTCGATACGCAATAAAGCCTCGACGGCATCCGGCGTCCATCGGCGATCGGCGCCGGGACGAGTAGCGAGGTAGCCTGCGGTAGCAGGGATGGACCACCTGTGTGCTGTGCGCAGCCCCGCCGCCAGGTGCCGCAGATAGGAGGCAGCAGGTGGATTGCCCGGCAGATCGCGATAGCGCCAGGGTGCGGTGAAGGTCAGCACTGGATATCCGTCGAGCGTGCCCGCGCGGATCAGGGTCTCGTACCGGCCGGGACCGAGAATCATCGGACAGTTGTCGGTTACTCCGGTGAGGTCCAGCGAGGTGTCGGGAGCGCGGTACATTTCCTGGGCCGCGATATCGGAGAACTGAGCAGTGGTGAGCAGATGGGCGTGCACGGCGATCTCGCCGGGGCATCCTGGATCGTAGAAGGCGCGGCCACCGGACCAAATGCGTGATTCGGTGGCGAAGTACAGCACTCCGGGCAGCGACAGGGGCGCGGAGCGGATCGGGTCGGTAGTGTCACGACAGCCGGGGACGGCGAGAGCTCCGCCTTCGGGCCTGCCGCCGCGCAGATAGGTGCGCAGCCTGGTCAGGCTCATGTTCGAGCCATAGGCGGCGTACCAGACCAGGTCCGGGCATCGCTGCGGGTCGCCTCGATTCCGGTCCGGGTTCGTTGGGGAAAGCGCCGTGCCCGCGGCCGGATCGATGCGCCGTACCGTCATTTCGCCCCATTCTCGGTTTTTCGCCGTGCTCGCGCCCGGTAGTGACCCGACACCGGCGGCCGCGGCTCAGGCCGATTCGGCCAGTCCCGCCGCGTGCCAGATGTCCGCGAGGTCGTCGAGCGGAAGCCCCAGTACCCGACTGAGCGCCACTACGGTGCCGAAGGCGGGGGAGGGCAGGCGGCCGGTCTCGATCTTGCGCAGCGTCTCTGGCGAGATTCCCGCTGCTTGTGCGACTTCGGTGAGATCACGGCCTGCGCGGGCGGTGCGTAGAGCGGCACCGAGGCGGCGGCCCGCCTCGATCTGCGCCGGAGTCAAGGGGAGGCGAACCATGCGCTCACGGTACGGAGGGTATTCGGATACGGCAAGCGACCCTTTTGGTATTAAAATACCCGTGACTTGTCTGGTATTTAAATACCGTTACGTAGGAGGATTGATGGTCGAGTTGAAGAGCCCCGCGGAGATCGCGCGGATGCGCGTGGCGGGGCGCTTCGTCGCCGAGGTGCTCACCGAGCTCTGTGCACGAGCGAGGGTCGGGGTGAACCTGCTCGAGCTGGAGGCTCATGTCCGGGAGCGCATCCGCGAGCGTGGTGCGCAGTCCTGCTACTGGGATTACACTCCCTCGTTCGGGCGCGGACCGTTCCGCAATACCGTGTGTCTGTCGGTGAACGACGCGGTTCTGCATGGGCTTCCGTTCGACTACTCGCTGCGGGATGGCGATGTGCTGAGCATGGACCTCGCGGTCGGCATCGACGGCTGGGTCGCCGACTCGGCCCGCACCGTCGTGGTCGGCGTCGCCGCCGCCGAGGATGTGCGGCTGGTCCAGGCCACTGAGCAGGCGCTCGCCGCTGCGGTGGTAGTCGCGATGCCGGGTAACCGCATCGGCGATATCTCCGCCGCTATCGCCTCCGTCGCACGGGAGCACGGCTACCCGGTGAACGCGGAATTCGGTGGTCACGGGCTCGGCCGCACTATGCACGAGGAGCCGTACGTGCCCAATGAGGGCCGGCCTGGGCGCGGCTATCGATTGCGGCCGGGGCTCACCATCGCCATCGAGCCCTGGTTCGCGCGCACGACCGACCGTATCGTCACCGACCCCGACGGCTGGACCATCCGCTCGGCGGATGGATCGCGTACGGCGCACTCCGAGCACACGATCGCGATTACACCGGAGGGGCCGGAGGTACTGACCGTCGCGGCGTGACCGCACCGTGCGGGCCTGCCCCGCCGGGCGGCTGTGTTTCGGACAGCCAGGTAGTGAGGTCGTCGGAGGCGCGCAGTTCACCGGCGATGACAGCCTGTTCCGCATCGGACAACGTCAGCGCGCGTATCTCGGCGCGGAACTGTTCGGCGCGGTCAGGGTTTTCGGTGGCGACGGCCAGCTCGGTGAGCGCCGCCAGTCCACGCGCCAGGTCCAGCCGGGACGCCTCGGCGCGGAACCTTCGGAGGCCGACCTCGAGAACCCGGAAGGCTGCCTTGTCGTCGTTTTTGAAATCGCGCAGAATTCGGGCATTGTCCAGTGCCTTGGCCAGCCCGTTCAGTTCCTTCGATCCGTCGTACTCCAGTTCCATGGGCTCATCGCGCTGGATGTAGATCACCTGGTTGCCTGCCGGGTCGACCACAGTGAAGCGAGACTGTCCCGGCCGATAGCGGGTGATCCGCGGCAGTCCTTTCGCGGGCACCTTGCCGTAGCGAGCGCGCAGTGCCGTGGTGAACGCTCGATGCCTGCGCGCGATGTCGTCGACCATCACCAGGCAGCCGGTCCGTTCGTCGGATACGGCGATGTTCTTGGGTGTCGGTGTGAAATGCAGTGCGCACCCATGGTTTTCCACGATGCCGTAGACATAGGGGCGGGCCTGCTCGTAGGTCACCGCGTAGCCGAGCGTCTTGTAGAAATCCAGTGTGACGGCCAGGTCGCCGGTCCACAGCTGCGGTACCGCCGTGTCGATCACAGGAATCCCCCTTGTTCACCTCTATTAGTCAAATTTGACTAATAGAACATAGGGTGACACCCGCCAGGAAGTCAAACTTGACTACCATGGCGGCTTTCGATCGGAAGGAGTACGCCATGTCGGCCGTGCGCTTGTTGGTGCTGGGTGTATTGCGCTTACGTCAGCCTGCCCACGGCTATGCGGTGCGCAGGGAACTGCTGTCGTGGCGCGCCGAGACCTGGACAAATATCAAGCCAGGGTCGATCTACCACGCGCTCAGGCAGCTCACGCAGGAGGGGAAGTTGAGCGTGTCCGATACCCAAAAAAGCGTCCGGGGGCCGGGACGCACGCTCTTCGAACTCACCGCGGCGGGCGAGGCCGAATTCCGCAGGCTCATGGATGCCGCGCTGCTCAGCGTCGATATGGAAGAACTCGGCGCGGGGATCGCCTTTATGGACGCGCTGCCAAGGTCACATGTCATCGAGAAGTTGCGCGAACAGCGCCGTCGCAGCGAGGCCGCGCATGACAGTCTGCTCGCGATGATCCCGAACTTTCCGGGGCGATACGAAGCACCGCATGCGACCGATCTCTTGGAGTTGTGGAGCGGTGTCTTCGGGAATCTGTCGAGATGGACCGAAGGGGTGCTGGCGCGGCTGGAGGCCGGGGAGTACCGGATGCTGGAATGAAGGCGGATTGTTCGCCGGCTCGTGCTCCCTCGATCAGGAGCATCGGCGACTGAAACATCGGCCACTGACAATCCGGACCACGTTCGTCTGCACGCCGCCCGCAGGCCGGAACGGCGGCGTGCTGCGTGCATCGGCAAGATGCCGAGATACTCTGCCCACATGACGAATTCGCTGCAAGCCCTGGCCGCGGCCGACTATGTGCTGCTCACCACCTTCCGTAAGGACGGTACTCCGGTCGCCGCCCCGGTGTGGGTGGTGACCGAGCACGGAAAACTGTACGTATGGACGGAGACCGACAGCTGGAAGGTCAAACGGTTGCGCCGTAACCCCGCGGTCACCCTGCAGCCGTGCAGTGCGACCGGCAAGCCGCGCGGCGACGTGGTGGAAGGGACCGGCCGGATCCTGGACGCCGCCGGCACCGATCGGGTGCGCGCACTGCTGCGGCGCAAGTACTGGCTGGCCGGGCCGCTGGTCATCTTCGGTAGCACCTTGCGTCGCGGTAAGTCGGGCACCATCGGCATCGAGCTCACGCTGTCGGCCTGATTCGCCGCCGAGCGGTGCGCGGTGCGGCGAGCGTCGTGGAGTCAGGTCGCCTGGCTGACCGAAGACATGTGGAAGTCGGGGATCCGCAAGGGGGGCATCGCGGTTCGGGTGAACCAGTCCTTCCATTCCCGTGGCAGGGTGATCTCGGTGGCACCCGCTTCGGTGGTTCGTCGAAGCAGATCCAGCGGGCTCTCGTTGAACCGGAAGTTGTTCACCGCGGCGGTGACCTCCCCTTCCTCCACGAGGTACACCCCGTCGCGGGTGAGGCCGGTGAGCAGCAGCGTCGCCGGATCGACCTCACGGATGTACCACAGGGTGGTCAGCAGCAGGCCGCGTTCGGTGCTGGCGATCATCTCATCGATGGTGGCGCCGGATCCTCCGGTCAGCAGAAGGTTCTCCCCTGGAACCACGACAGGGGCGGCGAACTCGGCGGCGGTGGCACGCGGGTAGAACAGCGCGGAGATAACCCCGTCGCGTACCAAGTCGACCCGCTCCGCGGGCAATCCGTTGTCGAACACCGACATCGACTCCGACGACGCGGTCGTGGCGACGAACGGACGGTATTCCAGTCCGGGCGCGTAGGGGTCCGAATACAGCGTGAGCGGAAGGTCGCTCAGGCGTTCGCCGACGCGGGTCCCACCAGCCCGTGCGAACGCGGTGTACCCCTCTTGCGCGCCGCGCCCCTCCATCGACCAGGCGAGACAGATCATCAGGTCGGCGACCGCGGAGGGCGGCAACAGGGTATGGTAGCGGCCCGCGGGCAGCTCGATCGTGTGTTCGGCCCAATCCAGCCGCCGTGACAGTTCAGCGAGCAGTACGGGCACATCGACGTCGGTGAAGTCGGCGGTTCCTACCCCGGTCCAGGCACTGGCGGGATTCTTGCCGGTACCACGCTTTCCATTGATTTCCACCGAACCCGTGGGTTCGACGAAGCGCCTGCGTACCCCGGTCGAGGTGCCCAGCCAGGTGGTATGTACCTGATGGTGCGCGAAACCGTAGAGGCGATCGGCGCTTTCGAAGCCCGAGGCCAAGCCGTCGGCGAGATCGGTGAATACCTCGATGCCGGTCTCGCCCGCCTGTTCGGCCCATTCGGTGTCGACAGCGCCGTCCTCGAGCAGAGGTATGGCGTCTTTCGCGGGTTCGGCGGTACGCGCGGCCTGTTCGCTCGCCCGCACCACTGCTTCGATATCAGCGGGGTCCGCGCTGGTCGAGCTGATCGAGCCGACTCGAGCGCGCGCAGGCCCCTCGCGGAACACCGAGATCACCGTCCAGCTCCGCGACACCGACGACCCATTGGTGGTCATCGAATTGCCTGCCCAGCGCAGTGCTGCCGCGTGCTGGTCGCGCACGATGATCATCGCCTCATCGGCCTTCGACAGCGCGAGCGCCCGCTCCACAATGCTGCTCGCGGGAAACAGCTCGCCGGTCACTGGCCTGCCTCTGTCCGGGTATTGAGCACGTTGATACTACGCACCAGGATCGATGGGCAGCCGTGGCTGACCGCCGCGATCTGGCCCGGCTGTGCTTTACCGCAGTTGAACGCGCCGCCGAGCTGCCACGTCGACGGTCCGCCGACTGCCTCCATCGCCCCCCAGAAGTCGGTCGTGGTGGCCTGGTAGGCGACATCGCGAACTTGGCCGTCCAGTTTGCCGTTCCTGATGCGGAAGAACCGCTGACCAGTGAATTGGAAGTTGTAGCGTTGCATGTCGATCGACCAGGATTTGTCGCCGAGAATGTAGAGTCCGTCGTCTACCCGGGAGATCAGTTCGGCGGTGCTGGTATCCCGATCCGGGTCGGGTTGTAGTGAGACATTGGCCATGCGTTGGATGGGCACGTGGTGCGCCGAGTCCGCGTACGAGCAACCGTTGGAGCGCGCCAGGCCCAGCCGTGGCGCGAATGCTCGGTCCAATTGGTAGCCGACCAGGATGCCGTCCCGGACCAGATCCCATCGCTGCCCGGCGACCCCGTCGTCGTCGTAACCGATGCTGGCCAAGCCGTGTGCCTGGGTGCGGTCGCCGGTCACGTGCATGATCGGGGTTCCGTAACGTAATGTGCCCAACGTGTCCGGAGTGGCGAACGAGGTACCCGCGTAGGCTGACTCGTAGCCGATGGCCCGGTCGTATTCGGTGGCGTGACCGATGGATTCGTGGATGGTCAGCCACAGATTGGTCGGATCGATCACCAGGTCGGTCGGCTCGGCCCGCACACTGGGTGCTCGCACTTTCTCGGCCAGCCACCCCGGGATCCGGGCGAGCTCATGGTCCCAGTCCCAGATTTCGTCGGCGCCGGTGACGTATTCCCAGCCACGTCCAGCCGGTGCGGCCAGGGTGCGCATCGTCTCGAATACCCCCGCCGCTGTGTCGACCGTGATCGCTTCGAGGCTCGGATGCAGCCGGACTCGCTGCTGGGTGATCGAGGACCCCGCAGTGTCGGCGTAGAAGGTCTGCTCTTTGACCTGCAGCACGCTCGCGGTGACATGATCGACCCCATCGGCTCGCAGCAAGCGCTCCGAGTAGTCTTGCAGCAGTGCGATTTTTGTGCTGGTCGGCACGGCGAACGGGTCGATATCGTAGTCCGAGATCCAACGCAGGCCCGAGTAACGCGGTTCGGCGGCCAGCTCGACGCGTTCGCGATTGAGCGCACGCAATGAGGTGGCGATGGTGACAGCGGTGCGGGCCACCTCGGCGGCGGTGTCCGGGGTGAGCGCGATATGCGATGCGAAACCCCATGTGCCATCGACGATCACGCGCACGGCGAAACCGATTTCGGTACTGTCGGCGACGGCCTCGACCCGACCGTCGCGCAACCGGATCGACTGGGTGACCAGCCTATGGACCCGGATATCGGCGTGCTCGACGCCTGCCGCCGTGGCTGCGGTGAGCGCGGCATCGGCGAGCGCGGCCAGCGGCAGAGCCAGGAACTCGGCGTCCACATCTTCGGAAGTCGCGTTGCTCACCTGTCCTAACTTAGAGGACATCCTACGTGGGTGTAGTTTTTTGTGCGGCATGATGTGACACGTAGTCGGCAGGCTTCTCGGAGTGCGTGTCGTCATCTGCCCGCCTCGTTCGGAGTGAGTGCGCCGACCGCGCATCGAAGGTTCATAGTGTGGGCCGATGTCGGAATGTTCGATGCACTGCATCGGGAAATAACTCGACCGGCTCGGCGCTGCTGGCGAAGTGGACTGGAGCGCGGCGATTCTGGGCGCTGCGCGCGTGCGGACGAAAGGGGGATCATTGGTCGCGGTCGGCGTGCCGAGCCGCGTGTCGACAAGGGCTACGACTTCGATGTCCACCGCCGCCGGCTGCGTGCCCGTGGGATCGTGTCTCGCATTGCCCGGCGTGGAATCGAGGACCCCGCCAGGTTGGGTCGGCATAGCTGGAAGATCGGAAGATCGATCGTATGGTTGACCGGATATCTGCGGTTGACGATCCGCTACGAACACTACGGCCGTCTCTTCGCCGTATTTCTACAACTCGCAGCCGCCCTCGCCTGCTACCAAAACTCCCCACATAAGTTACCCTCTTGTTCACCGGGCGCGGTTGGTAAATTCAGCGGTTGGTAAATTCACTGGCCAGTGGGTAGACGTGGGGCCCGATTATAACTGTCTGCGCCGTAGCGCGCAAACACCTTGTCCCGTTTGGCGGGATCTACATTGGCGCGGGTGATGTCGCCGTCGTAGTGCGCGAGCACCCGCTTGTCCATGATGCGAAACCATAGGGGTGGTATCTGGGCGAGTAGCACCATGGTGGAGTAGCCGCTCGGCAAGATCGGCGCATCATCCCTGCTCTTCAGGACCTGATAGCGCCGGGTCGGATAGACGTGATGGTCACTGTGCCGTGGCAGATAGTAGAGGAGGATACTGCTGAGGATGCGGTCGCTATTCCAACTGTGCTGCTGGCCGGGCCGCTCATAACGCCCGCTCGGCGTACGCTGCCGCGCCAGGCCGTAATGCGACAGATAGTCGAACGCCAGCAGCAACGTAATACCGAATAAGGTTTGCAGCACCAGATAGGGCAGTAAATCGAGACCGAATATCGCGACCAACGCCGTATATAGCACTGCCGATATCAGCCACGCACTGACTATCTCGTTGTGCAGGCCCCATGAGCGCACGCCGAGCCGACGCAGACGAACCTTCTCCAGCTGCCAGGCAAACTTCAGGCCGCCGAAAAGGGCGCGTACCCAGAAGGCCCAGAATGTCTGGCCTACGCGAGCACTGACCGGATCCTCCGGCGTCGCGACCCACACATGATGACCGCGGTTGTGCTCGATATAGAAATGCCCGTACCACGTTTGCGCCAGTGCGATACGCGCGAGCCAGCGTTCCATGTTCACCTTTTTGTGTCCGAGTTCGTGCGCGGCATTGATACCGGCACCACCGACCACGCCGATCGAGAGCGCCAAACCGATCTTGTCCACTAGGTGTAGTCCGCCCTCGATACCGAGCCAACTCAGATTATCGGCGGTGAGCAGATAGGCTGCCATGATCAGAGTCGCATATTGGAACAGCGGAAATAGGTAGGTGAGGTAGCGGTAGTACTTGTCGTTCTCCAGATACTCCATCGCCTCATCGGGTGGGTTTCTGTGGTCCAGACCGAAGAGGGGTTCAACCAGCGGGTTCAGCACATAGATCACGATGGGTCCGAGCCAGAACGCTATCGGTGCGATGGCGTGCCACCCGAGTTTGTTGAATAGCCAGAACAGCGGGATGCTTATCGTGAATACTCCGGTCGGCACGAATAGCCCACCCAGCCACAGATAACGCTTGGGATCACGCCAAGCAGACCCGTCAACCGGCTGCGCGGATCGCTTCCCCATCCGCGGCTCCGTATCATCTGCCTGGTCGAATAGCATTATCAGCTCCCATCCGATAACATTGCCGACTCCTATTCACGAAGCCTGAAATAGGTGGTTTGCGTTACTCCCGAACGAACTTTAACCCGATATCCGCGATCCGTCTAGACAGGTCATCTATTTTTAAATACAAATTAGACGATCTACAAGCTTAGACGATCTACAAGCGCGGGAATGCGCGGACGAACTGCAGGAGATCTGCGAGACGTGGGTGCTGGCACGCGATACCGGACTCCAAGATCGCTTCGCGCAATGCGGCAGCGGCGACCGAGTCGTCATGCGCCGCACAGTGCCCTGCCGAGCTGATCGACCGATTTCCCAGCATCGTGAAGATCGCGGCGATTCGCGACAACTACAGCATCCACCGAGCCGACGCTGTCATCGCGCCCGGATGAGCGGCCCTATCCGCACTCGCGGTATGCAGCGCACGACAACCCGGTCGAACGAATCCGGGCGGGCCTGGAGGGCTACCCCAGGGCTGTGGCCTTCTCGTTAGGCTGGTTGTGATCTGCGGTTTTCCGGTGTGAGGAGATGCATGCCGCAGGTTGGGTCGAATGCGGTATCGCGGCAGGCTTCGGCGATGTTGGTGGCCCCGTCGAGCCGGCGAAGGTTAAGCGCCGCGTTCTTGATGGTCGCTATTGAGGTTCTTGATGGTCGCTATTGAGTTCGAATGGTGCGGAACAGGTCGCGTAGACGACCTCGCGGGAACGGTCACCGGTGTTCACGACCGGGGTGTGCCGCCAGGGCAGAGCGGTCAGGCGTGTCACCTGCCAGCCAGAACCCATGTGTTGCCGAAGTGCCAGTCCGTTGTGTCAGGCGTAGGGTTTTACCGTCGATCGTGACAGTGATCAGCGGCCTGTCGGTAATGGTTATGGCCGTGGCGGTGAAGTATTCGCCGAGGCGGTGATCGAAGTCGGTGGGGTCGATCAGCGCGAACACGCGACGGGAGGTTTTGTCGCTGGGCCGGTATTTCTTCCGCAGTCCTAGGTCGGCGAGTAGTTCCGGTGGCGCGGTCTGTGCCTAGGTGGCGTAGTCGGTGAAGCCGCGTATACCGGCGGCGGTGGCCAGGATCGCCATGGCTAGTAGCAGCGCCATCGGGTAGCGCAGTCCGCAGGGGTCGCGAGTACTTCCAGCAAACCGGGATCGGATGTGGTCGTGGTGTCTGTCGACGCGGTCAGATCGTGGCGTTCGAGGGCGGTGTGTCGGTGGATATCGTCATCGCAGATCAGCGAGGATAGATGGAAAAAGGGAACAAAACAAAATTTACCGACAATGCCCTGCGGGGTCATGTTTAATGATCTCCGTCGGAATAGGTGTTGCAGGAACTCGGTATCGCGGCCGCGAAACGCTATCGCACGAGCCACCTTTCGTCAGGTCTTCTAGCCGGGATGTCAGAAGTGGTCTATGTAGTCGTGGTGGACCTCGTGCGCATCGCGAGCACTTACTGCGCGCCTGGGGTATTCAAGAATTGAACAAAGATAGAAGGATCGGACAATGAAGCGTGACATCAGGGTTGCTGTCGGCGTGGTATCTGCGATATCCACCGTTTTCCTGGCGGCAATTCCCGCGAACGCGGGCTCTCCTCAGATCACCAGCCTCGAAGGTCTGCTCAAGGATCAAATTTACAACACTGGTATGGATACCAGTAAAGTGACGTTCACCCATACTTCCGTGGCGCTTGCGGGAAGCCCCAAGATCACTCTGGGTAAGAAGTGGTTCGCGGGTACGGCGACCTTGCGGAACACCAGTAACCAGCCGCAGACCATGACCAGCCAGAGCTTCTCCAAGACCATAGCCAACACGGTGACGACATCGGTCACGCGCGGATTCTCGCTCTGGATCAAGTTGTCAGCTTCGATGGATCTCAGTAAGGCGCTGAAGGTGGGCGCCGAGCTGAATACGACTTGGAGCTTCAGCCAGACGCACAGCACCTCGACATCCAAGTCTGCGACCTACACGGCTCCCGGACAGTCGGTTACGGTTCCTCCCCACTCCACCGCCACGGTCATGGTCACCTTGCAGCAGTCGATGGCCAGCGGAAACGTCGACTTGAACACCGATATCGGCGGCTCCGTCAAACTGAGGAGTGCCGCAAAGATAGATCCCGTGAACTTCTTCCCTCCCTTCCCGATCTATAGCTCGATCAAGACGGTGCAAGATCACAAGCAGACCTATGACAGGAGGGTGGCTCCTCCGCTGCAAAAAGGATTCTCGCTGGACAATACCAAGAAGGTGCTGAACTTCAAGGGCACTGGATCTTACAGTGCCACCTACGGGACGACCTTCATGGTCAAGATTTCGATCAAACCGGACACTCCCAACGGTTTCAACGCACCCGCACCGAAGACCTTGACACGAACCTTCAAAGCACTCTGAACTATATGCACGTACCTGTCTCAGGTGCTCGATCCGCATGAGGGCCTCGACAGTCGGCAGGGTATTACGGCGGTTCTTTCGGTGGCACGGTGGATGTGTGAGTTGGTGCTGCACATTCCTGCTATCGGAAGAACCGCCCTCTCTTCGGGGCGGGCTTTGATCGCAGGATGAGCGGTTCGAGCCCGCCCCGCAACTCATCTGGCACCAGTCGACGCGAAAGCTCATCCTTCACAAAGGATTGTCATCACCGGCTACCGCCCAGAAACCACGTAAGCCACGCTCCTGGCCGGTGCCGTGTCGTGTGCGGTAATGCATCGCGGGTGGCGGTCCGGCGCACTACCTCGCACGTCGAGTCGGTGAGCTGATCAGCGGAACTGTTGCCACCCAAGCCGGATCACCATCCCGATCACCACCACGAGCAGCACGATGCGCACGAACTCGGCGCCTTTGCGTAGTACCATCCGCGAACCTGCCACCGCGCCGAGTACATTGGCCACCGCCATCGCAGCACCGAGAGCCCAGAGAATGTGGCCAGTCGCGCCGAAGAAGATCAGTGCGCCGATGTTCGAGCCGCAGTTGATCACCTTGGCCATGGCCGCGGCTCGGACGAATTCGGTGCCGAGCAGGGTCGCGAAGGTGATGATCAGGAACGTTCCGGTGCCGGGTCCGAGCAGGCCGTCATAGCATCCCATCAATCCCGCCGCCAACGCCACTGTGCGAACGGTTTTGCGTCGGGTGGGCGGGTGGGTGGCCAGCGTCATACCGATCGAGGGGCGCAGCGTGACAAACACAGCGACACCGACCAGCACCACCATCACGATAGGGATGAACAGCGCGCGGTCGATCAGGGAGACTGCAGCGGCGCCGAGTGCGGCCACCCCCGCCGCGAGTACCGCCGCAGGGAGTAGCATCCGCCAGTGCATCGGCACCTTGCGCGCGAAGGTCGCTACCGCGGCGCTGGTCCCGGCGACTGCCGCGAGTTTATTGGTGCCCAACGCTGTCGGTGGCGCGATACCGGGTGCTATCACGAACAGTGTCGGCAGGATGATCAGCCCGCCGCCGCCGACGACCGCATCCACCCATCCCGCCGCCGTTGCCGCTGTCAACAGAACCGACCAATCACCGATGTCCATCGCGCCAGACAATCAGATCGCTCCGCAGGTGCTGTTCGTGGCCATCGGTGCGTGCCCGCCGTTGTCCGGATCCGCGCGCAGACCACCTGACCGTCCGCGATCTCCTCACCCGTACCGGAGGCCTGATCGCGCGTCGCACGCCCCTAGGCTTGACCGGTGCGCCGGTTCAGTTTATGGCTCCGAGGCAAACCCGTCGTCGCCGATTCGGCGCTGGCGGTCCTGCTGCTTGTGCTGGAGGTCATCGGGGTCGCCGACGCCGAGAGTAAATTCGCTTATCTGGCTATCGGCGTACTGTTCCCGCTTCCGGTCGCCCTGCGCCGGGTGTATCCGCGGGCCGTGGCGGTGGTCACTTTGGTGCTGTCGTTGACTGCATCGCTGGTGGGATGGCTGGTGGAGGACGATGCCGATCACATCACGCTGTTGTCGCAGGGGATCGTGCTCTACACGTTGGTCGCCTACATCGGGCGGCGCGAGGGGTTGTGGTACGGGCTCGGCCTGGTGGCCACAGTTGCACTATCGATCGCGGCGATCGGCAGGCCCGTCGAAGCCGAGCTCCTCTTCACGGTCATGTTCTACGCGCTGTGTTGGACGCTCGCGGAATTCATCGGCGCGCGACATGCTTACGACGCCGAGGTCGCCGCGCGTCTGGCTGTTGCGGACTATGACAAGGAGCGGCGCGCGCACGACGCCGTTTCAGCCGAGCGCACCCGCATCGCGCGGGAACTGCACGATGTGGTGGCGCACGCGGTGAGCGTCATCATCGTGCAGGCCGATGGTGCGAAGTACGTGTTGCGCCGCGACCCTGAGGTAGCAGAGCAGGCGCTGAGCACCATCGCGAGCACCGGCCGCGAGGCATTGCGTGAGCTGCGCAGAACCGTGGCGTTGTTACGCACCGAGCACGCGCCGGACCAAGTTCCTCAGCACGGCACCGCGGGACTGGCCAAGATGGTGGAGATGATGCGTGGTACCGGCCTCGCCGTGGAGCTAGAGCTGGCGGGCGAACTCGACGATATCGCGCCCGAGGTCAGCCTCGGTGTGCATCGCATCGTGCAGGAATCGCTGACCAACACCCTGCGGCACGCGGGTCCGCACCCGAAAGCGTGGGTGCGGGTGCGCCGCACCGACACGGAAGTGTTGATCCATGTCGCCGACACGGGTATATCGTCATCACACGAATCAGCTGCTCGCATCAAAGGCAGCGGGCTCGGGTTGGTTGGGATGCGCGAGCGAGTCGTCGTGCTCGGCGGCAGCCTCGACGCCGGGCGCGATACCGATGGATCCTGGCGGGTACGTGCGAGTATTCCGCTGCGGACCGATCCGATGGAGTGAACCCGGTCCAGGACGGACGGGATAAGCCGCGCTGCCGGACCGCTCGCGGGCGCGCACAGGCACCGTACGCTGTCACGTTAGATTAGGGTCGTGCCGATCACCGTTCTCGTTGTCGATGACCAGGAACTCATGCGGGTGGGGCTGAAAATGGTACTCGGCGCGCACCCCGGTATCGAAGTGATCGGTGAGGCGGCCAACGGCGCGGCCGCTGTCGCGCGGGCAGCTGAACTGCGACCCGACATCGTACTGATGGATGTGCGAATGCCCGTCGTCGACGGGGTCACCGCCACTGCTCGCATCGTGGGCGCCGAGTACGGCAGCCGGGTACTGGTGATGACGACTTTCGATCTGGATGAGCACGCGCTCGGCGCATTGCGGGCCGGGGCGAGCGGATTCCTCCTGAAAGACACCCCACCGGAAGACCTGGTCTCGGCCATCCGCAGCGTCGCAGCCGGTGACGCCGTAGTGTCGCCGAAGGTCACCAAGCGCCTGCTCGATCGTCTTATCGCCGAAGATCCAGCGCGGACCCACGACCCGGAGGTGCTCGACGTGCTCACCGCTCGTGAGCGCGAGGTGCTCGAGCACATCGCGTCGGGGCGTTCGAACGCCGAGATCGCCGAGCAGCTGTACTTGTCCGAGGCCACTGTCAAGACGCATGTGGGCCGGGTGCTCACCAAACTCGGTTTGCGCGACCGGGTACAGGCGGTCGTATTGGCCTATGAGACCGGGCTGGTACGCCCGGGCGGCTGACCAGGGCGCATCTCACCGCCTATCAGGCGGCCACCATATCGGGTATATCGGGAGAAAAGCGTGGGCGCCGGGCGTTGATCCAGTAGAGCGTCCGAGAGGAAGGACACAGGATCGCTATGGTCGCGTTGTTGTTCGTGCTGTACATCGTCGTCGAAGTCGCCGCGCTGGCCGCGGTCGGCCAGTTGATCGGTGTCATGCCGACCATCATGGTTCTACTCGCCGGGTCGGCCACAGGCATACTGCTGGTCGGTGCGCAAAGGCGGCGCGTATTCGAACAGTTCCGGCGAGCCGGTCGCGGAGAGATCACACCCGGCACCGCCGTCGCCGATGGCGCCTTGGTCGCGGTAGGCGCAGTGCTGATGTTCGTGCCCGGACTGGTCACCTCTCTGGCAGGTCTGCTGCTTTTGTTGCCGCCGACACGGTTTCTGCTGCGCCCCCTGGTCACGGCATTCGCCGCGCGACGCTTCGACCGGTTCGCCGTCGGAACCCGTCACCGTGGCGTCGTCATCGATGGCGACGAAGTGATCGATGGCACCGTGGTGCGCCAGTGGTATGACGACGGGCAGGGCGAAGCCCACCGCGCGGTCACTCGGTAGTGAACGAGGAGCCCGCGGCCCGGCGCCTCGGGCAACTCCCCTCGACGGTGCCCGAGTGGAATACACGGAGGCGGTACCGGTGGTGAGTGGCTGACCGACATCGCCGAATCGGGCATACGGCAGACTGGTTCCCCGTGAGTACTCAGTTGCTGACCGGTGGCCGTTTCTACAGTGTGAGTGCGCCCGATGCCACGAGCATGGCGGTGACCGACGGGACGGTGGTCTGGCTGGGCGCCGAGCAACCAGGGCGCGCGCTGCATCCGGATGCCGAGATCGTCGACCTCGGCGGCGCTTTCGTCGCGCCCGCTTTCGTCGACGCGCACGTGCACGTCACGGCTCTAGGGCTGAAGCTGACCGGCCTCGATCTGTCGGCCGCCGAATCGCTCGGGCACTGTCTGCGATTGCTGAGCGAATTCGCCGCTGCGCACCCCGACGGCACGGTGCTCGGTAACGGCTGGGACGAGACGACCTGGCCGGAAGGGCGGCCACCCACGTTAGAGGAGATCGATGCGGCGGTGACCGTTGGTCGCCATGTCTACCTCTCCCGCGTGGACGGCCACTCCGCTGTGACGTCTTCGGCGCTTCTGGCCGCTCTCCCAGGACTGACTTCGACCGACGGGTTCACCCGAGGTGCGCCGGTGCGCGCCGCGGCCCACCATATGGTGCGTGCCGCGGCCCTGGCGAGCCTGTCCAGGGCACAAAGGGATCGGGCGCGCGCCGCAGCGCTGAAGCACGCGGCCGCGTGCGGCATTGTCGCAGTACACGAATGTGCGGGCCCGGAGATTTCGGGGCGTGCCGATATTCGTGAACTGCTCGAATTCGACCATGGGGTACAGGTCAGGGCATATTGGGGCGAAGCGGTGCGTAGTGCCGAGCAGGCGCGCGCCCTGGTCGAAGAACTCGGCGTGCATGCGCTCGGCGGCGATTTGTTCGTCGATGGTTCGCTCGGCTCGCGCACCGCGTGGCTGCGTACGCCCTATGCGGATGCGCCGGGGTGCGGCCGGAGTTATCTCGACGTCGATGCGATCGCCGATCATATCCGTGCCTGCACCATGGCAGGCATCCAGGCCGGGTTCCACGTGATCGGCGACGCGGCCATGGACGCGGTCGTCGCGGGTGTCGAACGTGTGAGCGTGGAACTGGGTGGTCCGGCTGTCGCCGCGCTCGGGCACCGGGTCGAACATGCCGAGCTGATCGATGCCGAGCACATCGCGAAACTTGCGCGTTGCGGCGTGATCGCCAGCGTACAACCGGGATTCGATGCCGCATGGGGTGGATCGGACAGTATGTACGCCGCGCGGCTCGGTGCGGATAGGGCCGCGCGGCTGAACCCGTTCGCCCCCATGGCCGCCGCGGGCGTCGCCCTGGCGTTCGGCTCCGATGCGCCGGTCACCGCGCTCGATCCATGGGCGGCGGTGCGGGCCGCGACCACCCATCAGACGAAGGGACACGGCTTGTCGCCACGTGCGGCCTTCGCCGCTGCGACCCGAGGTGCCTGGCGGGCCGGCGGGATCAGGGATGGCGTGGCGGGCACTCTCGTACCCGGTGCCCCTGCCTCCTACGCGATCTGGGATGCCGAGGAACTCGTCGTCGCGGCGACCGCCGATTCGGTCCAGCGCTGGTCTACCGACCCACGTTCGCGCGTTCCCGGATTACCTGCGCTGAAACCTGATTCACCGTTGCCGACCTGCCTGCGCACCGTACACAGGGGAGTGCCGATCTATGTGGCATGACCATAGCGGCATGGAGTCGATGGCGGAACTCGTCGGCCGTGCTGAGCGGCCTTCCAGCGCATCCGGATACGAAGGTGTGGTGACGGCCGAGCGTGCAGGAACGCCGCGACATCGTTCGGCCGGGTGGCGGACGTGGGGCGAATGATGGTGCGCGCGCGGTCAATGGAATGGTGGCGCTCTGTGGTGACCGTGGTGCGCCGATATCCCGTGCTTGCGCGCACGGTGGTGGCGATCATCGCTGGACTGCTGCTGTTCGGAAGTTTTCCGCCACGCCCTTGGTGGTTCCTCGCTCCGCTGGGCATCATGGTGCTCACCATGGTTGTCCGTGGTACCGGGCGGCTACGCGCGGGTTTCGGATACGGGTTCGTGGCCGGTCTGGCGTTCTTTGTCCCCTTGTTGCCTTGGACAGGTATCTATGTCGGCCCGCTGCCGTGGCTGGCGTTGTCCACTGCGTGCGCGCTGTACCTCGGCGCTTTCGGGCTGCTCGCCCGGCTCGTCGGCGCGCTGCCCGGCTGGCCGCTGTGGGTGGCATTGGCCTGGACGACCGCCGAGTGGGGTAGATCCAGTTTTCCTTTCAACGGATTCCCTTGGGGACGTTTGGCATTCGGTCAAGCGGATGGTTGGTTCCTGCCGTTGGCCATGGTCGGTGGCGCACCGATGGTCGGATTCGCGGTGGCGCTCACCGGAACTTGCGCCGCGGCGCTGCTGACCCGGTGGCGGTCAGTTCGTGCCCGTGTGCCCGGGCGCGGATATATCGCCGCGGCGCTCACCGTGGTGGCTATGCCGCTCGCCGGACTGCTGCTGCGGTCCGCGTTGCCCGGTCCGCAAGACGGTGATCGGACTGTTACTGTCGCCGCGATCCAGGGCAGTGTGCCTCGGCTCGGACTCGACTTCAACGCGCAGCGGCGCGCCGTACTGGACAACCACGTACGTCGTACCGAGGAATTGGCCGCTGACATCGAGGCGGGCCGCGTGCCGCGACCGGATGTGGTGATCTGGCCGGAGAACTCCTCGGATATCGATCCATTGCGCAACGCCGATGCCGCTGCGCTGATCACCGAGGCGTCCGAGCGGGTCGGTGCACCGATCCTGGTCGGTGCGGTGCTGATCAATTCAAATCGGACCACAACCAATTCGGTGATGGTGTGGAACGGTGCGGCAGGTCCGGGGGATCGGCACGACAAGAAGATCATCCAGCCCTTCGGGGAGTATCTGCCGATGCGTGGGTTTTTCCGGCTGTTCTCCGCATACGCCGATCGGGCTGGGCACTTCGTGCCGGGAGATGGCGACGGCGTGGTCCGTGCGGCAGGTATTCGTATCGGTGTGGCCACCTGCTATGAGGTAGCTTTCGATCGGTCGTTCGAAGACGCGCTGCGCGCGGGTGCCCAGTTGCTGGCCGTGCCGACGAACAACGCGACTTTCGGTGACAGCGAGATGACCTATCAGCAGTTGGCTATGTCGCGTGTGCGCGCTGTCGAGCACGGCCGGGCACTGGTCGTCGCGGCGACCTCCGGGGTCAGCGCCATCATCACCGCCGATGGCAAGGTGCGGCAGGAAACAGAATTGTTCGTGCCCGCTGCCTTGGTCGCGAAGCTTCCGATACGCGCCGACACCACTTTCGCAACACGAATGGGACCTGCGCCAGAGCGATTGTCGGTTATCATCACCGCTGCCGTCGCGCTCATCGCGGGTTTTCGACGGAGATCCGTGCATAACGGTATCTCGGACAGTTATTCCGCCGACCGGCTGACCGTTCAATAGGACCAGCGCTAATCCAACATTTGGTTTGTTCTTTCCCCCGTCGGCCCGAAACAAATGGTGCGGCAGGGGTTTGCGCGTCATTCTCCTGACAACTGAACCGATTTGCGGGGTATTATCGAGCAAACCGGTTGAGGCCATCGCTTCTTCGGTTCGGCCTGTTCGAGCCGCAACCTTTGCGAAAATGTAACCAACCAAAGTGGCCCTCTGCCAAGGGCGTTGGATGTGAAACAAATCCAAAACGCTGGCAATCCGGCTGGTGCGATGCTCCGAATCATAGGGCGTGGATCACGTCCTGGAGCTGGCGCGTGTGCGCTTGCTGGAGTGGTGCTCGGGGAGTTGCGTCAATAGCGGCAGAACGGAGTGATTGATGAGTTCATTGGCCACGGATCGCGTCGACCAATGTTCATCCGGCGAATTCTCGGCACAACCGTTTGCTCTGTCACCCGCACAGACGGCTCTTTGGTACGCGCAGCGCATCCGGCCCGACGTACCGCTGACGATTTCCCAGTATGTCGAGATCCATGGTGATCTCGACGCGGGGCGCCTGCTGTATGCAATCGAACGGTTCGGCGCCGAGACCCAAGTAGGGCAGCTTCGCTTGGTGGAGATCGACGGTGTGCCTTACCAGCTCGTCGACCCGATGCACCGGCCGGGTTGGGTCCGTCTGGACTTCCGCTCGGAGCTCGATCCGTACGCGGCGGCCCTGCGTTGGATGCATGAGCATACGAGTTCGCCGATCGATCTGGAGCGCGACCCGTTGACTTCCAACGCGGTGCTGCGAATCGGTGAGACTGACTACCTGTGGTATTCCTTCGCGCACCACATCGTTATCGACGGTTACGGCGCGATGAACGCCCTCACCCGTACCGCGGAGATCTATACCGCGTTGGAGAACCGGACCGAGCCGATCGCCTCGCGGGCGACACCGTTGGCGGAACTCTACGCAGAGGGGGCGAACTACCAAGACTCCCGCCGGTTCCACAGCGATCGCGAGTACTGGTTCGAGCAACTGAAAGGGATCGGTGAGCCAGTAAGTCTCGGCGGCACCAGGATCACCGGCACCACACACGACGCGGGCCGCAGGCTGGTCGCCGCCGTGCTGGACGATGAGTATCACACCGCGGTGCAGGCGGCGGTCGAAGCGTGTGACACGACCGATCCGGCGATCTTCGTCGCGGCGATGGCGGCCTACGTGCGGTCGGTGACCGGTCACCTCGATGTGGTGTTGAGCCTGCCGGTCTCGGCCAGGGCCACGGTCTCTTTGCGCCGCTCGGCGGGCGTGGTGTCCAATGTTGTGCCGATCCGGCTGAGCTTCGACGACGGGCTCACGATCTGCGAACTGGTGAAAGCGGCCGAGCTGCAGATCACCGGCGCTCTGCGCCATCAGCGTTACCGGCACGAAGACATCCGCCGCGACAGCGGCTACTCCCGCGATACCCGCGGCTTCTTCGGCCCGATGGTCAACATGATGCTCTTCCACAGCGAGCTGTGCTTCGGCAGTCTGGTCGGCTCGATGCACGTGCTGGCCACCGGACCGGTCGAGGATCTGTCGGTCAATATCTACAATGGCGTAGGCGGGCGGGTACACGTCGATTTCGAAGCCAATCCGCGGCTCTACAGTGCGACCGAGATCGGCGCACATCATGCACGCTACCTCGAATTTCTCGGCCGGTTCCTGGCCGCCGGTCCGCAGACCCCCGTCGAATCACTCGCCGCGATCACTCAGGCGGAGCGTGAATGCGTTCTGCGGCAATGGAATGCCACTGAGATGCCCCGGCAGGAAGGTACGCTCGCGAGCTTGTTCGCCGAGCGTGCCGCAGTCGATCCGATCGCGGTCGCGCTGGAGTTCGGTAACGAGACATTGACATACGCCGAGTTCGACGCGCGCGTGAACCGGCTGGCCCGGTTGCTCATCGCACGAGGCGCCGGACCGGATACCACGATCGGCTTGTGCTTGCGCCGCAGTCTCGACCTGGTCGTCGGCATGTACGCGATTGTCGAGGCCGGAGCGGCGTATCTGCCACTGGACACAGAGCATCCGGTCGAGCGGATCGGGCAGATCGTCCGCGACGCCGATCCGCTGCTCGTGCTCACCGTGACCCGCGACGAGCTGGAGTTGCCGGACACCGTAACCCGGCTGGACATCGACACCGCACTGGTATCGCAGTTCGACGCCGCGCCGATCACCGATGCCGATCGACATGTTCGACTGCGGCCGGACCACCTCGCTTATGTGATCTTCACCTCTGGATCCACCGGAAAACCCAAAGGTGTCGGCGTGACACACGCCGCGATTGTCAACCGCCTGCGCTGGATGCAGCATGCCTATCCGATCGACAGCACTGATGCGGTGCTGCAGAAGACCCCGATCACCTTCGATGTCTCGGTGTGGGAGTTCTTCTGGCCCTTGCACGTCGGCGCGCGCCTTGTCGTCGCCGCGCCGGACGGGCATCGGGACCCGCTGTACATGTCGCATGTCATTGCCGAGAAAGGCATCACCACAGCGCATTTTGTGCCATCTATGCTTTCGGTGTTCATCACCGAGGCCGATCTACGCGACTGCGCGGGACTGCGCCGAGTGTTCTGCAGTGGTGAGGCGCTGCCCGCCGCCGTCGTCCGGGATTTCTTTGCGGTGCTTCCCGGATCGGAGTTGCACAACCTGTACGGTCCGACCGAGGCCGCCGTGGATGTCACCGCGGCACCGTGTACGCCGGACATGACCAGCGTGCCGATCGGCTCACCAGTATGGAACACCCAGACCTATGTGCTGGACAGTCGGCTGCGACCGACTCCGCCCGGAACGGTCGGCGAGCTGTACCTCGCCGGCGTACAGCTGTCTCGCGGCTACCTGGGTCAATCTCGGTTGACCTCGGAGAGGTTCGTGGCCAACCCGTTCACTTCTGGTGCTCGCATGTATCGCACCGGTGATCTGGCTCGGTGGCATATCGACCACTCCGGCGCAGCGCCGGGAGTGTTGGAATACTTGGGCCGCAGTGACTTCCAGGTCAAGATTCGTGGTCTGCGCATCGAGCCAGGAGAGATCGAGGCGGCACTGCTCGACGATCCGAGTGTTACTCGCGCGGTCTGTGTAGTACGCGCAGGGCGCGCCGGCGATGAGCTGGTCGCCTATGTGGTCGCGATGAAGCACGAGGACAACACGAACGGGGACGGCGCGGCCCGATTGGACACGGCTGCGCTGCTGGCCACTCTGCGCCGCACATTGCCCGAGTATATGGTGCCCGCTGTATTGCTGGAGCTCGACGAGCTGCCGCTGGGCACCAACGGCAAGATCGATCGTAAAGCGTTGCCCGAGCCCGTCGTCGATGTTCCGATGGTCCGGCCGATCTCCGAGCCGCGCACCGAGATGGAGCGCGTACTCGCCAGTATCTTCGCCGAGGTCCTCGATATCGAGATCGGCATCGAGGACAACTTTTTCGATCGGGGTGGCAATTCGTTGGTCGGCGCTCGGGCGGTGGCCAGGATCAACGCCGCGCTCGGTACCGCGCTATCGATCCGTGACCTGTTCGAAGCCCCTACGATCGAGGCGCTCACCAGGCGTTTCGACACGCAGATATCCGATGCGTCCTCGCTGCGGCTGGCACCTGCACAACGACCGGACCGGATTCCGTTGTCGCAGGCGCAGCAACGGTTGTGGGTGCTGAACCGCTTTTCCGAGCACGCTGCCGCCTACAATATGCCGTTAGCGGTCGAGATCGAAGGTCCGCTGGATGTGCTAGCGTTGCGTGCGGGGCTGGCCGATGTCATCGAACGACACGAAAGCCTGCGTACTACTTTCCCCGAGTCGTCAGAGGGTCCCTACCAGCTGATCCACCCCGCCGCCGCCATCCCGTTGATGCTCGATCCCATCGATGCTGTCGCCGCCGATGTGGCGTCATTGGCGGCAGAGTACGCCGGCTATGGTTTCGATCTGCGCAATCAGGCCCCGATCCGAGTGGCGCTGTATCGCACCGGGCCACAGCAGTACGTCCTTCTCATCGTGCTGCATCACATCTGTGGCGATGGCTGGTCGATCGCGCCATTGGCCAGGGATCTGATGATGGCGGTGGCTGCACGGGCGGTCGGCCTCGCGCCGCAGTGGACGAATCTCCCTGTGCAGTACGCCGATTTCACGCTCTGGCAACGTGAACTACTCGGAGAGGAGTCCGATCCGACCAGCCCGCTCAGCCGCCAGTTGACGTACTGGCGCTCGGCGCTCGCCGGGCTGCCCGAGCAGCTCGATCTCCCGTTGGATCGGCCCCGCCCGTTGCGCAGGTCCACCGCAGGTGGCCGGATCGTGTTCACTATTCCCGCCGAAGTGCGCCGCAGCGCAGTCGAACTCGCCGCAGGTCGGGGCGTGAGCATGTTCATGGTGTTGCATACGGCGTTGGCCAGTATGCTTTCGCGGCTGTGCGTCAGCAACGACATCGCGATCGGCACTCCGATCGCGGGACGTTCCGACCCGGCGCTGGACGATTTGGTCGGCATGTTCGTCAACACGCTCGTGCTGCGCACGAAGGTGGATCCGGCGGCGGGATTCGATCAGCTGCTCGACATGGTCCGCGAAACCGATCTCAATGCCTTCGCCAATGCGGACGTTCCGTTCGAGCGCTTGGTCGAGGTGGTCAATCCGGAGCGCTCCCCGTCGCGCCATCCATTGTTCCAAGTGATGCTGTCCTACGATCACGCGCCGCAGCTGCGCGTCGATCTGCCCGGGGTGCGCGCCGAGGTCGTGCCGATCAGCCAGGATGTCGCCAAGTTCGATTTGCAGCTTGTCGTACACGATGATGCTACAGATGGGTCACTGTCTGCTGAATTCGGTTATGCTGCAGATATTTTCGAAGAAAGCACTGTGCGCTCCTTCGCGCGTCGGTTCGTCACCCTGCTCGGGAGTGGCGTGGCTGCGCCCGACCTGCCGGTGGGCGATCTGCCCATCCTGGACCGCAAGGAAAACGAGAATCTGGTGCCCATCGGGGGTGCACCCACCGAAGCGTCGAACACTTTGGCCGCGTTGCTTACTGATACGGCCTTCCGGTTACCGGACGCGATCGCGGTGCGTTATCTCGGCGTCGACACCACCTACCGCGAACTCGACGAGCGATCGAACATCCTGGCGCGCGCGCTCCTCGCGCACGGCGCGGGTCCGGAGGAAATCGTAGCGATAGCGTTGCCTCGCGGGTTGGACGCGATCACCGCGGTGTGGGCCGTCGCGAAAACCGGTGCGGCATACCTGCCGATCGACCCGGACTATCCCGGGGAGCGGTTAATGCACATGATCAGCGATTCCGGCACCGCGCTCGGTCTGACCGACACCGATTGCCTGGCTGCCCTGCCTACCAGGCCCGTGGCACATGATAAACATCGCGAGGCCGATGTCGACTGGCTGGTGCTCGGTTCCGGTGAACTGGCTGCCGAGCTTTCCGGCTATACCGCACATTCGATCACCGACGCCGAACGGGGTCGCCAGGTGCGGGTGAGCAATCCGGCGTATCTCATCTACACGTCGGGTTCCACCGGCACCCCCAAAGCGGTCGTCGTCACACACGAGGGCATCGCCTCGTTGGCCTGCGAGCAAACCTATCTGTTCGGTGTCTCGGATTCGGCACGCACGCTGCATTTCTCTTCGCCGAGTTTCGACGCGTCCGTGTTGGAGCTGCTGCTCGGCTTCGCTGCGGGCGCCACCATGGTGATCGCCCCTGCGGGCATATACGGCGGTGCGGAGCTGGCCACTCTGTTGCGTCAGGAACGGGTCACTCATGCCTTCGTCACGCCCGCGGCACTGGCTACCGTGCCGAATGAGGGGCTGCACGAGCTCGAGGTGGTCATCGTCGGTGGTGATGCATGCTCGGAGGAGCTGGTCGAGACCTGGACTGCCGGACACCGCATGCACAATATGTACGGACCGTCGGAGGCCACCGTCGCCGCGACCGCGACCGGGCCGATGACGCCAGGGCGTCCGGTGCCGCTGGGGATGCCGGTGCGCGGCATGCGGCTGTTCATTTTGGACAACCGCATGCGTCCGGTGCCGCCGGGCACGCCGGGCGAGCTGTATCTGGCCGGTGCCGGTGTGGCCCGTGGCTATCACGGTCGACTCGGCCTGACCGCGCAACGTTTTCTGGCCAGCCCGTACGGTGAGCGCGGTGAGCGCATGTACCGCACCGGCGATCTGGTGGTGATGGAGCGCTCGGGACAGCTGCGTTTCCTCGGTCGGGCCGACGACCAGGTCAAGATCCACGGTTTCCGCATCGAACTGCGCGAGATCGACAGCGTGCTGCGCACGCATCCCGGCGTTCGATTCGCGCTGACTGTCGTGCATACCGACGAGCACGACCAACAGCGGCTAGTGTCCTACGTCACAGAAGACCGGCCGGTGGATTCGAGAGCTATTGTGGAGACTGCCCGCCAGCAGTTGCCTGGATATATGGTGCCTGCGTCGGTGGCCGTGCTGGACGAGGTCCCGATCACCGCTTCGGGCAAACTGGACCGAAAGGCATTGCCGGAGCCGGTGTTCGACGCTGTAGGCAGCTCGAGGGCACCGAGCACCGAGCCGGAGTCGCATATCGCGCGCATATTCGGCGATATTCTCGGCCATCCGGTCACCGGTGCCGAGGACAGCTTCTTCGATCTCGGTGGCAACTCGCTGCTGGCTACCCGGCTCGCCGCGGCAGTGCACGCGGAGTTCGGTGTGGAGCTGGCAGTCCGGTCTATTTTCGAGACACCCACTGTCGCCGGAGTCGCCGCGCAGATGGCCGAGGCGCCCAAGGCGCAGCGGCCTGCGTTGGCGGTGCAGTCGCCGCGTCCGGCGCGTATCCCCTTGTCGCTACCACAGCAGCGCTTGTGGTTCCTCAACCGCTATGCGCCCGAATCGAGCGCATACAACATCGCTGTGGCGATCCATATCGCGGGAGAATTGGATGTGCCCGCGCTGCGGGCCGCGTTCACCGATTTGCTGCGGCGACATGAGGTGCTGCGCACGGTCTTCCCAGAGGATGCCGATGGGGCGCAGCAGGTGGTGCTGCCCGTCGACCGGGTGGAGCCGGATCTCGTGGTGACAGATATCGATGCCGCCGGTGCCGAGAGCGCGCTGGAGGCACTGGCGCGCACCGGTTTCGATCTGACCAAGCAGATACCGGTGCGGTGGACGCTGCTGCGCACGTCGCCAGAGAACTACCTGCTCGGTATCGTGGTGCACCACATCGCCGCCGACGGCTGGTCACTCGGCCCGCTGACCAGGGATCTGGCCGCCGCGTACACGGCACGACACCAAGGTGACCCGCCGTCATGGGCACCGCTTCCGGTGCAGTATGCCGACTTCGGGCTCTGGCAGCGTGCCGGTCTCGGGGCAGAGCAGGATCCGGGGAGCGTGGCTGCTGTTCAGCTGGAGTATTGGCGGGCCGCGCTGGCGGATATTCCTGACCAGCTGCCACTGCCTTATGATCGGCCGCGCCCCCCTGAACCGATCGAGCAGGCGGGTACCGTGCGCTTTACGGTACCCGAGCCGGTGCGACACGCGCTCGCCGCGTTTGCGCATGAGCAGGGTGCCACCACATTCATGGTGCTGCGTTCGGCCTTCGCGGTGTTGTTACGGTGCGTCACCGGCGGTCGCGATATCGTGATCGGCACCCCGGTGGCCGGGCGCACCGATACCAAGCTCGACGATCTGGTCGGGATGTTCGTGAATACGGTGCTCCTGCGCTCGGACGTGGACCCGGACCGCGGTTTCGCCGAGTTGTTACGCGTCGACCGGGACACCGAGTTGACCGCGATGGCGCACGCGGACCTCCCATTCGAGCGGATCGTGGAGGAACTCGGCCACGAGATACGCTCGACGGGTTCCCCTCCGATGCTCCAGGTGGCGTTGAGCGTGCAGGACGAACCGGTGCCGACCTTGGAATTGCCTGGTCTGCTACTGCGCATCGAAGCATTGGATATCGCGGTGGCGAAATTCGATCTTGAACTGCGCGTAGCGAATGACGGCTTCGAGTTCATCTACGCCACAGAGCTTTTCGATGCCAAGACAATCGAGACGCTGGCCGATCGATTCGTGCGCGTGCTCACCGCCGTCGCCGCTGATACGCAGGTACTGATACGCGATATCGACCCGCGTACCGAATACGAGCGTCGCGCACTCGCTCCGGCACGAGGTGAGCAGGCCACTGCGCCGCGCCCGCTGGCCGACTACGTCACCGCCACCGCGCAGCGGTATCCGCAGAACACCGCTCTCCGCTTCGGCACGACATCACTTTCTTACGCTGAGCTCGACCGGCGCTCGAACAGATTGGCACGCGCTTTGCTCGCTCGCGGGTTCGGTCCGGGAGACCGAGTGGCGCTCGGGCTCACCCGCTCGATCGACTCGGTCGTGACAACGCTGGCCATAGTGAAGTCCGGTGCCGCATTAGTGCCGGTCGACCCCAAGTATCCCGCCGACCGCATCCGGCACATGCTCGCCGACTCCGGCTGCTCGATCGGCATTACGGTCGCCGGGTATGCCGACCAGCTGCGTACGGGCGCGCTCGTGGAAGGAACGACCGAATGGTTGCTGCTCGATGGTCCCGAATTCACCGCTGAGCTTTCCGGATACGCCGATTCTCCGGTGGCGGGTCACGAACGGTCGCGCCCCATTCGGATAGCCGACCTGGTGTACTTGGTCTACACTTCCGGTTCTACCGGAACACCCAAAGGTGTTGCGGTCACCAATAATGGTCTGTCCAACCTTGCCGACGAATTCCGCGACAAGCTCGGTATCGATGAGCATTGCCGGACGTTGCATTTCGCCACGCCCAGTTTCGACGCGGCGATTCTGGATCTGCTCCTCGCGGTGGGGGCCGGTGCGACGATGGTGATCTGCCCGGCCGATATCTATGGCGGCGATGAGCTGGCCGCACTGATGGAACGTGAGCGGGTCGATCACTGCTTCCTCACTCCGGCCGCGCTGGCCACCATAGACCATGAGCGCTGGCCGTTGCCGCACCTGCGTGGACTTTTGGTCGGTGGTGAGGCAGTGGTGCCGGATCTGGCGACGCACTGGGCGCCGGGAAGGTTGATGCGCAACGTCTATGGTCCGACCGAGACCACGATCGTCATTACGATCTCCGACCCGTTGCGCAGTGGTGCACCGATTACCATCGGAAGCCCGGTACGCGGCGCTAGGGCAGTGGTGCTCGATGAGCGGTTGCGGCCGGTCCCGGTAGGTGTGCCCGGTGAACTGTATCTCGCGGGGCTCGGGGTTGCGCGCGGCTACTTCGACCGCCCCGGGCTCACCGCCACACGCTTCATCACCGATCCCTACGGTCCCTCGGGTGCCAGGATGTACCGGACCGGCGATGTGGTGCGCTGGAACGTGGCGGGCGAGGTGGTCTATCTCGGTCGTAGCGACCATCAGGTGAAGTTGCGCGGTTTCCGTGTCGAGCTCGGTGAGATCACTGTCGTCCTCGGCGATCACCCATCGGTGCGGTTCGCCTACACCGAGGTACGTCGTATCGTGGATACCGATCGGATCATCGCCTATGTCCAACCTGCCGACAGCACGGCGGGGGTCGACGTCGAAGTGGTCCGTGCCTGGGTCGCGCGTCACCTGCCCGCACATATGGTGCCCGCGAGCATCACCGTGCTGGACACCATCCCGCTGACCCCGGTCGGCAAGCTGGATACCAAGGCGCTGCCCGAGCCACAGCTTGCCGTGCACTCGGCACGTCATGCGCCGAGAACTGAGACCGAGAGCCTGGTCGCGGCGGTGATGGGTGATCTCGTCGGTGCGGACGACGTGCGCCTGGAGGACAGTTTCTTCGATATCGGCGGAAATTCTTTGCTGGCGACACAGCTCGTCGCCCGGCTGGCCGCTGAAACACGCGTTCGGCTCGCGGTACGCACTGTGTTCACCACGCCGACAGTTTCCGAACTCGCCGCGCTGCTGGATACGAGCGCCCAGTCTGCTCGGTCCGAGGAGAACAGACCCGCGCCGATGCGCCGCATTCGTCCGGACCGGATCCCACTCTCACCCGCACAGCAACGGCTGTGGTTCCTCGATCGGTTCAACGCCACCAGCGTACCGGGTGCGGATCAGCCTACCGGCGCGTACAACGTTCCACTCGTATTGCGTATGACCGGTCCTCTGAATATCGACGCGCTGGAATACGCCCTCGGCGCGGTGCAGGCCAGACATGAAACGCTGCGCACGGTATTCCTGGAGACCGAGGGAACACCCGCCCAGGTCGTTCTCGACCCGGCTGATGCGGCGATCCCGCTGTCGCGCGCGACGGTGCCACTGGAGCAAGTCGAGACTGCGGTACGGCATTTCGCCGCACCCGGATTCGATCTGGCGACGGCCGCCCCGATCCGTGCGGCGCTGTTCTCGGTGACAGCAGACGCTGCGGCCGGTCCGACGGCGGCCGAGCACATTCTCGTCGTGGTTGTGCACCATATCGCGATGGACGGCTGGTCGCTCGGGCCGTTGGCCGCCGATCTCTCCGTTGCCTATCGCGCGGCCTGCGCGGGCAGTGCGCCCGACTGGGCCGAACTCGAGATCCAATACGCGGATTACACGCTGTGGCAGCAGGACGTACTCGGCAGCGAGGATGATCCGGACTCGACGGTGAGCCGGCAGCTCGATTACTGGCGGCGCGTCCTGGATGGAGTTCCCGAACTATCGACTGTCCCGGCCGACCGGCCACGTCCGCCCACACCGTCCTATCGGGGTGGCACCGCGGAGTGCGCAGTGGGTCCGGACACGCATCGTGAACTGCTCATGATCGCCGACAGCGCCAATGTCAGCCTGTTCATGGTGTTGCATGCCGCGGTCGCGGTCCTGCTGCACCGGATGACCGCCACCGACGACATTGTTGTCGGCTCACCGATCGCGGGCCGTGGCGACTCCGTGCTGGACCAGATGGTCGGAATGTTCGTCAACACGCTGGTGTTGCGTACCCGGATCGACTCGAATGCCAGGTTCATCGACCTGCTGCACACCGTGCGCGAGGCCGATCTGGACGCCTTCGCGCACGCGGACCTGCCGTTCGAGCGCCTCGTCGAGGTGCTCAACCCGGTTAGATCTCAGGCGCATCATCCGATGTTCCAAGTGATGCTATCGGTCCGTAATCAACCGCTCGATGGGCTCGACTTGCCAGAGCTGCGGATCGAGACGGTCGATACGGATACCGGAGTGGCCAAGTTCGATCTTCAGTTCACCGTGACCGAAACGCAGACCGCGCAGCGAGATCCGGCCGGTATCAGCATCGCGGTGAACTACGCGATGGATCTGTTCGACAAGCCGACCGCGCGACGGCTCGGCAAGCAACTGTCCCGGTTGCTCACCGCGATCGCCGCGAGCCCCGCCACCGCCGTCGGTGATCTGGAACTGCTCGATCCCGCTGAGTGGTCCGGGCTGGCTCCGGTGCGTGGCGCGAAGCCGGACCGCCCGGTGACCTTTTCTCAGGTCTTCGAGCGGGCAGCGAATATCGACCGCAATGCGGTCGCCCTGGTATCGGACGGCGCGGAGCTGACCTATGATGCGCTGGAGCGCTGGACCAACCAGCTCGCCCGGTTGCTCATCGCGCGTGGCGTGGGTCCGGAAACGCTGGTGGCGTTGGGGATTCCACGGTCGATCGAGTCGGTGGCGGCGATGCTCGCGGTCACGAAGACCGGTGCGGCCTTCGTGCCGGTCGACCCGCTGTACCCGCAGCAGCGCATTACGCACATGTTGTCGGATTCTGGTGCAGCGCTGGGTCTCACACTATCGGGTTATCGCGGCGAATTGCCCGAGAGCACCGAGTGGATCGCGCTGGACGCCCCGCGAGTCCATGACCTTGTGTGCGGATTCTCGGACGAGCCGATCGACGATATCGAAAGAATCGCGCCACTGCGGATCGACAACCCGGCCTACGTGGTCTATACCTCCGGGTCGACCGGCACTCCGAAGGGCGTGCTGGTCACACACGGCGGGCTGTCCAATTTCGCCGCCGAGACCGCCCAGCGGTTCGATGTCCAACCAGGATGCCGGGTGCTGCACTTCGCTACACCGAGCTTCGACGGCGCGATGCTGGATCTGCTGCTGGCCTTCGGTGGGGCGGCGACGTTGGTGATCACACCCCCCGGCGTGGTCGGCGGCGCCGAGCTAGGGCGGTTGTTCACCGAGGAGCGAATCACGCACGCGTTCATCACTACCGCGGCCCTCGGGACGGTCGACCCCGCCGGGGTTACCGAATTGCAGCATGTGCTTGTCGGTGGTGAGGCTCTGCCACCAGACCTGGTGACCAGATGGGCGCCCGGACGCCGCCTGTACAACGTGTACGGGCCCACCGAGACCACTATCGTCACGGTGATCTCGCCGCCGATGGCGCCAGGTGCGCCGATCACCATCGGTGGCCCTATCCGCGGTGTCAACGCGGCTATCCTCGATGCGCGCCTGCACCCGACACCGATCGGGGTGAGCGGCGAGCTGCACTTGGCCGGAGACGCGCTGGCCCGCGGTTATCTGAATCGTCCTGGGCTGACCGCACAGCGGTTCGTCGCGAATCCGTTCGGGAAACCGGGAGAGCGGATGTACCGCACCGGTGATCTGGTGCGATGGTGGAGCGGGTCGAGGAGCCGTGGGCTGCACGCGACATCGGCACTGGAGATCGAATACGTCGGGCGTACCGACCACCAGGTCAAGATCCGTGGCTTCCGTATCGAACTGGGCGAAATCGACGCCGCGCTCGCCCGGCACAGCGATGTGGAGTTCTCCATCACGGTCGGTCACCGTACGCCTGCGGGCGTGACAGCATTGGTGTCGTACGTGAAGGGTCATCTGGGGAGCACGCTCACCGCAGCGGAATTGACCGAGCATCTGGCCGGGCTGGTGCCGAACTACATGACCCCGCAGTCGATTATGGTGCTCGACGAGGTGCCGTTGAATCCGGTGGGCAAGGTGGACCGAGCACGGCTGCCGGAGCCGATGTTCACCGCCGTGGTCGGGTACCGCGCGCCATCCACACCCACCGAGACGGTGTTGTGCCAGGCTTTCGCCACGGTGCTCGGTATCGAGTCGGTAGGCGCGGACGATGGCTTCTTCGAGCTCGGTGGCAACTCGCTGCTGGCCACAAAAGTGGTTAACCAGGTAAGGGAAGCAGGTATCGATCTGCCTGTGCAGCTGATGTTCGGCGAGGCGACCCCAGCGGCCATCGCGGCGCGACTGGACAGTGCGGGCACGCATCCGGATGTCGCGGTCGCCGCAGTGTTGCAACCGGTACTACCGATCCGGCCGAGCGTGCGAGCAGGCCAGGCTCCACTGTTCTGTGTCCACCCTGCGATCGGATTGGCTTGGTGCTACTCGGGACTGCTCGCGCATCTTGCGCCGGATCGGCCGGTGTACGGCCTACAGGCTCCACATGTCGCGGGGGATGACGGCTACGAGTCCATCATCGAGACCGCGAGCCACTATGTGGCCACTATCAAGGCGATCCAGCCGGAAGGACCCTACCACCTGCTCGGTTGGTCGCTCGGCGGTCTGATCGCGCACGAGATAGCGGTGCAGTTGCAGCACGAGGGTGCGCAAGTCGCGCTACTGGCGATGATGGACAGCTACCGGCTCTCCGACGAGCTGCTCGATCGCGCTACCCCGCGTCTGTCCGAGATCATCGGGGAGTTCGGTAATGCCGAACTCGGTGAAGAGATCGATCCGGAGATGAGTTTGCTCGACGCGGCCGAGCTGCTGCGCGCGCAGTCCGGACCGTTCGCGGCGCTGACCGTCGAGCATCTGGAGCGGCTGTACGCTGGCTATACCAACGGCACTGTGCTCGCGCACAGCTTCCAGCCTCGTGTTTTCGAGGGTGATCTGTTGTTCTTCACCGCGGGTGACGACGAGATCAACCGGGCTGCTCCGGATCGGCGCGCCGAGGCCTGGCAGCCGTTCCTTACCGGCACTATTCATGACCATGAGGTTCGCTGTGTGCACTCCGCGATGACGACGCCGGAGGCGCTGGCGGTGATAGGGCCGATATTGCGAGCGTGGATGGAAACAAGGGAGACGCGTCGGTGAGTTTGGCGGTGGAGGTAACAGGCCTGGTGAAAAACTATGGAAGGGCCTGCGTACTGGACAAGATCGACCTGCAGATCCCCAACGGCACAGTAATGGGTTTACTCGGCCCCAATGGCGCGGGCAAGACGACGACCGTGCGGATCGTCACCACCCTGTTGAAGCCGACCGCTGGATCGGTACGGGTGGCAGGCATCGATGTGCTGCGTGACCCTGGTGCGGCGCGTAAGCGGATCGGCCTGTCCGGTCAGTATGCTGCCGTCGATGCGAACCTCTCCGGCTATGAGAATCTGCGGATGGTGGCCCGGCTGTACGGAATGCCTGCCCGGCAAGCGACTGCCAGGGCCGCTGAACTGCTCGGAGCGCTCGGGCTGGAGCATGCCGCGCACCGCAGAGCGGGTACCTATTCCGGTGGCATGGCACGTAGGCTCGATTTGGCCGGCGCGCTGGTCGCCCGACCTGCCGTAGTCGTGCTGGACGAGCCGACCACCGGTCTGGACCCCCGTGGCAGGCTGGAAATGTGGCGGGTTATCGGCGATCTCGTCGACGATGGCACCACGGTCTTGCTGACCACGCAGTACTTGGAAGAAGCGGACTTGTTGGCAGACCGCATCACAGTCATCGACCACGGGCGGGTCATCGCCCGTGGTTCGGCCGACGAACTGAAGACTTCCATCGGCGGTGATCGGCTTACCGTGACACTGGCCGCGGGGCAAGACGCTGAGGCCGTGCTAAAGGTACTCGCGCATGTCGGTATCGGCGAGCCCAGCCACGAGGCAGGCACCGACGAGGCTTCAGTGGTGGTCGGGGACGGTTCGCGCACCATGGTGGAAGCGTTGCGCAGGCTCGATGATGCGGGTGTGTGCGTGGTCGACGCGAATGTGCACCGACCCAGTTTGGATGACGTGTTCCTTTCTCTCACCGGTAAGCCGGGTGGTGCCCCCGCAGCGGAATCACAGGCCGACGATATACAAGAGGAGATCATGTCGTGAGCACGGCGGTGGTCGGGGAGGCATCCCAGCGAGGCAGGAACAAGCCGGACACGGCTGCGATACACACTGATTCCGGCCCACGGCTGCGGCTGTTCCGGGACAGTGCGATCATCGCCCACCGCAATCTGTTGACCATCCTGCGGGTGCCGACCCTGCTGGTAACAGCCACGATCCAGCCGTTGATGTTCGTATTCCTGTTCGCCTACATCTTCGGCGCATCGCTGGGCGGCGGTCAGTATCGAGAATTCCTGCTCGCCGGTATTTTCACCCAGACGGTCGCGTTCAACGCCGCATTCACCACCGTCGGTCTCGCAGGTGACCTGCAGAAAGGCATCATCGACCGGATGCGGGCCCTGCCGATGTCGCGGCTGGCTGTGCTGATGGGCCGCACCCTGTCGGATCTGGTGGTCAATATTCTCAGCCTGGCCGTGATGGTCGGATGCGGGTACGTCGTCGGCTGGCGGATCCACGGTAGTGTCGGCGACGCCGTGCTGGCGTTCGCGGTGATCCTTCTGTTCGCGTTCGCGATGTCCTGGGTCGGCGCGCTGACCGGTCTTTTGTCACCGACGGTCGAGGTAGCCCAGAGCGCCGGGCTGATCTGGCTATTCCCGCTGTGTTTCATTTCTTCGGCATTCATCTCAGCCGAGACCTTGCCCGGCCCGCTACGCACGGTTGCGGAGTGGAATCCGATCACCGCGGTGTCGGCGTCGGGCCGCAAGTTGTTCGACAACGGTGCACCTCCCGCCTTCGTTCCGCCCAGTGGCTGGGCGGCCGACCATTGTGTCGAATACGCGGTGGCCTGTTCCATGGCGATTCTCGTGGTGGCCATACCGCTGGCATTGCTGCGCTACCGCAAGGTGGCCAGCCACTGACAGATCGGCGGGGCCGACCAGAGTGACCAACCGCTGTGCTGCGGCGATGAGGTGGCCAGACGATGAGCCGGTAAGAGACCAGGTGGACAAGGTGGTGCCAGGCGCGCCGATCGACGTGCCCGCCACCACCTCGACAGTAGACCGTCAGGCGCGGCGGCGGGCCTTGAGCAGCTCGAGGCGCTCTTTGAGCAACTCGTCGAGCTCTTCTTTGCTTCGGCGTTCCAACAGCATGTCCCAGTGGGTGCGCGGTGGCTTGGCCTTCTTGGTCTCTTGACCGGTGCCCTCGATCAGCACGCCTTCTTGACCATTGCGACACAGCCAGGTCGGCGGAATCTCGGCTTCATCGGCGAACGGGACATCGAATTCCTCGCCGTTGTCGGTCCGATACCGTGCGATCCGCCGCGGAGCGAGGTCGTGGTCGCGGTCGGTCTCGTAGCTCACCGCTCCGAGCCGACTGCCTCGGAGTACGCGATCTGCCATGGTGTGCCTCTCCCTGTGTGCTCGAGTCTTCGTGCGTGGTGACCGTGTCCGCGCGGGGCGGACCGTGTCCGCATGAGCGCACGGCGCTCTCTGGACCTGATGTACAACGACCGGACCAGCGCCAGTAGTTCCCAACATGGTCGCGATGAACCGTTCCATTGTAGTGCTATCGAAGGGCTGTAGTGCTATCGAAGGGCGGGGCGTTCGGCGCGCGTACGCGCCCTGCCGGGTGATTCCCCGGGGCAGAGCGCGGGCCATGGGCGGTGGGCTACTAGGGTTCTTCGTCATGTCGCGCCGCGTGCTGTCCTGCCTGTGGTGTGGGCGCCAGATTCTGGAGTCGGAGGCCGGTCGTCGTCGCCGGTACTGTCGGCAGTCCTGTCGTCAACGTGCCTACGAACATCGCAACAGTTTGAAAGGAACCGGGATCCCCGATGATTCGGTGGTGCTCAGTGCCCAGGAGGCGACCGACTTGGCCGACCGTTGGTTCGCCGCCCGCTGTGCTGCCGAGGATGTCGCCACCGCTATCGACGAGGGAGCGACAACCGAGGAGCTGGTAGCGCTCAGCAAGATCTTGATTGCGCTCACCAGGGACGCGGAACGTCTACGCTGACCGGTTTCCACCGGATGCTGCCTGGTCGTCGTACCGAGGTGCGCATCCCCTGGCAGCGCGGTCATCCGACGCGGCGGTAAGCCGACCCACGGCGGTCGATGCCCGTGCCGCGCCACTTATGGGTGCGCAACTGCTTGTCGACGGCAGCGGTCGCTTCGTCGACCTCGATACAGAGCAGGCCGGGGTCGGTGACGTCGGCGTCACGGTCGCCGAGGTGGCCTGCCCAGAGCACGGCGTGTCTGTTCGATAGATGCGGGGGTGGACCGTTACGCCAGGGCGGGGTGGGGCCGAACAACAGGACAGTGCGGGTGCCGAACGCTATGGCCAGATGTGCGACACCGGTATCGCCGCAGATCACCAGTGTTGCCTCGGCGATGGTGGCGGCCAGTTCGACGAGATTCTGTTCCCCGGCGAGTACCCGGTTGGCCGATAGTCCGGCTCGTGAGGCGATGCTCAGCGCGAGCTCGCGTTCGTGCTCGTCGCCGGTGAGCACTACTTCGCGCCCGAGTACCAGCAGGTGCCGGACGACTGCGGCGAACCGGTCCGGTGGCCAGCGTCTGGCCGGTGCGCCCGCACCGACATGTACGACCACACAGTCCCGGTGGCTGGTGGTCGAGACCGGTGGAACCAATCCGAGGTTGCGGCGGTCGGCCATGATGCCGCCGTATTCGAGCAGGTGGCACCAGCGGTCCATATCGTGCATATCGGTCTGCCACTCGGGCCCGGACAGCGCGGGGAACGCCGCGTTGTGATAGCTGAGGATGCGCCCAGGTTGCGTCTTGGCCAGCGCGACGATGCTCTCGGCGGTGTGGCCGTGCAGGTTGATCGCGAGTTCTGGTGCGGGCGCGTTCCAGCGCAGGTCGTCCGGTTCGGTGGTGGGTACCAGAGCGTCGACAGAGGAAATCAGATCGACGATCGGTTTGAGTCGTTGCGGTGCGGCCAGAACGATGTGGTCGCGTGGTCTGGCTCGGCGCAGCGCGCGTAGAGCCGGGACTGCGGTGAGTAGATCACCCAGCCCACGCGCTTGCAGCACGAGCAGAACCGCCACCCTCTTCTCCTCGCCACCCGAGCCTCGTTCGAACCCGACCCACCCGTTCACCCGGGGGCGTACGTGAAGAGCCACTCAGCGTTTACTACCCGGCTGGGCAGGCAGTAAACGTGCATGTCGGGCGTCACTGTGCCGCTGCTGGTGAATCGTCAACACTGCACGTACTGGCAAATAATCAGAAAACATCTATGCCTCGGCGATAGCATCAGGTAATGACGACAAACAGTGTGCTAGAAGGGCCACTTCAACCCCTTGTTCGCAGTGCATGGCAAACTGTTCTGGTCACCGGTGTTCTCGCGGTGCTCCTCGGCATTCTGATCGTGGCGTGGCCGGAGATAACACTGCTGGCCGCCGGCATCATTTTCGGCATCTATCTGGTGGTCAGCGGAGTTCTGCAGCTGGCGACAGCCTTCGGCGCACCGGTGGGCGCAGGCGTGCGGGTGTTGTCCTTCATCGCCGGTGTGCTGAGCATCGTGATCGGGGTCTTCTGCTTCCGTGACGAGTTGACCTCGATCTTGTTGCTCGCATTGTGGATCGGTATCGGCTGGTTGTTTCGCGGAATCGCATTGCTGACGACCGCGCTCTCCGAGCCTGCGTTGCCAGGACGCTGGTGGCAACTGCTGTTCGGCGTGCTGACCACAGGCGCCGGTATCGTGCTGATCGTCTGGCCGGTGCGGTCGGTGGCCACACTGGCTATGGTGGCGGGGATATGGCTGATCGTGCTGGGCGCCACGGAGATCGGCGTGGCCTTCGGAGTGCGCAGAGACGCCAGGGCTCGTCTCGGCGCGACCGGCTGAGCACGGATCGCTCGCGGCCGGAAACCACAGCACCATCCGGCTGTCCTTATCGGCAGTAGACCTCGTTCTCTCGTCGGCCGGACAGGCGATTGTCGGCGGTCACGACTCGTGCCGACCGTGTCTACCGGTGTTGTACCGAATTGGCGTATTCGATCATCCCCAGGGTAGAACAGTGAACTGTTACCCGAAACGTGGGGAGTTTGCACTGTGGATGTGTCGGAATTCGTCTATGACATCGTCGTCATTGCGCACCTGCTCGGATTAGCCGCTGTGATCGGCGGTTACGCCGCGCGGCAGCCCGTAGTCTCCGAGCTGATGGTGTGGGGGGCGCGATTGCAGATCGTCACCGGACTGATCCTCGTCGGGATGGCTGAATCGATCGATTCGCTCGGTAAGGATCCGAACATGGTGAAGATCGGTGTCAAACTGGTCATAGCCATCATGGTCGCCGCGTTCGCCGAGATGGGGTACGCGGATCACAAGCGGGGTAAATCGGTGCCGTGGTTCGCCCACGCCGCAGGTGCGCTGGCGATCGCCAATGTATTCGTTGCCGTATTGTGGAGCTGATGCGGTCGGGGGCCTGCGGCTGGGCCGCAGGCCCCCGAAGCGGTTCATGCCTCGAACAGTGACTGCCCGAGATAACCGTCGGGTGCGGACACTCCGGGCGGGATCACGAACACCGCGGAACCGATCGGCGTGGTCCAGGTATTGAGCGCGTCGAATTCCGCGAGGCGGCGCTGGACGGGAAGGAACTGAGTGTCGATGTCCCGTTGGTAGGAAGCGAACAGCAGACCGGAGTTCGAGATCCTGCCGGGTGCGGGTGCGTCGTCGTAGTTGTAGCCACGTCGGAGGAATCGTTCACCGTCATGTGTGTGATGGGCGCGAGCGATGTGCGAAGACGGCGGGATGACCGGGATACCGTTCGCGTCCACAGCGGTGAAATCGGGCTCGTCGAACTCGTCGGTCCCGGTCAATGGGGCGCCGTTGGTCACGGTACGGCCCACGCTGAGTTCCCTGCCATCCTGGTCGATTTCGTCCCAGGTATCCAGTGTCATCGCGATCCGCCGCACTACGCACGAGGTACCGCCGGCCAGCCAGGGCTGGGTGGCGCCGTCGTCCCACACCAGGCGGGCGAACTCAGGCGTATCAGGGACGAGATTCACCGTGCCGTCGACTTGACCCATCAGATTGCGCGGCGTTTTCCCCGGCTCGGCGTCGCGGAAGCCGCGCTGTACCCAACGCACAGTGACCAGAGAAGACACGCTCCGGCACAGCACGCGCACCGCGTGCGACACCGTGGTCACTTCATCGGCGCAGATCTGCAGCAACAGATCGCCACCTGTCCAGGCGGGTTTCAACCGGTCGATAGAGAACGGCGGCAAAGGCCGCAACCAGACCGGCTTCCGATGTTCGAGGTCGGCGAGCTGGAACACTCCGGGCCCGAATCCTATCGTGACGGTGAGCCGCGCCGGTCGTTGTGCGAGCTCGGGCTCGGTATCGGCGAGCGCAGGCCTACCGCGAGTGAGTCGGGCGATGTCGCCGGTCCAGATCCGCAGTAGCCCCATGAGATCTTCGCGCTTCGTGCCGGGTCGCAGATCGAACGCGACGAATGCCGCGTGTGCCTGCGGGACGGTGGTGATGCCCGCTTGATGCGCTCCATAGAACGGCACTGTCGCCAGGTGGTCGGCGATGTCTGGTTCGTGTCGTCCGGTCAGCGCGACCATACCGAGGCCGATCCCGGCGGCGCCCGCCGCGGCACCACCGCCGAGCAGACGTCGCCGGTTGATGCGCGCAGGCCGCGATCCGTTCCGCTCAGCCACTGTGTGCTGGAGTATGCGTGCCGACGTGCGAAGAATCGTCGGCGTGACCGGGTGCGTAGTTCTCCTGATTGCCGGAGAAGTCACGCACCTGGGCAGTGAAGGTCGAGGCGGAGCCGTCGTCGAAAGTCAGCGTGATCGACGTCTCCGAACCCGTGCGCAGTGGTCCGCGCAGATCCATGAACATAATGTGATCTTTACCGGGTTGTAGGTGCCTTCGGCCATGTGCCGGAATTACGAAACCATTCGGAGCGGGTCGCATCGACTTCGTCCCGTTCGCGCCAGTGACCACCTCGTGCAACTCCACCCGATCGGAAGCCGGGCTGCTTGCCGATATCACGGTGCGTGGCGTATCGCTGTCGTTGCTCAGGGTGCCGAACGCGGCCGACATCCCGCTGTCTGCCGCCTTGACCCATTGATCGGAGACGGTTACGGCATCGGCCGCTGATGTGGTATCCGCGCCGTTGTTCGACGAACATGCCACCATGAGGAAAGGCAGCACAGTAGCGGCTGCCACGCTGCGCAGGATACGTGTGGTGCGTGAAGCCGGGTGGAGCGGGTTGGCGGGTTCGGTATTCATGGAACTCCAAAATGAGGTTGCTGATGTGCTCCCTGTGCGGTGCTCAGAGCACTCACCGGACCGATGTGCGGTTCGAGTACATCGAACCGCAGCAGGCACCCGCGAAGGGTGGACAGCCTAGGGTGGCGAGTGCAGCGCGTGCTGGAGAACATCATGACAGCGTTGGATCGCTCGTTGGGGGCGGAATATGTCGCACCCTCGAGCGCGCGATGGGCCGCCCGCCATCGGTGGCACCGGGGCGTGTGGCATCCGCACTCGATAGCGGGTCAGTCGCAGCGGGGTGGGCCACGCAGGCCGGAGCCCGAACCGAGCGGGTGAGGCCGGAGACCGGGCAGCGCACGGCCGATAGCGATCGAGCGGATCTCGGCAGGCGCGGCAGGACCGCCGACCAGGATCCGCACCGTGTGGTGTATGTCGGAAGCCGTCCGCAGTACTGCTCGTTCGGCAGAGCGGATGAGCAGCGCGCCGATCGGGACGGCTGCCAGATGGGTGCCTAGCATCACCGGCGTTGTACTCATGCTGTGCTGATGCCCGGCCGACGAGGTCAGCGTGAGGTGCGCGACAGCCTGCGCGATCGTGAGCATCAAGAGGATCTCGCCGAGGCCGTGTCGTTGTGATCGGGCACTGACCAGCACGCCGACCGAGGAACACGTTACGATCAACGCCGCGACAGTCCACACGCCGGGAAATAGTGTGCCGCCGCCGAGAGCGTGCCCGGCGATGCTCACCGCCCCGGCCGCGGATCCGACAAAGGCGCCGCGCAGTCGCGCCACCATTACTGTCGGATTTAGCACTGGTTCATACTACCGCTTGTCATAGTGGGCAGTGATGCCGGAGCGGGTGCGGGGTAATGCACTCTGTCCGGAGTGATCGGTGCGGACAGAGTGGGACGTCGACGGATTGTGGTGCAAGGGTTCGGCTGTGACCCGGTGATGGACAGCAATATCGCGAGCTGCTCAGAGTGTGACAGTCGCGTGGACGAGATTGTGATCGGATACTCCGTTGATGTCGTCGACCGACGCGGTGGTCACAGTCGCGCCGTGCACGACGATGTGATCGATGTATTGCGACTTCGTGCCAGAGGTGCGTGGTCGAGTCGGCAGTGCGTCGGGAGCGTACTCGGCGATGCGGAAGCGGTTGCCCAAGCCGGCGGCGACCGTGGTGCGGTCGGTGTTGAAATCGCCGAGTAGCACTGTGGCGCGGTCTGTTGCGGTGGCGGCGAGTTCGGCCAGGCGGGACAGTTGGCCCGTGCGTCGCTGGTCGCCCGTTACGTGCGTGGCGATCACGGTTATTCCGTCGACGTCGACGACCAGTGCGCCTTTGCCTCCGTCGTGCGTGAATGTTTCGGCGCCGAGTTCTCTGCTCGGCGCGGTGGTGAGTACCACGAGGTACTCACCACTGTCGAGCAGAGAGCTGGGCATCCGGCGTGGAGTCGGCAAGCGCTTGTACCGCATTGTATGAAAAGTTCGATATGGCAAGGCTATTCGAAGATCAGCCAGCTGATCACCGCTGACTTCCTGCAGTGCGATGATCCGTTCGGTGCGCTCGGCCACCTGAGCGGTGATCTCGGCGATCCGGGCGGATTCATCTGGCCAGCGCGTCGCGACATTTTCGTACCAGTTCTCGGCATGGACGCGATGCAGGACATTCCAAGTGGCCATCGTGATCACATTCGTGATGTTAAGTGATGCAGATCTGGTATCCGCAGCCTCCGGCCCGAAACGTGCGATTATCTGGACAAGGAACACAGCATCACGGGGACCTCTGGCCGATAGTGTTCCGCTGTGGTGCGGAAGAGCGAGCTGGGGCGGGTCGTATCGGTTCGGATGCCGACGAATGCTTGTCGCACGGCATCGGCCGGGCTGCTCGCCGTCGCTCCCGCTGCAGTGGCCTGCCTGCTCACATCGCGAATCTCCCGGCCGCCCAAGCAGACAACCGAAACCCTGCGCATCCTTGACATTGGCGCGGGCGTTGCGGCGTTCTCAAGCTATTGCGAACGAGGCGGCGAACCAAGACAGCAAGACCAGCAAGGCGCCGACCAACGCGCCGGGAAACAGCGCCCGGCCGTGCTTGGCCGCCATGCCCGACAGCACTGCGCCGACCGAGAATCCGACGAGACCGCCGCCGACCATGATCCATACGCCCGCACTGGTGTCGACCAAGCAGTCCGGCCTGGTCTCGCAAATGCCGCTGCTCAGCAGAAACCACGGTGCGAAGACCACCGACATCACAGCCAGCGCTGCGGGCAGGAACCACAGCAGTGCGCTGATAACCAAGTCGGTGCTGCGCGGTGTCGCGATCACGCGGATTTCTGGCTCGCGCGTCGGATAGCCGGAGGAGGTCGTGCCGTGGGAGACCTGGTTCAGGTAACCGTCCATCGTTTCTCACTATCGCTTGTCGGTGGAGTCGACCGGGTCGATGGCAGTTATACACGAGACTCCGGCACCCTGAAACGCTCCTGGTCTTCGTCGATACGAACAACAGGCAGTCCAGCAGGGGAGGGCATCACCCGAGTAGGTCACGTTGGCGCACACAATAATCGGCACTATCGGCAGCGCCCGTCCGCCGTACTTCAGCCGCCGCTGTCTGCTCTATGATTCTGGCGTCTGTTCCGATCGGGTACGGACTCGCCACCGCTCGGGCGCTGGGCACCGGCGAATCCGGCTCGCCGCCGATAAGCTGGACGGGTGAGCGCGCATACGGCCGGATCAGTGGAGATCGCGGAGGACTTGGCCGCAGTGTCGACTTTCGGCCATGAGGACGAGCCCGCGGCGACCGGGATCAACCGTGACGACATCGAATCGATATGGGAGTCGGTGCGAGCTTGGTACCGACTCGGTACGTCTCCAGCGATTCAAGTATGCCTGCGGCGCAACGGCAAGATCGCGTTGAACCGAGCCATCGGTCATGGCTGGGGAAATGCGCCGGGCGATGGTCCGGACGCGGCCAAAGTGCTCGTCACCCCGGATATGCCGTTCTGCGGTTTCTCGACCGCGAAGGGAGTTGCCGGTGCGGCCGCGTACATGCTCATCGAGCAAGGAGCGTTCGGATCGGATGAGCCGGTGAGTGTCTATATTCCCGAGTTCGCGGCGCATGGCAAGGCCGCCATCACGATCGGTGATGTACTCTCCCACTCCGCTGGTGTGCCTTTTGTCACGCCGCCGTATCGGGGCGTCGACCTGGTACTCGACGAGGAACTGGCCATCCGTGCACTGGCCGATCTCGTCCCGAGTTGGAAGCCGGGTCGTTTCCGGGTATATCACGCATTGACCAGCGGCCTGATTCTGCGTCTGCTGGTACAGCGGGCGACCGGCAAGCGCCTGCGCGAACATCTCCAAGAACAAGTTCTCGACCCATTCGGCTTCCGCTGGAACAACTTCGGTGTACGCCCCGAAGACCTCGGCGCTGTTGTACCGAGCGTCCGAACCGGACCCGCTCCCTCGCGGATAGCCGGCTACCTGGCCCGCAAAGCGATCGGTGGACGAATGGATCAGGTATCCCGCTCCGCGGCCGACGCCTTCCTGCTCGCCGAGCTGCCTTCCGGGAATCTGGTCACCACTGCATTCGAATTGTCGCGTTTCTACGACATCCTCACGCGTGGTGCGCCGGATGGCCGCCGAATCGTCCGGCAGGAGACCTTGGCCGAGGCGGTGCGGCCCGCGCGCAGGCTTCCTGGAGTGGCCGGACGAGTCAGCCGAGCCGGTTTCGAACTCGGCGGGCGCAGATCGAAGTTCGGACTCGATACCACATCGCATTTCGGGCGTAGTGGTCTGACCACCCAGTATGGCTGGGCTGACCCTGGGCGCGGCCTGTCGGGTGCGATACTTACCAGCGGTAAGGCGACAACCGATGCCAAACGGCCATGGCAGCTGGTCGCACAGATCTCCGCCATGGTAGATCCCGGCCGCTAGCCATGCGGCCTGGTAGCCTACGGCGCGACCACCGGCAGCCGAGCCGGATCAGAGTAGCGTCGGATCAGAGCAGCCCGCCGCGGCGGGCGTGGTCGAGGGCGTCGACCCGGGAATTCGATCCAAGCTTGCCGTAGATGCCCCGCAAATGGGTTTTCACAGTGTTGACCGAGACACCGAGATCGGCAGCGATTTGTTGCGTGGTGCGACCGGACGGTAGTTGCTTGAGCACGATCATCTCGGTACGGGTCAGCGCGGGATAGGTCGCTTTGCGGTACACAGCGGGATGTCGCCGGACCAGCTCGGCGAAATTCTCCGATCGACCGAAACGGCCCGCGTAGCTGTCCAGCAGGGGAATGGCGGTGGGTATGTCGAGAAACGGCCGCACGAGCAGCTGGGGGGCGGCAGTGCCCAGCGCGTTGTCGAGTGCGGCGAGAGCTCTGGTGGGCCCGCCGGATTCGTGTTGCGCCGAAGAGTACAGCAGCCAACCGGTGATCGCGCTGACCGGCCGCAAGCCGCCCGAATGCTTTAGCAGCGGTTCGAGGAGGACGCAGGTTGCTTTGGGACGCTCTGCCGCAGCAGTCAAGGCTGCGCAGGCCAGGCGAATTTCGGGTAGGTCGCCGACCAGACTACGGGCCCGATCGACCAGCACCTGCGCGGTTCTGATGTCGTTCGCGCGCAACAGCGCCCACATCACCGGAAGAATCAGGCTGCCGGTCGTGGCAGGCAAGGTTTTGTGCTCCAACAGGGTGAGTAGGCTTCGGCGTAGCGCGTCGACTGCGGCGGACTGGTTATCGCTCCCCTCTAAGTCGAGTAACCGCCCGATCACTTGTTCGGGCCATCCTGCCACGGGCTTGCAGGACCCGCCGTGATCGATGTGTTCGGCGAGAACAGTGGTCACCTGCGCCGGATCGGGTGGCTCGCCTTGCAAGTAGGCGCCATAGGCGGCGATAGCAGTGGCCTGCACGGCATCTATCGTGGCCGAAAGTTCGTTCACCTCGGCGATTGCCAAGGCGCGTGCCGCGCGGTCGCGCATTACCGAGGCAGCATCGACAGCGTTCGCGGCGAACGCCAGTCTGGTGAGCGCGCGCAACACCAACCGCGGTCGGCCGATATGCTCGGCCAGGGCGAGACTCGCATGCAGCACCTGTTCGCCTCGCGTGACTGCGCCACCTGCGATCTGTGCGGTAGCGATCTGGATCGCGGAGTACGCGTCGATATCGGGGTCACCGATCGGTGCGATCTCGTCCGGTAGCTCGCCGCTCAGGGTTCCGGTGACTGCCGCGACGTCGGTTGTCGCGGCGAGGGTGAGGGTATGCACCAGGTCCGTGCCTGCGAACGAGTTCTTGGTCGTACGCCGGGCGGTCGCTGTATCCAGACAGGCGAGGGCTGTGGTGGTGTTGCCGTGGACGAGTGCGTCGACGACTCGCACCAGCCACAGAAAAGGGTCGTCGAGCAATGTGGGCGCGGATTGCGCGATTCCTTCGAACAGGGCGTCGCCGGCTCCGTCGAGGACTATGCGCAGCGCGCACTCGGACAGGAATTCCCCCAGCGGCCTGCGGTCGGGGTCGGCGAGCAGATGCGGCAGAGCCTGCGCGTTCATCCCCTCGGAACGCAACCATCGGGCCGACTGGGCGTGCAGGTCCACGCACAGCTGCCGTCCGAGTCGGTTGGCTTCGGCGCGGAAATAAGCGCGCACCATTGGGTGGCAGGTGAACCACACCTCTTCGCCTCGTACAGCGGAGCTGATCGGGAAATGGGTTCGTTCGAGTTCACGCAGATAATGGCCGGCGCCGCCGCCGACGAGCTCGTCGGCGAACTTTTCGGTGAACGAGTCCGGAATGCTGGTATAAGTGAGGAACTGGCGAAGCGCCGGTGGCAGCGTATCGACCAACTCGCCGGCCAGGAATTCCGTGAGTGCTCGCGCGGGTCGGGCGAGAACGGTCAGCGCGGTGGCGCGGTCGCCGGTTTCGACGGCCAGATGGGTAGCGCTGATGCGCACCAGTGCAGCCCAGCCATCGGTCAGCGTACCGAGCGTGTCGAGCTCCGCGGCGGTGAGTTCGCAGCCATGTTCACGGCAGATCATGTCGATCTGTTCGAGTGTGAGGGCGAGTTCGTTCGTGCTCCATCGGGTCAGCCGCGCCTGTAGATCGAGGACGTGCCACCGGATCGGCAGCGCGAAGCGTCCGCACAACACCGTTGTGACGGTTGGTGGCGCATGCTGCAGAAAGTATTCGACTCCAGCAAGCGCGAGCGGGTCGGTGATCAGGTGAGTGTCGTCGAACACGAGCACCGTCGGAGTAGCTCGCGCAGCCAGAGCTTCGGCCAATCTCGCCGCGGGCCCGGTCGGTGAGGCGGCGCATTCCGCAGGTGTGACGTCGAATCGAGTGTGCAGCGCGGTCCACAGCGATATCGCGTCGTCGAGCTCTTCGGTGATCGTCAGCCAGGCCACCTCGGGTCCGCCTGCGGCCTGCTTGCCTGCCCAATCGGCCAGCAGGACCGTTTTCCCCGTGCCTGCCGGTGCGCACAGGAGCAGTACATGTCCGTTGCGGACGTTCGAAACGGTGTCGATGGCGGTATGCAAATCAGTTCGCACGAGTGGTGTGAACGGTAATGACGGTATCGTGCCTGTGATTTCCGCCGCGCGGGGGATGCGGCGTAGAGCGGGGACGTGCGATGTGGTCACCGTGCCTCCCGGGCGGTCTGTCGACAGATCCCTACCGCGCCTGATCCCCGGAATGTACCTGGCACACAGTTCACTCGATCCCATCGTGTGCGGTCGTTATCGAAATTTCATCCCGGCGGTTGCCGATACCGGAGTCATCCGGGGTGGGTGAAGTGTCGGACCACATGGTTGATGGAGATTCGGAAGAGGTCTATTCACTTCCCGAGATAAGGAGGCGACCGATGACGCACACAAGTGAATCGAAACAGAACCCAGTGCGCCACGGCATCGCGGCGGGTACGTCCATCGCGGCCGCGGTCCTGCTGCTGACTGTGGGCATGCTGTCTATTTTCGAAGGTATTCCTGCTGTCGCCGAGGACGACCTCTACCTCGTGGGAACGGAGTATGTATACAAGTTAGACACTACGACATGGGGTTGGGTTCACATTGTGCTCGGCACCCTCTTGGCCATCGCTGCACTGGGTCTGCTGACCGGCGCGCTCTGGGCCCGGATCATCGCGATCTGCCTGGCTGCTTTGTCGATTCTCGGAAATTTCATGTGGTTGCCCTACTACCCGGCCTGGTCGATCCTCGTGATCGCACTCGATGTCGTGGTGATCTGGGCGATTGTCGCATGGGGGCCGGAAACGATCTGACCATAGGAGCCGGCACAGGTTACCGCGCTGGCGCCGGGATGAGGGCACACCTGTTACCGCAGTTCAGCGCGGTCTGATGCCAGGTGGGTGCGCGGCGCATGGGCAGAGCGGGTGGAGGCGAGCGGGAAATCGAATCGACCAGATTCCACGTTTGCGATACCGCGATAACGACCCCGCTGCAGCAGAGTCGGAACCGATCTGTTATCTACTGGCTACGATTGTTTTCGACTGCCCGCGCTCGGTAACCGTGAAGGGACTATCTCTATGGCACGTAAGGTCGTGGTGACGCTGATCGATGACTTCGACGGCGAGTCTCATGCCGAGGAAACGGTGGCCTTCGCCCTGGACGGCGTAGCCTATGAGATGGACTTGTCCGCGGACAACGCTGGTCGGCTACGTGATCTCTTCGAACCGTGGGTGCCGCACGCCCGCAAGCTCGGCCGGGCGCGGAGAGGCCGCAGTGCCCCGCGCTTGGCAAACGATCGCGAGCAGGCCACTGTCATCCGAGAGTGGGCACGCAAAAACGGCATCGATGTGTCGGCACGTGGTCGCATCTCGGCAGAAGTAGTCGAGGCCTACAAGAAGGCCAACACCTAACCCACGCTGGAGTCCGCCCGGCCGCAGCGGATATCCTGCGCGTCACGTGGATGGTCTACAGAACGGTGCCGCGACTGGTGAGCCGGATTCCCGCGCTACCTCGTGGCGATGATCGTGCGTCTGTGCGAGCAGGAAGCACGCCATGCCGTCGCAGACCACTGTCCGGCAAACCGGCCATTGCGGCCGGTTTGCCGGATGCGGTCCTGGGTAGCTGCCGGATATGGGTGTTTCACTGCGCGGAGTCGTTTCGTCGTGGTGGTTCGAGGCGTCGACTGCCGTGGCGACGGAGGCAGCGCTCGCCGGCATGGAATTGGCTGTCGATCTGGGGTCGAAGGCGGCACAGGCCCCGAGACATGCCGTCGCAGCAAGCGCGTCGCTGCTGAAACCGGACTGCGTGAAACGGCCGCGCGAAGAGCGCGCTGCGCAACTATGGCCATCTCTGAGCCAGGAAGCCCAGCTCCGCCCACGCCGGTGGCGAGTGCACGAGGTGCCTTCCCGTGTCCTTACCGCGCTCGCGCACAGCACGGCCGACCTGCCGGACCTCATTGCGGGCATCGAGCCGATCGAGGCCGCCACTGCGGTCGAAGACCAGAACTTCTGCCGAGACGGCGAGCACCCTGCTGATCCGGAACCGGTGCTGCGGGCAGGAATCCAGATCGTAGTTGATGTGTGTGCGATAGGGTTGTCGACCATGGCAGCCACGCTGCCGTTGTATGGGCCGGCCAGAGTAGTCCGCGCGGTCTCAGCGTTCGCCGACACCCAGCCCCGAGTACGTGGAGCGCTCGAGCAGCGGCTCGGTCATCAGCGCACGGACCTGCTACTCAGCACGACCAATGCCCTCGGTAATGCGCTGGGCAACCGTGCCGCGGAGGGAACGGCGAATGTACTGGTCGATATCGTGCACCGAAGTCTCGCCCTGACCGAGGCACTGACCAGATACGCGCAGTGGCGGTGCTGGGAGGACGAAACAGCTCTCCGCCCCGCGGACGGACCTGAATCACTGATGGCGGCCACCCGCATCGTCGCGATGCCGCAAGGGCCGATCGAACGAGTTGCCGACGAAACGGCTGCCGGCGCGCTCGCCGGTGCGGTCACCGCAACCCTAGGCGGTCGTGGTCTGCTCACCGCTGCCGACGCTGTGGAACTCGGTGCGCCCAAGGCAGCTCGCGCCAGCCGCGAAGCCTACAGTGCCGCAGTCTCGACCCTACTGAGCCGAGCGGGTGTGCTGACGCTTCGCCCCAGGGTTTGGCGACGGATGGATCGATTGTCGGCGCTGGTGATCGATGGCGAGACATTGTTGACCGCGCGTCGGATAGTGCTCGCCGCCGAAGCGACCGGCCAGGGGTGGTCGGTCGCCGAGGTCTGGAACGCGAGCCAGCATGTGCTGTGGACACAGCACGACGAAGAGAATCCCAGTGGTGATCCGCGAGCAGCTGATCCTGCCGAGCAACTTCCGCCACGCGAGAGTAGACAACGGCTGGTGCACCCAGGGACAGGGAAACCCGATCGTGGTGCGGCTCGTCGCCCAGTGTGGCGAGAACTCCAGAGCGATGGCACGGCGGTGGGGCGGGTACTGATCGGGCGAGAACTCGATCGCCGCGCGTCCACGATACTCAGCCGAGCGCGCACCGCCGGTCTACGCGTAATCCTCGTTGCCGGCGCCGACGCCGCCGAGTTGCGGTCGATGACCGACGACTTCGTCGACCCGGCCCGCTCATTGAGCAAACTGGTACGTGACCTGCAACAAAACGGCCATGTGGTCGCCATGCTCAGTCCGTGCGCACACAAGGCATTGGCGTTGGCCGATGTGGCTATCGGGCTCGCAGGCCGGGAAAATGGTGTGCGGACCCTACCGTGGTCCGCCGACGTGGTCTGTCGCGATTTAGCTCAGGCGCATCGGATCCTGGCCGCTATCGCCCCAGCCCGCCAGGTGAGTGAGCGCGGCCGTTCGCTGGCGTTATCGGCGGCTGCCTTAGGCGGACTTCTGCTCGCTGTCGCCCCGGAACGGCGTGCCAAGGCGGCACCAGGAACTGCGGCACATCTCACTGGGCTGCTCACCGGCGCCTACAGCGGATGGCGAGCAGTGCGGACCGAGCCACCGGCGACCCTCGCTCCGCTGTTGCCGTGGCACACACTCGAACCAGGGGAGGTCCTGCGCCGATTACCGGAGCCGGTCGCGGTAGCCGACCGTGCCGAACCGAATCGGCCGACTCGGATACCGGGGCCTGCCACAGCCAGGTCCATGGCGTTGTTCGCGCGGCAACTACGTCGTGAGTTGGCTGATCCGCTCACGCCGATTCTCGGGGTCGGAGCAGTCGCCACCGCCGTCCTCGGCGCACCACTGGACGCGGTGCTGTTGTCGTCAGTACTCGCGGCCAACGCGTTGGTCTCGGCCTGGCAGCGGCAACGCGCCGAAAACGCGTTGCACCGATTGTTCGAGCGGGAAAAGCTCACTGGCAGGCTCATCGATCGCTTCGAACTCGACGCGGACGAACCTTATGAATACCGACTGCCCGCGAACCTGCTCACCCTCGGTGACGTGATCGTGCTGCAGGCAGGCGACGTAGCTCCCGCTGATGCGCGACTGCTGCGCGCAGACGATCTGGAGATGGATGAATCCGGGCTTACCGGCGAATCGGTGACCGTTGAAAAACAGGTCGCCGCGACCCCGGGCGCAGCGGTAGGTGACCGCGCCTGCATGGTCTTCGAAGGCAGCACTGTCGTCAACGGCACTGGTCGCCTGGTCGTCGTGGCGACAGGACCCGACACTCAGGCAGGCCGTGCTGCGGCCGGAGCCATTCCGCCGGAAAAGGGTGGCGTGCAAGCGCAAATGCGCCGACTGACCGACCGTGCCTTACCACTGACCTTGACCGGCGGCGGTGTCGTGACCGGATTAGGGATACTACGCGGCCGGTCGCTGCGGACCGCGATTGCCGATGGCGTAGCGGTGGCAGTCGCCGCAGTCCCGGAAGGGTTGCCCCTGGTGGCGACGGTCGCTCAACTTGCCGCCGCCCGCAGGCTCTCGCGCTACGGCGTTCTAGTCCGAGCCAGTCGGACCGTCGAGGCGTTAGGGCGAATAGACACTCTCTGCTTCGATAAGACCGGCACCCTCACCGAAGGGCGTCTGCGTCTGACCACCCTCGCAGACCTCGAGCGGCAGTGGCCCCCGCACACGGACTCCAGTGATGCACATACATTGCTACGCGCGGCAGCCCGCGCTTGCCCAGACCCCGCCGAAGGACCGATCGTGCACGCCACCGACCGCGCGGTGCTGGAGGCCGCCGACGAGGTGCTCGGGGGCGATGCTCGCCACTGGGATCAGATCGAGGAGATCCCTTTCGAGTCCAATCGCGGCTACGCCGCCACTCTCGGCCACACCACCCGCAAGCTCCGCCTGATCGTGAAAGGAGCGCCTGAGGTCGTCTTGCCACGCTGCAGCACGGTACAGATGGGCGAGGCAGCAGGCACCCTTCTGTTCGACGAGAACACCCGTGAGCGCGCGGAATACGCGATTCGCACACTCGCCGAACAGGGACTACGAGTGCTGGTGGTAGCGCACCGCGACCTGCGCACCGAGCCCGATGATGTCGAATCGTATGTCGGTGAGCTCACCTTGCTCGGCTTCCTCGGACTAGTCGACACTCCACGTCCACAGACTCTTCCACTCGTCACCGCATTGCGCCGCAACGACATCAGCGTCCGAATGATCACTGGCGACCACCCCGTAACCGCGATGGCAGTGGCCCAGCAACTAGGCATCGAGGCGGACACGGTGGTCACCGGTGCGGATCTGGATGGTTTGGACGAGACCGCGCGAGCCGCGTTGATCGAACACAGCACAGTCTTCGCCCGCGTCGATCCCGAACAGAAGGTGCGGATCATCGCCGCGCTCCGCCGCGCGGGACATGTCGTCGGGATGACCGGTGACGGTAGTAATGACGCTGCCGCGATCCGTACGGCCGATGTCGGCATCGGTTTGGCGGCGCAGAGTTCCGCGGCTGCCCGCAACGCCGCCGACCTGGTACTCACCTATCCCGATCCGCTGGCATTACTGCATGCCCTCATCGAAGGTCGCGGCATGTGGCAGCGGGTCACCGATGCCGTCGGCGTGCTGGTCGGCGGTAACGCCGGTGAAGTGGCCTTCACACTGTACGGCACCGCCGTCAGCGGCCACGCCCCGCTGGGCACCCGGCAGTTCCTTCTGGTGAACATGCTGACCGATATGTTCCCCGCCATGGCGCTGGCCCTGTCTCGCGCCCGAGACACAGCGGATCTGGCCGACTCGGACGACCCGCACACACAGGCGCGGCAAGCAGCCGAACGACTCGCTGAACTACCGCCCGCGCGTCTGGGTGCGGACCTGCTGCGCGCTCTCGCCGTCCGCGGCATCGTCACCGCGACCAGCGCATCAGTCGCCTGGACCCTCGGCCGTTTCACTGGTACGCAGCGTCGTGCCGCCACCATCGGATTGGTTGCCCTCATCGGCGCCCAACTCGGGCAGACCCTGGTCTCCGGCTACCGCAGCCCACTGGTCTGGCTCACCATCGCGACAAGCGGCGCGGTGCTCGGTGCGGTGGTGATGACACCAGGATTGTGCACATACTTCGGTTGTCGGCCGCTGGATCCGGCCGGATGGGCGATCGCGACCACCTGCGCAGTGACAGCTACCGCCGCCGCGGTATTCGCTCCTCGGCTATTGCCGGAATCGCTCCTCGCTGATACCAGAGTGTTTCGATCCGAGCTGTTATCCGACAGCACGGACACCCTCTGATCGATCTACATCCTGGAACAGCGCGGCGACCGAGTAACCGATCGGGCAGACAACTCCACCGTGCTCAGCGGCATTGCGCATACTCGACCCCTGGAGGAAGGTGAGTATGTCCGGTGGTGCCGCCGGGGCGCCACCCTGACCAGGGCAGGAGGTGTCCCGTGTACGCACGTTCCAGCACATTTGTCGCCCAACCGTCGGTTATCGATGACGGGGTCGCATACCTCCGCGATGAAGTGATGCGGAATTTGTCCGACCTCGAGGGGTGGGTGGGTTTATCTATGATGGTCGACCGGTTGACCGGGCGCTGTATCGCCACGTCCGCGTGGGAATCCGAGACAGCGTTACATGCCAGCGGCGATCGAGTCCAGTCGTTGCGTGATGGACTGGCCCGAACCCTCGGTGGCCAGGTCGACAGGGTCGAGGAATGGGAGATAGCACTCATGCACCGCGACCACCCAACCGACAGGAATTGCCGCACCAGGTGCACGTGGGCGCAAGTCGATCCGGACCGACTCGACCGAATGATCGACGTATTCAACAACGAAGCGCTACCACAGACCGAGAGGATCAACGGATTCCGCAGCGCGAGTCTGTTCGTCAACCGAGCAACCGGGCGAGCGGTGGCCGCGATTGTCTGGGCGAACGATGAAACCATGAAGGCCAGTCGGGAACCGGCGACTCGGATCAGAGCTGCGGCAACCAAGCGGCTGAGCATAAATGTGCTAGAGGTCGGGGAGTTCGACCTGGTATTCGCACATCTTCGGGTACCAGAGATGGTATGAATCAACCGGCGCGTCGGGTCGAAGCAAGGTTTCTTCGGCCTGACGCAGAAGTATTTCCGTCCCGAGGACAGCTCACCGGTTGACCTTCGCGATGACCTTTTCCGCGAAGCGGGACAGATGTGCGACCTTTGTCTCTAGTCGCTCTGTATCCTGCTCAGTGGTGTAGGGCACCCGGAATCCGACGATCACATCGGTGACCCCTTTGTCTTCGAGGCGTTTGATACCGTCGACGGTGAAGCCGTCCAGCGAAATGACATGCACCTCGAAATCCTTGCGCGTGCCGTACTCGGCACGCTGGGTATCCAGCTCGGCCAGCAGTCGGTCGAGTTCGGTGCCGTCGCCGCCCGCGTGCATCCATCCGTTGCCGCGCTGCGCAGCCCGGCGCAGCGCGGGTTTGCTGTGTCCGCCGATGAGGATCGGTACCGGCTCGGTCGGCACCGGGCTGATCTTGATCGGCGGAATATCGTAGAACTCTCCGTGGTATTCGAAGTATCCGCCATCTATAAGCCCACGCACGATATCGATACATTCGTCCATACGTGCGCCCCGATTACCGAACGGCACCCCCATGATCTCGAAATCGTCCGGCCACGGGCTGATTCCGACCCCTAGCCCGAGCCGGTTGTTACTGAGCGAGGCTACCGAAGCTGCTTGTTTGGCCACCAAGACCGGCGGCCGGATCGGCAGTTTCAACACGAACGGCGTGAACCGCAGTGTAGTGGTCACCGCCGCCATCGCGGCACTGAGCACAAAGGTCTCGATAAAAGGCTTGTCTTCCAGGAACTCCCGGCTCCCATCCGGGGTGTAGGGATATTTCGCGTCGGATTCCTTCGGATACGCCATGCTGTCGGCAACCGCCATAGAGGTATATCCCGCCTGTTCGGCAGCTTTGGCGAGGGAAAGGTAGTACGAAGGATCGGTCATTGTCTCGGCGTAGGTGAAACGCATGTCAATCACCTTCCCGGCGCACCGAGCGCGCCATGTGGGTCCTGGCTCGGCGGCATGGGCCGATCTGTGCCGAGGCAGGCGAAACGAGGCTGCCACCCATTACCATGGGTTGGCGAAACCTGTCGGAATCAGGTAGTCGAACATCGCCTTCATCTGTTCTGACAATCGCATCAACTCCATGTACGAGCCGATCGGCCCGCCATCGAGGTAGGCGAACTCCAGTCCGACGCCGTCGAATCTGCCGCGTGCGACGATCTCGATGCCCGCGGTACGGGCCTCGGTGAGCGCGGCGTCGTAATCATCGGGTATCCAGGCGGCATGATGTAGTCCGGGGCCGATACGCTCGAGATGCTCGGAGTACAAGCTCACCCCGCCGCGCGGCTCGATCAACTCCAATTGCTGGCCACCTGCGTAGCCAAGTGCCACACTGATCGTGTAATCGGCAGGCGCACCGCGTAATTCGGCGGATTCGACGTCGAAGCGTACATCGGGGATGGTGAACCAGTCCGCCACTCCGTACTGCCTGGCGAACGCCTGCTGAGCTGCGGCCAACTCGCGCACCACCCAGCACAACTGAAAGATAGGGCCGTTGGCGATCATTGCCACCTTCCTATACAACTCACAGTGACCGTCGCCACATTCCTCATGCTGTTCAATTAATCACTTGCGCCCGGCACCGTCAATACTCGTATCCACTACCACGCGGATAGCTCTAGTAGTAATACGCGCGCCGTGCTGCGTGGGGTAGCGGCAAGCGACTCGACCGCTATTCGAGCGTATCGTGAGCATGTGGGCGTCATTGGGGAACTTTTTCCAGGCAAGAAGCTTATGCGCGAAGGCAGCCAGGACGGCGAAGGGCAGGTGTACGTTCCTCGGCTCGATATCGATCTCGATACCGGGGTGGTGCGGATGCCCCGAACGGTCGCTCATCTCGACGAGGGACGCCCGCACGACCGGCCGGAGCAGTCGGAACAGCAATAGGGGAGGGGCGCATCGGCTTGTGGCCCCGCCGCGCTCGATGCGACTCTACTGATGCATTATGGCCGCATGACAGCGAAACTGGACAACGCCCGCGGCCTGTACCTGCACGGAATCCGTGACGGCAAGGCGCGTGCGGCTCTCGACCGGTACACCGGCAACCGGTATACGCAGCACAGCACGGGAGTAGCAGACGGTAAGGAAGGCTTCCTCGCGTTCTTCGAGCCCTTCCTTGCGCGCAATCCGCAGCGTGAAGTAGAGGTGGTCCGCGCGATCGAGGACGGTCGGTACGTTTTCCTGCACGTGGCACAAACTCTGGGTGGCACGACGCGTTGGGTGACCGCCGACCTGTTCGACACTGACGAGAACGATCGGATCGTCGAACACTGGGACACAATCGCAGCCGGCGGACTGACCACTCCTTCCGGTCACACCCAGACCGATGGCGCAACCGAGGTCATGGACCTCGACCGCACGGAAGGGAACAAGCAGAAGGTCTCCGAATTCTGCGCCACGATCCTCCAGGGTGGACACACCGAGCGCATTGCCGAGTTCGTCTCTCCGGAAAAATACGTGCAGCACAATCCCGAAGTAGCTGACGGTATCGAAGGCTTCACTGCGTTCGTGGCGGGCCTTGCGGCCGAGGGTAAGTCACTGACGTACACAAAGGTGCACCGACTGATCGGCCAGGGAAACTTCGTCGTCACCCTCAGCGAGGTCGACTGGGCCGGCACCCCCATGGCCGTATTCGACATCTTCCGGCTCGAGGACGGTCTGATCGTCGAGCACTGGGACGTGGCAGAACCGATCCCATCTCCTGCCGAGGCGAACAACAGCGGCAAGTTCTGACAGTCTGCTCGATATAGATGTCCGGGATCTGGCGGTAGGAGATGCCGCCCGGCTTGCTATAGCGCACGGATGTCGCGGATAGCGGGTTATCGAGGTCGGGGCAGGCCCATACCTGTCCCGTGCCGGAGAGATTCCAGGTCGGGGAGTCGTCCACTTCTCGGGGGAACAACCGGGTGGGTGGTTGGAGTGGGGAAAGCCTGATGTGGATGACCGCAAGCGGTCAGAGTGCCGTGCAATAATAATTCATTGAGTTATGTAGATATAAGCATTTATTTATTAGTACTCCTTCAAGAGTTGCACAGTACTTTAGGCAAGAATGTGATTTTGTAAGATCAGCAAGGAGAAGAGCGGCTGCTTTGGTGTGTGCACACATGCCGGTTTGCTGGCGGGTACGCACGAATCCAGTCCGCCGAACAGGCCATCGGTCGCATGGATGTCCCCGCCGACCACGCGGTTCAACAATATCCAGTGGGGAGCAGTATATGGTCGGGATCAAGGGGGGAGGGGCACGATACTGGCTTGGCGGTAACAGGACACCGTGCGGTGATCACTATGGCGAGCCTGGGAATCGGTGGCTCCGGCACGGTATCAGGATTGATTCGTGATGCTGTACCAAAGAAAGGCAAGGGCGCCGAGAGTGAACAGTGGGGACATGATCCAGATTTCGACCTTGTTCCCGGTGCGAGCGATGATTGGGAAGCTGATGCGGAAACCGAAGGGCCAGAACAACGGACAGCCGCGATCGGTCAGGCAGTCACCGAGCAGATGGGCCAATGCGCCGATGCCTATTGCGAATGGTAGCCAGGCGGGTTTGTCCGCGATCCAATGTTCCATCGCGAATGTGCCCACGGTGGACAGCACCACGACAGGTCCCCACGCCTTGAAGCTGCTACCGGATGGGCACAGATGTAGTGCGCGCACAGCCAAGGCCAATAGGAAGAAGACCAGTCCCAGAGTGAACCAGCGGCCGAGCCATTGCTCGCCTGCCCAGGTACCGGTAAAGACAGCTGCGACGAAGAGAAGCGAGTGAGTAGCGTTGCGATGTCCGCCGGCAATCCACGAGATGAGCTTGCAAGCAGAATGGGTGATCGGGCCCAGTGTGTGTGCGAGCGTGCCGTTCGGATGGTCTGCGTCGGGCAGCAAAGCAGCTCCCGCAGTGAGGAATACTCCCAGCAATAGATCGGCCATACCGAGTCGCCCTGTGGCCTCGTGGAGCGCCGGATAGGTCAGTACGGTAATCGGCAGCATCGTTGCCGCCGCAGACCAGGCCAATGCGCCGCTGGTCGCGTGTGAATGTCCGAGCATCGGTCGAACATTAGTTCAGCTACCGCTTGGTAAGCGAACAGGCGGCTGTTCTGGGATTTCCCAATCCGGTTATCGGATCAATGCGTTGTGCCCCTATTGCATTGTGGTATGGGCGGTTACGCCTGCGCTGTTGGCACTGATCAGCGGACAGCTGCGCAGCTCTCACCCGATGCTCGTCATGATGGTGCAATGGCGCTGGACTATATTGGCGACGTTCTACGCCGTAGTGAACCTGTTGGTGTTCTTGCGATTCCAGGACTATTGGCTGTCTCTGGTGTGAGTGAACCGCCGTAGTAGCGGTCATTGCGGCGGAGCTCGGCCAGGGCGGGTCGAAGTCGTCGTGGCGTATGGCAGGGGATGCTACTCCAGGCCGTAACTTGACATAATATTGATTATCGGCGTGGATGTGGTGGGTGGTCGGCATGTGCACGATATGGATGTCGCTATTCGTCATTGCATGGTGCGCAGTGAGTCTGCCCGACTCGACCGGCTGCGGATGAGCGAGTTATCTGATCCGTAAATTTATGTGACAGCATTTTTTGCGTACTAAGGAGACTTGTCGTATTTGCGAATTTTGTGAATATAGACGAGTTGTTTTCCGCGTCTCCTGGATTTTTGCCTCTGGACTGCTTTTTCGGCGAATTTCGAAACGTCACTGTGACGGGTGGGGTTGTCATCCTCTCCCGATTGTTGTTGCGCAGTGCTGATGAATGAGTGCTAAGTTCGCGGTGTTCGAAATCCCACATATCTACATTCGTCTTGGAGGAAGTATGCGAGGGGCAGCGCGGGCGCTGATCAGCTGTATGGTGGTCGGTGCCGCTCTTTCGGGCATGCCGACGTCCGCCGCGGCACCCCCCTCGTTCAGAGAGTATGTCGCCCTGGGTGATTCATGGGCGGCGGATGCTACTTTGAGTCAGCCGACGAACGAGTTCGTACCACCGGGCTGTGCGCAGAGCCGGGGCGACTATGCCAAGCAGATAGCAGCGGCGCTGGCTGTGCCGGTATTCCGGGACGCGTCCTGTATTTCGGCGACAACTGATCACATGTCCGCGCCGCAGGTCACTCGGCTCGGTGTGAACGCACCACAGTTCGATCGGCTTTCCCCGACCACCGATTTGGTGACGCTCGAAATCGGTGGCAACGACGTGGATTTCGTTTCCGCCGTCGAGACATGCTTGACCGCCGACCCGGCGGTGTCACCGTGTCAGAATAAGTTCGTGATCGGTGGGGTGGATCAGATGTCGGTGAATATCGCTGCGGCCGAGCCGAAAGTCGCGGCGGTGATCCGTGGTGTCCACGCGCGATCGCCGCACGCGCGAATCCTGTTGTTGGACTATTTCCAAGGCATCGATACCGGACCGGGGTGTTATCCGGAAATTCCGATCTCCGCGGTGGATTCGGCGTGGCTGGGACGCAAGTTGCTCGAGCTGAACGCGATGTTGGCACGGGTGGCGGCGGAGACAGGTGTGGAGTATGTCGATACCTATACGTCGAGTGTCGGGCATGATGCTTGTCAGCCGGCGGGTGTGCGATGGGTCGAGGGTTTGGTGCCGTTCTCCGAGTATCCGGTGGGGCCTGCGGTGCCGTTCCATCCGAATCAGCTCGGCGCGGATCATCAAGCCAGAACTGTGTTGGCGGCCTTGAATGGGTGATTCCCGGCGTCGAACCTGCTCGGCTATCCGGCTGTAACGCTCGTCATATCGGTTGGCTGGAACCAATGGGTCGTTTCTTCCGACTACCTGGGCCGGGGCAAGTGTGAGCCAGGATTGTGGGAAGGGACGTGGTGTGGCAGTTGGGGTATCTTCCACTCGAACGATTTGGTTCGGTTCGGTGCTGCTGTCGATGTTGGTGGCGGTCGGAGCGGCCTGGTCCGCTCAGGAATTTCCATATGTCGCCGCGGGTACTTCGTACCCAGGGTTGATTCATGCGTTGACGTATACCGCGCTACGTGTGGTGGCTGCGGCGGCAGGCGCTTTCACTCTGGGTTCGTTGGTCTATTCGGCTTGCTGTACAGCGGTCGAGGGGCGTGGGCGGATCGGGGTGGATGGATATGCGGGAATTCGAGTGGCCGAGCGTGCGAGTGTGGTGTGGGTGGTGGCCGCGCTCGCGTTGATACCGGTGACCGCGGCCGATGTCGGCGGCAAGACCACTGCGGAAGTGCTGGGAAGTGGTGCGCTCGGACCGCTGGTCGATGCGAGCGAGAAACCGAAGGCTTGGGTCGTTGTCGTGGTCTTCGCCGCCATTGTCGCGGTGGTGTCGCGGTTTACTCTGTCCTGGTCCGGGGTGATAGTTCTGGCGTGGATCGCGGCGCTCGGCGTGCTGCCGCCTGGTGTTGTCGGCGATGCCGGTGAGGGGCCGGGCCACGACTACGCGACCGGGGCTGTGCTGATCTTGCAGATGGCAATCTCGATTCCGGTCGGCTTGCTGTGGTGTGTGAGTGCTCATCTTGCCCGTGGGGGCGGCCATCCAACGGAGACGGCGCGCCGGGCGCGGTTCCTTACGGCGGTGTGTCTGGGGATCGCGGCGCCCTGCGGTGTGGTGTTGGTCGCGATACTTCTGCCTTTGTCTCGGGTGTTCAGCACCGGGTATGGGCGGATGGTTTTCGCGGCGGGCGTACTGGGGTTGCTCATGGTGATGTTCGTGTGGCGGATCGGTCGTGGAACAAGCCGTGCTGGGGTTTTATCCGCAGCGGCGGGTGGCGCGACGCTTATTGTGATCGCAGTGCTCAGTTGTGCGGATGTGCGGCCCGCGCCCGCGTTCGCCGATCGACAGTTCACGGCACAGCAGGTCTTCCTCGGTTTCGACATAGCGGATCCGCCTTCGGCGCTGCGTATGGTGACGTTCTGGCGGTTCGATGTGGTGTTGGGCAGCGCGGCGCTGGCCGGGATCGTGCTGTATGTGATCGGGGTGCTGCGGTTGCGGCGGCGTGGTGATGCCTGGTCGCCGTGGCGGACCGTGTCCTGGCTCGGTGGCTGTCTCGGCATGCTGATCGTGACATCTGCGGGGGTCGGTGCGTATGGGTACGCGATGTTCAGCTTTCACATGATCACGCATATGACATTGAACATGGTGGTGCCGGTACTGCTCGTGCTCGGCGCGCCGGCCACACTGTTGTTGCGGGTGATGCCTGCGGCGGCGCGTGGTGGGCTTCCTGGAGTGCGGGAGGGCGTGCTGGCTGTGTTGCATTCCAGGCCTGCCGCGATAGCGGCTCATCCGATGTTCTCTCTCACAGCGTTCGTCGTCTCGCTGTATGGCCTGTACTTCACGCCGGTGTTCGAGAGCTTGATCCGTTATCACTGGGGGCATGTCCTGATGAACGTGCACTTTCTGATCGTGGGCTATTTGTTCTATTGGGCGATTATCGGCATCGATCCAGGTCCTCGGCGGTTGCCGCACTTGGGCAGGCTGGGCATGCTGTTCGCGGTCATGCCGTTCCACGCGTTTTTCGGTGTCTCGGTCATGTCGATGACTACGGTGATAGGGGAACGTTTCTACACTGCCTTGCAGTTGCCGTGGAATATCGATCTGTTGGCAGACCAACGTGCGGGTGGTGGTATCGCCTGGGTGGCCGGTGAGGTTCCGGTGTTGATCGTGGTCGGAGCATTGTTGAGCCAGTGGTTCGTGCAGGATCGCAGGACTGCGGTACGGACCGACCGGAAAGACGAGATGTACGGCGACTCCGACCTCGAAGCGTACAACGCGATGCTCGCCGAGCTGGCCAGGACTCGTCGCTGAGTGGCTGGTGTCAGTCGCGATGCGGATGTGCGCTGCGCAGCCGCAGGCTATTGGTGACGACGAAGAATGACGAGAAAGCCATTGTGGCTCCGGCGATGAGGGGGTTGAGCCAGCCCAGTACGGCGATCGGGATGGCGATGACGTTATAGCCGAAGGCCCACATCAGGTTGCCTTTGATGGTGCGCAATGTGGCGTGGGCGAGGTCGATGGCGTCGGGTACTGTGTTCAGGTCGGCGCGGACCAGGATTACGTCCGCGGCGGCGATCGCGACATCTGTTCCCGCGCCGATGGCCATCCCGAGATCGGCGGTCGCCAGCGCTGCCGCATCGTTGATGCCGTCGCCGACCATGACTACCCGGTGTCCTTGCGCGCGTAGCCGTGCGATTGTCGAAACCTTGTCTCGTGGCAGCAGATCGGCGGCTACCTCGGTGATGCCGATCTGCTCGGCTACTGTGTTTGCGGCGTGCTCGTTGTCGCCGGTAAGCATGAGGGTGCGTAGTCCTTGGCGGTGTAGTCGTGCGATCGCGCCTGCTGCTGATTCCTTGACGGTATCGGCGACCGCGACGACGGCCACGATGTCGTCGTCGATGGCGATGAGGACCGCGGTGTGTCCGGACCGGGCGTGGTGGTCGCGTGCTTTCTCCAGTGTCGCGGGGGTGGTGAGCCCGTGCTCGGACATCAGTTTCGGACGACCGACGAGTACATGTTTGCCCTGTGCGATGCCTCGGGCACCGAGACCGGGCAGTGCTTCGAAGGATTCGGCGTCGGGCAGGTCGGCGCATCGGCGTGCGTATTCTGCTATGGCTGTGGCCACGGCGTGCTCTGAGGCCGCCTCTACTGCGCCTACGAGACGAAGCACCTCGGATTCTTCGATCCCGTCCGACACAGTGATGTCGACGACGCTCATCATGCCGTGGGTGAGTGTGCCGGTCTTGTCGAATACCACCACGTCTACATCGCGGGTGGCTTCGAGCGCCTGATGGCCTTTGATGAAGATACCTAGTTGCGCACCACGCCCGGACGCGACCATCAGTGCTGTAGGGATGGCCAACCCGAGTGCGCATGGGCAGGCGACGACGAGGACTGCGATGGCCGCCGCCCCTGCGCGGTCGGCTCCCTCTCCGAGCATCAGCCATGCCGCGCCGGTGAGTGCGGCGATCGCGAAGACGAAGGGGACGAACACTGCCGATACCCGGTCGGCGATTCGCTGCACGCGTGCTTTGCCTTGTTGTGCTTGTTCGACGAGCCGGATCATGCCTGACAGCATGGTGTCAGCGCCGACGGCGGTGGCTTCGATTACGATCCGGCCGGTCAGCGATACGGTGCCCCCGAGGACCTGGTCGCCTGCCGCGGCATCGACCGGTACCGCTTCACCGGTCATGGCGCTGGCGTCGATGCTGGATGTTCCCGAGGCCACGGTGCCGTCGGCGGCGATCGTCTCGCCGGGGCGGACGAGGAAAAGCTGTCCTTGTCCGAGCTCGCTGATCGGCACGGTGATCTCGCGGCCGTCGCGGGTCAGTACTGTGACTTCGTGGGTGGCCAGTTCGGCCAGTGCGCGCAACGCGCTACCGGCGGTGCGTTTGGCTTTGGCTTCGAAGTATCGGCCTGCGAGGACGAATGCGGTGATCCCGGCGGCCACTTCGAGGTAGATCGAGTCGCTGGACCAAATCGCCGCCCATACCCCGGCGGGGGTTTCGGTGCGGGTGGGACGCAGGTACATCGTGTGCAGTGACCATAAGGTGGCGGCGAGTACTCCTGCCGACACGAGGGTGTCCATGCTCGCGCCGCCGTGGCGGGCGTTCATGAAGGCCCGGCGGTGGAATGGCGCGGCGGACCAGCAGACGACGGGCGCGGCGAGCACGGTGAGCAAGATCTGCCAGCCGTCGAAGCGGGTGTCGGGAATCATCGCGAACATCACCGATAGATCGGCCAATGGGAAGAACGCGATGAGTGCGACGAACAGCCGCCGCCGCAGATCCGCTACCTCGCTGTCATCGTTTCCGGTGCCTGCGAGTGCGGGGCGCGCTTGGGTCGAGGGTTCGGCGGTGTATCCGGCGGCACCGATCTCTTCGCATAGGCGTTCGGCTGAGATCGGTGTGGTGGCGTCGATGGTGGCGGTGTGGGTGGCGTAGTTGACCGATGCGGTTACGCCTGCCACTTTGTTGAGCCGCCGTTCGATGCGGGTGGCGCAGGCCGCGCAACTCATGCCGCCGACTGTGAGAGTTATTCGTGTCGGTGCAGTCTCGGAGGCGATGGTTTGGTCGATGGTCATTGCTGGTCCGTTCTGCAGGAGAGTTCTTGTCGCTGAAGGCGGGCCCCTGAGCTGTTGGGATGCGGCACTGCCAGGTAGTCGGATGAGTGCTCGCGCTGGTTCCCGTCGGCGTGGATCGTGTCCCGACAGCGGCCGTGACTTCCCTGGGTGGGAGAATCGGCCTGTGGAATGCTCGGTAGCGCGGGAATCACTGTCTGCCCGGCTTGATGGTGAAGCCGGGGTGGTGCCTTCGGCGCGGCTCGACGAGCACCTCGGGCAGTGTCCGCGGTGTCGCCGGTGGTGTGCGTCGGTCGCTGATGTGACCAGGCGCGTCCGGGTAGGGGTCGCGCCGGTAGTTCCCGACCTTACTGATCAGATCCTGGCATCCGTTCCGGATGATCTGGCGGCGCGACAGCGGCGCCGGACGCGTACTGGCGGTGGTGTAGTTCGTCGTGTCCTGTTGGGATTGGTCGGCGCGGGGTAGGCCGGGCTGATCGTGTTCGGGGGGTGGTTCTCATCGTCGCAGGAGAAGTCCGGCTATCTCGGTGGCGGAGAGTTCCGGTGTCGGTGTGGTGTGGTCGGAATTCCAGTCTCGATCGAATCCGGCCAGTTGGATATCGCACCACCGCACGACGGCGGCGCGCAGTGGTGGGGCGAGGTTCTGGCAGGTATCGACGCTGTCGCGCCAGCGGTCCAAGGGGATGGTCGCCATGTGGGTATTGGTGAGGGCGGGTAGCACGTCGGCGATGGCGATCGGTTCGGGGGTGAGTAGATCGAGTATTCGTGGTGGGGGTGTCGGGCCGGTCCCGATCGCCGCGGTGATGATCCGGGCGGCGACGTCGGCGCGGACCATCGGTTCGCGCACTTCGGTACGCGGTAGTGATCCGACCGCGGTGGCGGCGGCCACCAGTTCGTGGAGGAAGTCGTTATCCGGGTCACGTGGGTCGGCGGGATGGGGTAGGACTCGTCCTAATCGCGCGATGGTCGTCGGTGTCCCGAACTCGTCGGCGGCGATTGTCAGCAGGTGTTCGGCGACGCATTTGCTTTGCGCGTATCCCGTTGGTAGTACCGTGGGGTCGGCCACCATTCCTTGTGGTCCCGCGGCGGTGGCGGTCGAGACGAGAGTCAGGGTCGCATCGCAGATATGCGCGACACGCAGTAGATGGTGGGTGGCAGCGACATTGACCGCGCGCAGGCTTTGATAGGAGCGGATCGCGCTGATCGCCGCCGCGCTGTGCACGATGTGTCCTATTCCGGTGTCCGCGCATAGTTCGGTCGCGAATTCTGGTGTGGCGCAGTCACCGAGAACGACGGATAACCGGTGGGATGCCAGGGCTGAGTGGAGGTGGTGTGGCGCGGGCTCTGCTGGGTACGCGGTGCGCAGCCGATGGTGAGCGTGCTCGGCGGAGTCCGCCCGGACCAGGACGACCACTTCATGTTCTGTCGATGCCAGTAGCTCGGCCAGCAGATACGCGCCGAAGAATCCGGTGGCACCGGTCAGCAGTATCCGACTGGTGGCGGGGGCGGTGGATGGGGCGAGGAGCGACAGGGTGGTGCGTAGCGCTGTGATTTCTTTTGTGAGGTCGATCTTTTCCGCGGGGTCGATTTCGTGTGCGGGGCGGTCGGTGTCGGATCGGTCCGGTCGATGAAGGTGGGCGGCGAGTTCGGCAGCGTTCGGGTAGGCGAGTATCTCGTCCACGGTCACCGTCTGCTTTGTAGCCACGGTCAACCGGTTGGCGAGGGCCAGGGTCTGCATGCTGGTTCCTCCTGCGGTGAAGAAGTCTTCGTCGGCGGTGAGTTCGTCGTTTCCGAGGACGTCGCGGAAGACGCGCAGGATGTGTTCGACGCCGGGCTGGGCGACGGTGCCGGTTGTGATGAGTGCAGTGCGGTCGGCTTTGAGGTTGCGGGTGCGCGGTATGCGGTCCACTGTGATGATCCGTGTTGGAACCCAGGCCGTGGGTAGCTTTTGCGCCAGTCGCTGTCGAATGGTCGCGAACCACTCGGGGTCGGGAGATCCGTCCACCGTTACCAGCGCGTCGAAGGCGAACTCGCCGCGCCGAGTGATCAGCGCGTCGCGTACACGGGGTTCGCGGCGCAGGAGGTCTTCGATGATGCGGAGGCCGATGCGTTGCCCGCCGACTTTGATTATCCCGTCGCCGCGTTCGACGAACTCGAGTACCCGATCGGTGCGTACGCGTATCCGGTCGCCGGTCGCGAAGGTCCGGACGGTCTGGTCTGCGATCCGGGTTGTTCGGAAGCCTGCCCCGGAATCCGCGGGCAAATACCCTTCGGCCAGTATCGGTCCGTAGAGGTGGAGGTATCCAACCGGATCGTGGTGGTCGTGGTCGGCTGGTTCGAGGTGGTCCACGGCGAGTGCCGCTCCCGCGTGTGGGAACAGTGGGCCCAGCGGTACCGGAGATGTTGGATCGTGTTCCTGCGGGATGTCGGTGCTCGCGCAGACGACTGCGGCTTCGCTGGGACCGTAGCTGTTGTGCAGTGCCGGGCCACCGTGTCGTAGCCAGCGTGCCACCAGCTCTGGTGATGCCTCCTCTCCCCCGATCACGATCCGGCGAACTGTCGTAGGTAGGTGGATGGTGCCGGTGTCGATGGCTATGGCGAGCTCATGCCATACGGCGGTCGGTAGATCGAGCACAGTTGCTCGGGTGCGCTGGGCCAGAGCGAGTAGCGCGGTTGGTGATTGCCGGTCGGCCGGCCGTGCGGCGACCACACATGCTCCGGCTGCCAGAGTCACGAAGATTTCCTCGATGCTGGTGTCGGCGTGCAGTGGTCCGAACTGGATGACGCGGTCGTCGGGTTTCCACTGGTAGCGGTCTACCGCGTCGGTAACGTAGGCGGCGAGTGCTGCGCCGCCTACGCGGACGGCTTTCGGTTTTCCGGTGGTCCCTGAGGTGAGTACCGCGTATCCGGCCCCGTGGCCAGATTCCGAAGGTGCGTGGTCGTCGAGTCTTGGTCGCGGCGTAGCCGGGAGTGTCATGGCAGTGCCGCTGGGCGCTATCGCGAGGGCGAGTGCGGTGTGGCGGCGGTGGTGGATTATCGTCGCGGGCGCGATCGTATCGACCAGCGCGCGGAGGTCGTGGACCGGAAGTGTTGGGTCGAGTGCGATGTGTGCGGCGCCGGCGAGCTGGATCGCCAGGATCGACACGATATCGGTGCTGTCGCCGAAGGGCAGTATCGCGACGATATCGGTGGCGGAGACACCGTGGTCGATCAGTTCGGCGGCGCGTGTGGCCGATAGCGCGAGCAATTCCGCTCGGGACAGGGTGTTTTGGTTGTCGAGGAGCGCTGGTGCTTCTGGTTCGGTGTCTGCCCAGGTGCGTATGCGTGTGATCGGGTCGGGTGTGGGCGTATATGCCGGGGTCTGGATGGGCAGGTAGGTGACGCCGAGGTCTTGGACCAGACATGTGCTGTCGGTTCTGGTTTCGGCAATGGCATGGCGGAGGGCATCGGCGTGGTGCTCGAGCTCCTGTGAGGTGTAGCAGTGCGGGTTGGCGTCCAGTACGAGTTCGGCGGTCCCGGTTCGCAGGTAGAGGTTGATGGATAGATCTTCGACAGGTCCGGCGCTCAGATTGTGCGCACGCACCTCGATGCCGGGCAGTCCTAGGTTGTAGTCGAACGGCATGATGTTGACCATCGGGCCGAGCAGGCTGCGCCCGTTACCGATCAGGCCGAGTTCTGCGCGCAGTCGTTCGTGTCGGTAGCGTGCGTGTTGTCGGGCGGTCCGCAGTGTGGTTCCGATGCGTGTGGTGAGTTCGGCGATGGTTTCGCCGGGTTCGACCCGGACCGGCAGTGCTATGGCATTGAGCGTCATGCACGGTATGGTCGCGGTGATCGAGCCGATCCGGTTCATCATGGGTACGCCGAGTACTGTGTCGTGCTCTCCGGTGCGGCGGGCGAGGTAGATCGCCACCGCCGCGAGTATCGACTCCGCGATGCCGACGTGGGTGTCGGGTGCGGGCTGCCGGGTGGTGAGGGTGCGTCGCGTTCGGCGGGTGGTCGCGGCGGGGGTGTGTGGTGTCGCGGTCAAAGTGGGTGCGCTGCGGCCGGTCAGCGCTGTCCGCCACTGTGTTTCGTCGGCGGCGCATCGGGCGGAACTGTGATATGACGCGTCGGCGGCGACCACATCTGCGAGACTGTGGGTGATCGGCGGGACTGTATTGCCGGTCTGTGTGAGGGCGCGGTAATAATCGGCCGCACGTCTGGCGCACAGCGCGAAACTGTAGCCGTCCAGTGCGACGTGGTGTGCGCGGTGGTACCAGTAGATCTGTTCGTTACCGAGCACCAAGATCCGGTGGCGTGTGGTCACATCACGGTAGGGGTCGGATGGTTCGTCGCGGTCGGCGTGCATGATCGTCATCGCTTCTGCGCCGGGATCGGCGAGGTGGGACAGGTCGTGCACCGTGACCGTCACTTCGTGTGGATGCCCAATTACTTGGCGGGGACCGTGTTCGGTGTGTATTAGGCGGATTCGTTGCGCTTGGACGTCGGCTATCATGAGGCGGATCGCCTCGGTCAGCGTCTCTGGGTTGACAGGGCCGCGGAGCACGAGGTATTCGGCCAGTGTGAATGCTCGGCTGTCGGGCCACAGGCGTTGGGCGTCGACGATGCCGCGTTGTGCGGCGGTGAGGGCGATCGGGGTGGTCATCGGTGCTCCGCCAGCTTTCCGAGCCACAGTCCCAGCACCGGTTCCTCGGCCAGTTCGGCGAAGGTGATCTGGGCTCCTGCCGCGCGCCAGCGCTCCACTAGTGTGGTGAGCCTGATCGAGTCGAGGCCGAGGTCGGTGAGATCGGTGTCGAGACGAAGTTCGGTGGGTTCAGCGTAGAGTACGTCGGCGATGTCGGTGATCAATTGTTGTCGGCTCAGCCGCATGATGGTTCCCTAAGTTTGTAGGTGTCTGGGGTTGGTGCCCTGGATGCTCAGGGCAGTGGGGTGTAACGGTGGAGCGAGTCGTCGGTCGGCCATCCGGGTGCGGCGGCGAACACGCGCAGGTCACCGAGGTAGTACTCCCCCGTTGTCCGGTACAGGAACACCGCCATCGCGGTGATCGAGGTCAGCAGCGTGATCGACGGCCACAGCGCGTGTTTCGGCCGGAGATGGGTGTGGCTCAGTTGACGCGCCGATCACGATCTGTCCAGAATTGTTCCCGTAGTGCGCGGCGTAGGATTTTGCCGCTGGGGTTGCGTGGGATGACGTCGGTGAACTCGTAGTGTGACGGCACTTTGAACGTGGCGATCCTGTCGGTCAGGAAGCGTACGAGGTCTCTGATGCGCAGTTCGGTGTCCGGGTGGGTGACCACGAACGCGTGCACGCGTTCGCCCCAGGTGTCGTCGGGTGTGCCGATCACCGCGCAGTCGTACACCGCTGGATGCGCGTTGATCGCTTTCTCCACTTCGGCGGGGTAGACGTTTTCTCCTGCGACAATGATCAGGTCTTTGACCCGGTCGCGGAGCACCAGATAGCCGTCGGTGTCGAGGTATCCGGCGTCTCCGGTGCGAATCCAGCCGTCGGATAAGGTGGCCGCGGTGGTCTCGGGGTCGGCGAAGTACTCCACCATTTGTGCCGGGCTGCGTAGGAATACTTCGCCGGACTCTCCGGTTGCGGCGCATGTTCCGTCCGCGGAGCGGATTTCGATATCCACGCCTGGGTATGGTGTGCCTGCTGCGTGCAGGCGCTGCCGTCCGGGCAGGTGGTCGGCGGGTGGGAGGCAGATCGCGGTGTTTCCGGTTTCGGTCAGACCGTAGATCTGGGCGAATTCGCAGGCGAAAGTGTCGACGGCGCGTGTCAGCAGATCCGGTCCGATCGGGGACCCGCCGTAGACGATCTTGCGTAGCGAGATGAAGTCTGTTGCGCTGACACCTGGTTCGGACAGCAGCATCAGCAGCATTGCGGGAACGAAGCAGCTTGTGGTGACGGTGTTCTCCCGGATCGCGGTTATCGCGGTGGTCGCGGTGAAGGCCGGGATCACCACATTGGTCACGCCGGCGCACAGACCTTGGACCGCCCACCACAGTCCACCGATGTGGAAGGTGGGTAGTGCGAGAAGGTTCATATCGGTGGTGCGCCAGTCGATCCAGTCGAGTCCGGCGGTATCCAGCATGTCGCGGACGGCGAAGAAGGTGCGGTGCGCCAGCACCACGCCTTTCGGTTTGCCGGTGGTGCCGCTGGTGTACATCTGCACGACCGGGGTATCCGGTGTGGTGGTGACAGCGTCGACCGTGCCGGGTTCGGTGTGCGTACGCCAGGAGCCGAAGTTCGCGACCGTTATCACGAGATCGCATGTGGATCCGACGCGTGCCGGGTTGTCGGTGACGACGAGCCGCGCGCGACTGTGGTGGAGGATATCGGTGATTTCGCCAGGGGTCAGCCGCCAGTTGATCGGAACCAGGACCGCGCCGATGGTGGCGCAGCCGTATAGCAACTCGAAGAAGGCAGCTGTGTCTTTGGCCAGGTAGGCGACCCGATCGTCCGCGTGGATACCTGCATAGCGCAGTGCTCGTGCCACTGCCGCCGCGTGTGCGGCGAGGTCGGCGTAGGTTGTTGTACCGGTCGCTTCGAGTAATGCCGGGTGCTTCGGACAGGCGGTCGCGTGCCGCTGCAATACTGGTACCAGTGTCGGCAGATTGTTCACCGGCGTGGCTCTGGGTTACGTGGGTGTGGCGGGTCCACCAGCACGATTTCGATGTCGCCGGATGCGCTACCGATGGCCGTATCGGTGAAGTCGACGTGGGTGTGCAGCGCGAAGAGCGGCCTGGACCGATGCCGGAATTCGACGTCACCGATGGTGAGTTCCGCATGGTAGGCGCGCGGGTCGATGGGTCGGCGGTAGTGGCTGTTGAATCTGCTGATGAGCACCGAGGGCAGCTGGCGGACCCAATAGTCGGCCAGTGACCAGTCCGCCAGTTCGGGGATGAGCCGGTCTCGGATCGCGGCGGCCAGAGTGTAGTAGAACAATTGGTTGTAGGAGATGGTGAACTCGACCGCGTTGAAGTGGCCGGTGTCATCGATGTAGCAGGACTGCGCGATCGAGAAGGCGCCGATGCCCACCACGTGCTCGCCGCGGCGCTCGGTCCGGGCCTGGTGTAGGTAGACGGTGTCTTTGCTCGCGTAGGGCCGCATAGTGCGTTCGAGTAGCGCGATGTCTTCGGGAGGGCTGTCGGACGCGGGGCGGGTCCCCAGAGTTGTGCTGCTGGTCATGCGGCGTTCCCTTGGGTCAACGGATGTTCGTCGAGCACGGTCACGCGCAGCGATTCTGTTGCTTCGTTGCTCGGATTGTGCAGCGCTCGGTGGATGAGTGTGCGGTTGTCCCACAGGACCAGGTCGCCGGGCTCGTAGGATCGCAGGAAGATGTTCTCGTGCTCGTACTGGTCATCGAGCTGGCCGGATTCGGTGAGCAGGTCCGTCAGCAGTGATTCCGGAAGTGGCGTCGCGGACGCGTCTTCGATCGCGTAGGTGAACGCTTCCGACAGGTACAGTACCTTTTCGCCGGTCACCGGGTGGGTCACTATGGTGGGTCGCCGCTGCGCGGGAGTTCTGCGTTCGACCTCTGCGATGAGTTCACCCAAGGGGCGGAAGATGTCCGAGGGCCGGATCTTCACGTAGCGCCGGGCGCTGTGCTTACAGTACGTTCCGTTGATCGCGTCGCGCAGTCGCGGGGACAACCGCCGATAGGCGTCGGCCATATCGATGAAGTAGGTGCCTCGGCTCGCTGTTGGGAGACGTTGCGGGTAGAACAACGTGACAGCGAATGGCTCGGGCATGAATTGGTAGTCGCTGTGCCAGAACGCGCCGGTCTTGGGCACTCCGATCCGCCCGGTGTCCCGGTCCAGGTTGGAGGAGACGAAGACGAGTTCGCTGTCGGGGTGGTGGTACATCGGTTCGTAGTACGGCACTGGGGTGCCGAATTCCGCGCCGAGTGCGACGAAATCGGCGATGTCGAGCGACTGCTCTTTGAGTACCACGATCTTGTCGTGATAGACGTGCCGCCGTAACGTCGCTAGATCGTCCGAGTCCGCGGTGGCCAGGTCGAATCCGTGCACCTCGACGCCTCGGTGGTCTCCGGCGCTGGTGTCGATCTTCATGTGCTTTCCTCTGTCCGACAATGCGATCCAGCGGTTGTGCGCCCCGAAAGACCGCGATGTGCATGCCGACATCTCGGCCTGCCAAGAGCCGTTGCTGTCGTGGGAGTTAGTCGGATAGCGGGGCTGTTCGGTTCCCGGCGTCGCGACGATGCTCCGCTCGCTTCAGCGGAGGGTCATGCCGTACGAATGGGGCGGGCGGCGCTGCCGTGTGCCGAACTGCTCGCCTTGCTGGCCGCCGCCCCTGTAGACGGGCCCGACCTGCGGCTGGTCGCTTGTGCCGCATGGCATGCCCTGCGCCGTGAGCCAGGTACGGAACTGTTCCGTCGCGCGCTGCTGCCCGCTCGGGCGTGGGACGAAGTCCGCCGTTACGAGGACATGGCGATCATGGTCGCGATGCGCGAGGTCGGTCGCATTGGTGTCCTAAGCGGCTGAATTCACATTGCGTGAGGCGGTGTTTCCATTCGCGCATCTGGCGATGCGAGTCGATGCGGCCCCGTGGGCACAGCGGGCAGTGTATGTCGCTCGGCGGCGTATTCGGTTTGTCGAGCTTGCCACGCTGGTCGGCGCGGGCCGGATACGCCCGGTCGCGGCAGCGGTACTGCTGCTTTTCTCCTGTTGGCATGTTAAGTTCACCGCGCTCGGCGGGACCTCACTACAGATCGCGGAGTTGCGGGATCTGCTCACCCAACGATTCGGGTTGAGGGTAAGTATCGCTGATCTCGCCGCCGCATCCACCGCCTCGGAACTCGGTGCCAGGCTCGACCGGATCGGTCGCCGTGAGTTCGCGGCTGGTTCGGTGGCGGTGACACGTGTCGGTCGGTGTGCCATTCCTGGCACTGAACCCGGTGTGCCGCATTTCCGGATGCGGTCGCTGATCGATTATGTCGCGCGGGTGATCCGGTCGGTGCAGCCGTGTGGACCCTATGTGTTGTTGGGGCATTCGATGGGTTCGGTTGTGGCGCTCGAAGGCGCGCACCGGCTGCGCGACGACGGTGCCGATATCGCTTTGGTCGTACTGTTGGACGCACCGCTGCCTACGGTGCGATGCTTACTGCGGGAGTGGGGCGGCGGCCGATCGGCAGGCAGCAACAGTTGTTCTACGAGTTCGGGGTACGGGTGTAGAACCGGCATCGGATGCGGCCTGGGCAATATCAGGTGCTCGCGGTGGTCACCGAACACACTGTCCACCATGTGCCCGGATGGCGGCGTGTGCTGGGCGATATCCCGACCTGTATGGTCGCCGGCGGGCATAGGTATGTGGTGCGGGAGGGTCCGCTGTTGTGGGGGTTGGCCACTCGGATCGGTGCGGAGATCCTGCGGCGGTGCGGCTGTCCGCGCACCGCCGCGATGGTCGGGTCAGATTTCCCAGACTCGGCCCAACGTCGTGACCGTGTCACCGGAATCGCTGATCACGGTCACATACGGTTGCACGGTGGCTGGGCCGATGACACCGGTGACGGTGCCGAGGAAATTCACGATCCGAATATGTCCCTCGGTACCGGTAACCGTGCCGCTGGCGGCTTCTACCTGCTGTATGCCGGGACCGAAACCGGCCTCGATCTCACCGGTGACGGTCGGGACGAGGCTGCCGTTGAAACTGAGCCCTGGAATTCCGGAGTCGATGTCGAAACCGAACGAGGGGGTGGTGTAGCTGACTCTGATCTTGCCGCTGAAGGTGGCCGGATATCCGACGAGGTAGCCGACCTTGATAGTGCCGGTGAACTCCTCTGCCTTGTCGCCGGTCACGGTGAATTCGGCCTTGCCGTCGTGTAGCCATTGGCGGGTCAGCGGGTTGCGATCCAACGGTGGCACACCGCGGATGACGGTGTCGGCTTGGATCGCGCTGATCGACCGCTGGTGGGCGTCGACCACGATATCGGTGCTGTCTACGGCCGCAGCCGCGGTGCCACCCCCGAGAGCGCATGCCACAGCGGTGGCGAGCCCGAGGATCGCCAGTTCGGCGTGTTTTCCGGCGCGTAGGTGCGAAGTGACTTTCTTCATCTTCCCTCTTCCATATCGGTATCGCCGACCCCGGCATCGGCGTGGCAGATCATCGGGCAGTGACAGGTGGTCTCGGTCGGTGAGGTGGTCAGCGGACCTGGTGGTGCGGCCATCGCGGGGTGGCTCCGGTGTCGTTGCTCGGCGGATCTCAGCGGTAGTCGAGCGGCAGGGCGGCCAACACACCCGCGGCGTACAGTTCCGGGCAGTGGGACTGCTGGATCGGCGCGGTCAGTTCTATTCGGTGCGGGGCCCGGGTAAGTCATGTGCGGCGAAAACTGGTGTTGTTCGGTCGAACTCGGATCGTCGGTGCAACAGGAACGAGCCTGGTGTTCCGGTGGGCCTCGGCTCGATGTCCCAGTGCGACTTTCCGTCGGCCGGTTGCTGGTCGGGCAGCCCGAGCAACGGCAGCGCATCACGCCAGAAAGTGTTGTAGCCGTAGCACAAGTCGGTGAGATGCATGTCGAACAGCTGGTTGGTCACCACGGTCATCGAGTCGTCGGCCGAACCGCCGTCGACGACGATCACCTCGTAGTCGCGAGGGATGGTCGACAACACCTGCTGAGGATTGCGGGCCTCATTGAGTAACGGGACGACGACCGAGATCTTCGGCTCGTCGCGATGCGCCGGGCGGTCGGTGTCCCCCGTTCGCAGGCCGCGGTTATGTCCGGGATACCAGTGACTGCCAGTAGGCATGATCCGTCCTCGTGTCCGGCCGGCTTCCATACACCGGCTTATCGGACAAGTCGGACAGGTGGTGGTCTTGGTTCCCCGTCCGGTCTCTACTGCGCTGTGCCGCACATCACGTTCGGATGCATCTGTAGGTGAAAGTTGTTGTCGCTTTTTCGTTTCAGGTGAGGAAACCTTCGGTGGTCGGCCCCAACACCACGGCGGGGCGGCCGGTGATCGGGTTGTCGATGATCTGCGCGGACACTCTGAAGACCTCCCGCAACAACTCGGCGGTGATGGTGTGTGCTGGTTCGCCCGCGGCGACGACTCGGCCTTCGCGCAGGACGATCACCTGGTCTGCGTATGCCAGGGCCTGGCCGAGGTCGTGGATCGCCAGCACGATCGTCGTGCCGAGTTCCCGGAGCAGATGCAGCAGTGCCAGCTGGGCATGTATGTCGAGATGGTTGGTCGGTTCGTCGAGCAGGATCACCGGCGCTTGCTGCGCCAACGCGCGAGCCAGCAGGACGCGTTGGCGTTCGCCGCCGGAAAGCTCGGCGAAGCGCCGGTCGGCGAACGACTCCACCCCCACCCGACGCATGGCGGCGAGCACGATATCGCGGTCGTGGCGCGATTCGGGCTGAAAGTATTTCTTGTGTGGCGACCGTCCCATCGCGACGATCTCGCCGACGGTGAAATCCGCTGCCGTACTGTGCTGTTGGGTGACGACCGCGCGCATTCTCGCCATCTGTCTCGCCGAGGTCCTCCACACATCACGACCGTCGATGTAGGCCGCGCCTGCGCTCGGTTTGCCTGCCCGGTATATCGATCGCAGCAGGGTGGACTTTCCTGAGCCGTTCGGGCCGACGATCGCGGTGATCCGACCCGGCGCGGCAGTCAGATCGATGGCGTCGACGAGGATCGCGCCATCGATTTCCACCCGAAGACCGACGACGTCGACGGCAGCGGCGGTTCGCGCGGGGTCCTCCGAGGTACTGCTCATACCGTGCCTCCGGACCGGCTGCGCTTGAGCAGCCACAGGAAGAAGGGGCCGCCGAGCGCGGCGGTGAAGATGGTCAGGGGGTACTCGTTCGGGATGTCGATCGTGCGGGCGGCCAAGTCGATCAGGACGAGGAACGCTGCGCCGAGCACCGCCGCCGCGGGCAGCAGCCTGCGATAGTCGGCTCCCGCCGCGAACCGGGCGAGGTGAGGAATGATCAGGCCGACGAAGCCGACGCCGCCCGCGATGCTCACCGAAAGTCCGGTGAGCATCGCGACGATCACGATGAGTTGCACGCGCAGCCGGTTCACCTCGACACCCAATGCCACCGCGTCGTCGTCGCCCATGGACAGCGCGTTGAGCCCGCGACCCTGCAGCAGCAACCACCCCAGACAGGCGGCGGCCAGTGCCGCAGGCAGTGCCAGCGCACCGAGCTCGGCGCCTGCGACACTGCCCATCATCCAGAACAGGATGCCGCGGACCTCGGCTGGTTCGGAACGCAGCTGGATCAGGCTCGTCGCCGCCGCCGCGACCTGTCCTACCGCGACACCGGCGAGCACGATGCGCGGGCCGGTGAACTGGCCGTTGTGGTGAGCGAACAGCAGCACGAGCAGCAATGCCGCCGCGGCTCCCGCGAAACCGGCGACCGGGACGCCGAGATTGCGGATCCACAGGGCGGACACCGAGGACATCACCGCGACGGCTGCCAGCGCCGCCCCCGAGGAGACACCGAGCACGAACGGATCGGCCAACGGGTTGCGGACCATGCCCTGCAATACCGCACCCGCGACCGAAAGCGCCGCGCCGACGAGGACCGCCGCGAGTACCCGCGGCACCCGCAACTGCCAGACGATCATCCCGTGCAGCGCGTCCGGCGCAGCCCCGACTCCAAGCCCGTGGAACCGTACCGCCGCCCACACTTGGGTGATCGGAACAGTCACCGACCCGAACGATATCCCTGCCAGGCACACAAGCACCAAAGCCAGCGCACTGGCCCAGAGCACGACACCCGGAGCGAAACGGCCCGATCCCGCCCAGCCGGTGCGTTCCGGGTCAGAAGGCGGTGGGGTGGGCGACTCTGGCGATCTTCTCGATCGCAGCAGCGTTCGCGGGTCCGAGATAGATGCCATCGGAAACCTTCACATAGGCGTTGTTCTTCGCAGCGGTCCATTGTGGGTACGCGGCGAACAATTTCGCGGCCTCGGCGTCGAGATCCTCGCCTGAGCGAGTCGCGCCGAGGACGAGTACGTCCACCTGCGCGGCGGCCAACTGCTCAGCGCTGAGATTGCTGGTGAGATCCCAACCGCCGTCCGGGAAACTCGGTTCGCCGCCCGCGGCCCGCACCACCGAGTCGTAGATTGTTCCGGAGAGGACCGCGGGCAGTCCGTTCGCGTTCATCACACTCATATCGGGAAACGCGATGAGCATTCGTTTCGGTTTCTGGCCTGCGACCTGCTTGCCCACTAATTCGATCCGATCCCGTAGTTCGTTCACCACAGCAGTCGCCCGATCCCGCACACCGAAGACCTCACCGATCAGCTCGAGAAAAGCCAAGGAGGAGTCGGTGGACCCCTTGCGGTAGGCCTGCTTCTCGGCGGCCGTGACATTCCGCGGTTTGCCATAGGCGCAGTTGACCGGGTTCACCAAGGTCTGGATCCCGGCCCGATGCAACATCTCCCGGTCTGCGAACCCATACTTCGGGTCGAACCCACCCGACCAAGTGGACACGACCAGATCCGGGTGCAATGCCAGCACCTGTTCCGCGGGCACGTCGGCGGAGGCGTTGAGGACCAATCCGCCGTCGGGGAGCGCATCGATCCGCTTCGCCATGCCGGGGATATCGGAAATCCCGTAATGCTGAGTGTTGGCCACGATCGTTTTCCCGAGCCCGAGAGTGAGGAATGTCTCGACCTCACCGACCGAAGCTCCCCGCAGGATCAATACCCGTTTCGGCGGACGGTCGAAAGTCTGCCGGTAACCGCAATTGTCCACGGTGACCGGATACCCGGCCGCAGCGGACGGTCCGATGGAGTTCTCCGCGTCGACCGGCGGTGATCCGCAGGCGCCGAGCAATCCGGAGCCTGCGATCAACAGCCCGCACAAGGCCAGCCGGGAAAAGCTTCGGATCATCACGTCGCACACTCGTCTTCTGTGATATCGAATACCGGTGGACCGCGGTCCGGCCCGCCGCACAGATAGTCGTCCGGCCCGCCCGCATGGTTCCCGTGGTGTGGCTCACATCGGATTCGGTCGGTCCGGTGCCGCCGCGAGCGCACCGCAGATACCGGTCGCGCCGCCCGGCGGCGAACAGTGCTGTCCCCCGCCAGCGCCATCTGCGCGAACGGCAACGCCCACAACGCTTCCGCATACAGCGCCTCTGGCCGATCGAGCGACACGGCCACACCATCGATGCCGGGCTCGGCCTGTTTCGCCGTCTCGACTGCCCGGCGGGGGTGGGAACCGTATGCCGAGCTGCCGCGACCAATCAGGTATGAGGTGTGAGATGGCCCACGAATGGCGGCGCGACCACTATACGACTTCCGGCGTAGGGCCGAACCTGATCCACCTGGCACTGGTCATCGAGGTGGGGCTGCTGCTCACCGGGGCGGGGCTGCGTCCGGTCCTGGCGCTGATCGCCTGCTCGGCTGCCGTGCTGGTTTCGGTGCCTGCCCAGGTGATGTTTGCGCGGCGCCGCGAGCAGCGGAGACACCATGTTGAGCGCGAGCTGTCGATCGTATTACCGCCTCGGGCGGTACGTGGCCGGGCAAAGCTGCGGGCAGTACCCGGCTCTCCCTCCCGGTGTCACACTCTGTGACTGTACCGCCCGCGCCTGGCGAGGTCGGTAGGCGTCGTGTCGGGCTGACGATCGCGGGAATGACCTGCGCTGCCTGCGCTGCGCGGGTGCGGCGCAGTTTGGAGAATCTCGCGGAGACGACCGCCACGGTGAATTTGCTCACCGGCCGAGTGGAGGTCGAGACATCGGCGGTGCACAGCACCGCTGATCTGTGCCGCGCCGTCGGGTCGGCCGGTTACGCTGCTACGCCAAGCAGGGACCAGGGCTCAGTGCCAGGAAGCGGTCGAGGCCGGACGAGTCGACCGCTCGGTCGGCGATTGCTGACCGCGTGTGCGACAACCGGATTGCTCAGCGCGGCCTCGTTCGCCTCCGCGCGGGCCGCCGCATGGTGGCCGTGGTTGCTCATCGTCTGCACCGTTTCGGTCGCGTTGTGGGCTGCCTGGCCGATCCACTGCGCGGCGGCTCACGCGGCCCGGCGCGGCCGGTCCACCATGGACACGCTGACCAGCGTCGGTACCCTCGGCGTCCTGGTCTACGCGGTGGCGGGGATGCTCGGTGGTTTCGGTCCCGGCCGTTGGTCGTGGTCGGACGAGGGACGGTACTTGTGCCTCGCCATGGGGGTGACGGTGTTCGCTCTGGCCGGACGGTATCTGGAAGGTCGCGCCGAGCGCAGCGCGAGCGCGGCGCTCGACGGCCTTGCCGCGCTCTCGGCCCGATACGTCACGGTGGTGGACGAGCTGGGAACCGAAATGCGGATCCCAGCTGGTGAGTTACGGGAAGGACAGGTTTTCCTGGTTCGCCCAGGGGAGATCGTCGCCGCCGACGGGCTCGTTGTTTCCGGCGCGGCGGCAGTCGATATGAGCGCGCTGACCGGCGAACCGAGCCCAGCCCCGATGGAGCCCGGCACGGCGATCGCCGCGGGCGGCGCAGTACTCGACGGGATACTCACCATCGAAGCCGCCGCTGTGGGCGAGCGGACCCGGTTGTCGGAGATGCTCCGGCTGCTTGCGCAGTCCCAGACTTATCGCAGCGAAGCCCAACGGTCGGCCGACCGGCTCGCCGGTCGATTCGTCCCTGCAGTCTTGATCGTCGCGTTGCTCACCCTCTGCGGTTGGTTGTTGGCCGGTGCCCGATGGTCCGGCGCTGTCGAAGCCGGACTCGCGGTGGCCCTGGCTGCGTGCCCCTGCGCGCTGGGGCTCGCCACGCCGACCGCGCTTCTCGTCGCCTCGGGTCGCGCCGCCCAGCTCGGCATCTTCTGCAAAGGCCACCGTGTCCTGGAACAGGCTGAACGTGTCGATGTCGTCGTGTTCGACAAGACCGGCACGCTCACCGAAGGCCGCCCGGCCATCGTGGACGTGGTAGTGGCTTCTCCGCATTGTCGTGCGGATGTGTTGCGGTGGGCCGCTGCTGTCGAGAGGACTTCCCGTCACGCCATCGCACTCGCGATCACCGCGGCGGCACAGGAGGAGGGCATCGACGTGCCCGTCGCACACACTGTCGTCGAACAGCACGGGCTCGGAGTGCTCGGTTCCGTCGACGGCGTCAAGGTAGCGGTCGGGAAACCGAGATACCTGCGCAGGAACGGATTCGTCGTGCCGGACGAGTTGCGAGAGCACCATCGGCGGCAGGAATATCTCGGGCGCACCGCAGTTCTCGTCGGAGTCGACGACCAGGTGGTCGCCGTGCTCGCGGCCACCGAAACGGTACAGCCCACTGCGGCTGTCGCGATCGAATACCTGCGCGGGCTCGGGTTGCGTAGCATCCTGCTCACCGGCGACAACCGATACGCCGCGCACGCTGTCGCCGACCTGCTCGGCATCGACGAAGTCATCGCCGAGGTCATGCCCGAGGACAAGAGCGAAATCGTCCGACGGCTCCAGGAGACCGGGTGCCATGTCACCGTGGTCGGTGATGGTGTCAACGACGGCCCGGCACTGTCGGCGGCCGATCTCGGCATTGCGCTCGGTGCGGGCACCGACGTGGCGATCGAGGCCGCCGACGTCGTCGTATCGGGAAGGGACTTGACCAAGGTGCCGTCGGCAATCGGGTTGGCACGCACCACATTGTCCACGATCCGGACCAATCTGTGTTGGGCCTTCGGTTACAACGTGATGGTTGTTCCACTCGCCGCGCTCGCGCTCGACCCGGTCACCGCTGCCGCCGCGATGGCACTGTCGTCGGTGTTCGTCGTGACCAACAGCTTGCGATTGCGCCGTTTCACGCACCCGGATCGCCGGTGATGCCCGCTGCGGCGGTATATCCACAGCGGCTGCTGGACGCGGGTGCATCCGGCCCTGGCCATCGACCGGCTCGAGGTGGATGCGACGATGGAGGCCACCATGAGATCGCCACACACCTCACCGACCATCCGGCTGTGCCGTGCCGTGGTCTTCGCGGTGATCTGTGTGCTGCTGTCGGCGGCCGGGCACTCCACCACCTCAGGGCATCCGATGTCGTTGTCGACGGTGTCGCTGGCATTCGCAGCGGTCACGGCCGTGACCTGGGCGATTGCCGATCGCCGGCACGGTTTGTGCGCGATTACGGGGGGATTGCTCGCCGCGCAGGGTCTGCTGCATCTCTGGTTCGGTATCGCACCGGTCCCCGGTGGCCACGGTGGCGCGCACGGCACGGCTGCCGATCGCTTGGCCGAGTCACAATCGATGGCGATGGTGGGGGCGCATTGCCTGGCCGGGCTGGTCTGCGGTGTGTGGCTGTGGCATGGGGAACGCACCGCGTTCTCTCTTGTTCAGTCGCTGTATGCGCGCATGGTGCTGCCACTTCTGCTCTTGCTGGCTCGCCCGATCCGCACGCCATCGTTCGCCGCATCGGTGTTCGGCCACCAGACCACGTTTGTCAGGCCGGTGCGGCTGCTCCGCCATGCCCTGGCTCGGCGCGGTCCTCCGATCGGGCCGCTGTCGTTCGAAGAGTCCGCCGCTGCATCATGACCAGCTGATTCCCGTCCCTTCGAGGGTGGTCGTCGGTGTCGGTATACGCGACGGACGCCATCCTCGTCGCAGGTCGCCTGCGGGTGGGGATGTTGTTCAACGGGCCGGGGCGGCGTCAGGTGGGCGGCGTGCTCGGATCCCGACACGACACCGATGCCGCTGTGCGTGCGTCCCGAACCGGAGATCCCGCTGTGAATATCGATCTGAACTGGTGCCCCGCTGTGCTGCGACGACGCAGCAGATCCTATTGTCGGACCACGGCTCGCGTGACGCCGTCCACCCATCGACAGCATGTCGACGACGATGTCGTCCGATGAACATCTGACCGCGCTGGCTCTGGCCGCGGGCGCGGGCGATCGCACGGCTCTGGAAGGGTTCGTCCGTGCCACACAGACCGATGTATGGCGATTCGTCGCCCATCTGGCGGATGTGCAGTCCGCTGATGACCTGACCCAGGAGACCTATCTGCGTGCGATGGGCAGTCTCCCGCGTTTCGCCGGTCGATCGACCGCGCGGACCTGGTTGCTGTCGATCGCACGCCGGGTGGTGATCGATCGGCTGCGCAGCGCCGCGGCCCGCCCGCGCACCGCCCACAACACCGACTGGGAATCCGCGCTGGAACGTCATCGAGATCGGCACCACACCGATATCGGTGAGGAGATGGTGGTCGCTGATCTGCTGAGCCATCTGCCCGAGGAACGCCGGGAGGCTTTCGTGCTCACCCAGATCCTCGGCCTGTCCTATGTCGAGGCGGCGCAGGCAGCCGACTGTCCGGTCGGCACGATCCGATCCAGGGTCGCGCGAGCGCGTGAAGCCCTCGTCGAATTGTGGCAGGGCACCGACACCGAAGTTCATGATGAGCCGGCCACAGCCGAGTGGGTTCGAGCTCAGATGTGACTTATGACAATTGCGCTGTTGTTCGACGGTACGATAAACAATGTATCTCGGTTCTGTAGAGCTTCTTGTGGACGGAGGTACTCACCACCGGATCGCCGCTGTCCATAGTCACGCTGTCCATAGCCAAAAGGCATTTCCGGGTGGCGAGGTCCTGACATTCGGATGCGATGGAAGGTAGCGGCGGCCGTGGTGGAAGTTGCAATCCAGCGGACTATACGGCATCTTTGCGGGTGGAGTGCCGGGAAGTCTGGTCGGCAGCCCGGCCCGAACAGGGCCGGTTCGGTTCGACGACAGGTGACATCGTGCTGATACGACGTCTCCGCCCGGACCCTGGCGACGGTGTGGTCCTCCTCCATCGACGCGTGGTCGGTGCGCGGTGTCCACGACCACGTGTCGTGCCCGTTTCGCTCCTGTGGCTCAGGCGACCAGGTGAGCGATCGCGCGGGGATCCCCTCGCGTGACCTCGATGTTCGACCACCCGGTGTGTGGCTTCTCGTTCTCCGGCGAGCTTTCGGTACGTAGCCGCTCGGTATGAGGCTGCGCTGTCGGCTGTGGTGAGTCTCGGGGGACCACCGGCTACCGAGCACGAGCCCGCACCGTCTGCCGGGCGCGTATGAACCGACCTCGACAAGGCAGGACCACATCAGAATGAGTAGGCCCCAGCCCCGCCTCCGCCTGTTCGCCCCGGGGTCATGGCCCGAAGCGCAACGCATCACCGCGATCCTGCGCACCGAAACCGCGGGTGGCCTGTTGCTGATAGTCGCTGCGGCGACCGGATTGATCTGGGCTAATACACCATGGTCGCAATGGTATGAGTCCTTGCGCGATGTTCGCGTCGGGCCGGAGGCATTGCATCTGAATCTGACGTTGCACGCGTGGGCGACCGATGGGCTGCTGGCGGTGTTTTTCTTCGTGGTCGGGCTGGAGCTCAAACGCGAATTCGTCGCCGGAGACCTGCGCGACCCCCGGCGAGCGATGTTGCCAGTGGTGGCCGCAGTGGGCGGAATGATCGGGCCGGCACTGATCTTCCTGGCGATCAATGCCGGTAACGGTGCCGCAATGACGGGCTGGGCGATCCCGACCGCGACCGATATCGCCTTCGCTCTGGCCGTGCTGGCGGTGTTGAGTACCCACTTGCCGACAGCGCTGCGGACATTCCTGCTCACTCTCGCTGTGGTGGACGATCTGCTCGCGGTGACAGTGATCGCGGTGTTCTACACCGATGATCTGAACCTGCTCTGGCTGGGTCTCGCGGTGCTCCCGCTGGCGGTATTCGCGTTCGCTGTACAGCGTGGGAACGTCTCGGTCTGGCTGCTGTTGCCGTTGGCGTTGATCGTCTGGTGGATGGTTCATCAGTCGGGGGTCCACGCCACTGTGGCCGGTGTCCTGCTCGGGTTCACTGTCCCTGTGCTGTCCGGCGATAAGGGAGCGACCAGCGAAAGAACGTCTGCGGAGGACGCGCCGTCGCCGGGGATGGCCGAACGATTCGAACATCTCCTGCGTCCGTTCTCGGCCGGGGTGGCGGTACCGATTTTCGCGTTCTTCGCCGCCGGAGTCACGATCGGCGGGCTGTCGGGTCTCGCTGCTTCGCTGTCGGACCGGATCACCCTCGGTATCGTCGCCGGGCTCGTCCTCGGCAAAGTGCTCGGCATCACCCTCACCACCTTCGCGACCGCACGGTTCACCCGAGCCGAACTCGACGATGATCTCGCCTGGGTCGACGTCATCGGGGTGGCTTTATTGGGCGGGATCGGGTTCACCGTCTCGCTGCTCATCGGTGAGCTCGCTTTCGATGACCCCACCCGGAGCGACCACGTCCGCATCGGCGTGTTGTTCGGCACTCTCCTGGCCACGGCGCTTGCGGCGATCGTGCTACGGCTACGCAATCGCACCTATCGCCGGATTGCCGAGCGTGAGATCTGCGACGACGACCACGACGGCATCCCGGATATCTACCAGCAGCGATAACGCACTTCCAGGACCAGGCGCGCACCCGTCTGCCGTGTCAAGGGGTCGATTCGCGCGCCTGTTCGTCATGGAATTCCAGTAGTGCCGCAAGGGTCCGCTCGGGTGCCTCCAGCTGGGGGTAGTGGCCGACGCCCGGCAGCTCCACCACATCCGGGTCGGTGATCAGCTCGCGGTAGCGGCGGGCCATGTGGATTCCGGAGACCGGGTCGAGCACTCCGTTGACGAATCGGATCGGAACTCGGCTCCGCTGTAGCGCGCCCACCCAGCGCTGTCGCTGCTTGCGGCGTTCGGCCATGTAGCTGATCAGCTTGTGGCCGTTACGCCTACCGTGTTTGCTGCACCACAACAGCCAGAACTGGTGGAGTTCGACGTCGGTGGGTCGGTTGTCGGGACCGAATACCGCGGCCAGGCTGTGACGGAAGGTGCGTTCGTTGCCGAATACCCCGATCAGTGATCCGAGCGGGCTCGCCAGTAGCCGCTGTACCGGGCGCGGGCGATGCGCCTCGGGAAACAGGCCGCCGTTGAGCAGGCACACCGATTCGAGCACCAGCGATTCGTCGCCGGTCGCGTGACGTTCATCGGCACGCGCCAGCAGTTCCTGGGCAACGGTGTCGCCGTAGTCGTGGGCGAGGATATGGAAGCGGTCGATGCCTTGTGTGCGCAGCAGGCGCTCGTGGATGTCCGCCTGGTCGGTGATGCGGTAGTCGTAGTGGCGTGGTTTCGCCGACCAGCCGAAGCCGATCATGTCCGGGGCGATCACCCGGGAGAAGCGTTCGCACAGACCCGGCCAGATCCGATGCCAGTCCCAGGACGCGGTGGGAAATCCGTGTATACATACCAGGACCCCTGCCCCATCTCCCGCGCTGTCGCGCCAGAAGACCTGATGACCGTGATGGGTGAGGCGCCGCCCATTGGCTCGCCACGTCGCGAATTCCTCCATGTCTACCTCCTTGTCATCGACAAGCATGGTGCGCGCATCAGGGCCGGTAGTTCGGCCGAGCCGATCCGGCGTCTATAGCGTGGGCCGGGCGCCGATCGCGTGCTCTGCGAGAATGCCACCGTAGGCGTGGCGATCGGTTTGGTTGTCTCGTCGCGTCGGCCGCTGCTGCGGCTTCCTGCCTCTCTTGCTTTATACTGCCGCGCTTCGCACATCGTCGGCGGATTTCCGGGCCGAACTACTCGGCTGCCCCCGTGAGCGCAGCGTCGGCGTACGAGTAGATCAGACGTGCGTATTCGGCCAGCAGTCCTTCTAGAGACAGTTCCTCGCCGCCCGCGGTGATCTGCTGGTAGCCGATGAGCATTGCCATGCCCAGCGAGGTGACCGCATCGGCGGTGTCGTCGTCGCCGACGATGCCTTTGAGTGCCTTGTGCACAGTGCGTCTACGGGATTCGTCGACACGCTTGAGAGCCAAGTTGACCGATTCGTCATTGGCCGCCCACGCACGAATCGCTGCTTCGGCGAAATGGTGCGGTCCTTCGGCGAGCGCGGACATGACGCGGATATCGTCGTCCGGATTCCCCTGGTCGAATGGCAGCGTCGCGAGGGTACGCACCTGACGGCTCTCCCAATAGTCGAGCAAGGCGTCGACGAAACCCTGCCAGCTGCCGAAATGATGGTAGAACGAGCCACTGGTGACGCCGAGTCTCCGGCACAGCACACCTATATTCAGGCCCTTGAAGCCGAGCTCGGCGAGCATGAGCAAGCCGGTGTCGAAGTATTGCTCCTTGGTGACCACACGTGACATTCTCGGCGCCGTCCTCTTCGTTCGGGCAGGGGTGGGAGCGAACAGTACTGCATCGTAGCGTCGGCCGGACCGAGTCGTTGCCGTCTTCGCGCCCGTATATCAAGCACAACAAGTAGCAGTTACCTGCGGAAATAGTTATCGCGCAATAGGTATCCGGCCTCGGTCCGGCCCTGCGCGCAAGCGCGTACCCACGCTGGGTGGCGCCCCGACCGCCGTGGTCGCGTGCCTCCGCTTCGAAGTGCTCTGGACGGCGAGAACTGTTGCTCTGATGAATTTTTCGGAGTAGACGAGCCTGCCGATGGTGCTGGAGCGGGAAGATTCTCCGCCGGAGCGACGAACGATCGAAACGCTCCACCCACCGCGGCAGGAAACCTGGTGTCGGGGAAAGACTGTGTCACAGGAGGAATCGGCTGTCGTTGAGGTGCGTGCTAGAGCCTGACTCCGAGCAGAGCGTCGATCGCAGCAGTGATCATGGCGGGTGCTTCGGTGTCCGTGCCACCATAGTCGAGCGTTTGACGTGCCCAGTTGTCTACCGCGTCGAGTGCCCTGGGAGTGTCCAAGTCGTCGGCCAGATGCCTGCGCAGCCGCGCGACTGTATCGGTGGCCGAGGGGCCAGCCGTGCAGGCTGTGGCAGCGCGCCACAGCTCGATCCGCTTTGTCGCCTGCTCCAGCAGGGCATCGGTCCACATCCGATCCAGGCGGTAGTGTCCGGCCAGCAGACCCAGACGAATCACGGCCGGGTCGACGCCGTCGCGGCGCAACGTGGACACCAATACCAGGTTGCCCTTGGACTTGGACATCTTCTCCCCATCCAGCCCGATCAGGCCGGCATGCACGTAATGGCGGGCGAAACGACGGCCCGCGATCAACGACTCGGCATGAGCGGCGGAGTACTCGTGGTGCGGGTAGATCAGGTCGCTGCCGCCACCCTGGATATCGAACCCCGAGCCGAGGCGGTTCAAAGCGATCGCCGAACACTCGATATGCCAGCCGGGTCTGCCCGCGCCGAATGGCGCGGGCCAGGCCGGCTCGCCGAGGCGGACCGAGCGCCATAGCAGCGCGTCGATCGTGTCGCGTTTACCGTGCCGATTCGGATCGCCGCCACGCTCGGCGAACAGCTGTTCCATGGTCGCCCTGTCATAGCCGGATTCGTAGCCGAACTGCTCGGTGGCATCGACACGGAAGTAGATATCGGGATTTTCCGGGTCGTCGACAGTGTAGGCCGCGCCGGAAACCAGTAATTTCTGTACGAATTCGACGACCTCGTCGACGGATTCGATCGCGCCCACATAATCGCGGGGCGGCAGGATGCGCAGCGCGGACATGTCCGTACGGAACAGATCGATCTCTGTGGTGCCCAGCTGCCTCCAGTCCACGCCGTCCCGGGCCGCGCGCTCGAACAGTGGGTCGTCGACGTCGGTGACGTTCTGTACGTAGTGCACATCATGACCCAGGTCTCGCCAGATCCGGTTGATCAGGTCGAAGGTCAGGTAGGTCGCGGCATGCCCGAGATGCGTCGCGTCGTAGGGGGTGATCCCGCAGACGTACATGGTGGCGGTCGTCCCTGGGGTTACCGGACGGAGCCGGCGGTCGGCGGTATCGAACAACCGCAACGGCGGTCCTGTTCCGGGGACGGTCGGAAGGGCGATATCGGACCAGGACTGCATGTCTACGAGGGTAAAGGTGCGTTGGATATCATCTGTTCCCGCCCCATCCCGCGTGCTGCGCGGACTGTGGTGACCTGCGCCTCGGGTAGCTCAGAGTGCGGGCCACGGGATGGGGCGCGAGGTACGCGGGACCGGCATCACCGGATCGTCGACCATGTGCCGGGTCCGTTCGATCAGCGCGTCGATCTCGGCATCGGTGATGTGCTCGCTCAGTATATCGGCGAACCGGCCCGGCAGTCGGGCAGCGAACGCGGCGATATCGGCGATCAGCTCCGCGCTGATCGGCTGGCCCGCCCAACCCCACAGTACGGTGCGTAATTTGTCCTCGGCGTGTAGACAGATGCCGTGGTCGACACCGTATACCTGGCCGTCCACGCTTTCAAGCGCATGTCCGCCCTTACGGTCGGCGTTGTTGAGCAACACATCCAACACTGCCACACGCCGCAACCGCGGGTCGTCGGCATGGATCAGCGACACCGCATTGCCCTGTTGATCCAGCGCGCGCAGCACTTCGCGGAATCCGTCGGGCACCGAGCCCGTAGGGCACAGATCGATCAGGTCGAGTCGGTCGTCGCGGCTGTCGATGCCTTCCACCCAGCGTTGCACCATACCGGGCCCGAAAGGGCCTTCACGCAAGATGGTTTCGGGAATCACGCCCCAACCGATCACCTCGGAGATCAGATACGACGCCACCTCGCGCCCGGCCAGGGTGCCGTCAGGGAAATCCCACAGCGGCCGTTCGCCGCGAATCGGTTTGTAGACCACCCGTAGCGGCAGGCTGGCGGTGTCGTCGTCGGTACTGCCGATATCGCAGACCAAGGTCACGTTACTGGCGGTGTTCACCCGTCCGACCACCCGCAGCTCGCCGCGGTGGAGTCGGCCCCCCGTCTCGACCACCGGATTACTCCTCTAGCTCGGCCGTACCGAAAATGTCGCCGCGCTTGTAGCCATTGGTGCGTACGCACATATGACCACGTGCCGAGAGCGGCTCTCCACACAGCGGACACGGCGGACGGCCCGCCGCGATCACCCGTGTAGAGCGCAGCGCGAATTCGCGTGCCTGACTAGGGGTGAGGAACACGCGCACCGCGTCCGGACCCTCCTCGGTGTCGTCGAGCACCACCGACTCGTCGACCTCGGTTTCGGTGATCGCCAGCAGTTCCACCACCACCGCGCCCGCGTCGGCGTCCCAGCCCAGTCCCATGGTGCCGACCCGGAACTCGGCATCGATCGGGGTCACCAATGGTGCGTTGTCGGTGACGTCCTCGGCCTGCGGCGGTACCTCCGCGCCGAAGCGACGCGCGACCTCGTCCAGCAGCAGACCCATTCGATCGGCGAGGACCTTCACTTGTTGCTTCTCCAGCAACACGCTGACTACCCGCGGTTGTTGCACGGCTTGCAGATAGAACGCGCGATCGCCCGGCTCACCGACGGTCCCGGCGACGAAACGATCGGGGGTGCGGAATACATGGATTGCGCGTGACACATGCACCTCCTGATACGTGACCCTGATCGACTACCCGCAGCGCGGGGATTCCATACAACTGAACACTGCTCCATTACTCACCAAGAATCCCGGCGCTCCGCACTCCCATTATCCGCACTTCCCGCGACGCCGAGTTCGCCGCCGGGAACCGGTTCGGCGGTCTCGGTTCCCGGGGACCTGGAGCGTTGTCCGCCGGTCGCGGCGAGTGCGGACAAGTCGGTGCCGGTGTCGTTGACCCGCCACACATACGGTGCGGTCGGGGTGTAGCGGACGATGCTGATCGATGCTGGTTCGACCACGATCCGCTGGAAGCCGTCGAGGTGGATGCCGAGTGCGTCGGCGAGTACCGACTTGATCACATCCCCATGTGTGCACGCCACCCACAGTGCGTCGCGGCCGTGTTGTCCGGCGAGCGCGCGATCGTGGTCGCGGACCGCGGTCACCGCGCGGGACTGCACCTGTGCGAGGCCCTCGCCGCCAGGGAACACCGCACCCGAAGCATGATGTTGCACGACTTTCCACAGAGGTTCGGCCAGTAGTTCCGCCAGCGGCCTGCCTGTCCACTCACCGTAATCCACTTCGGTCAGCCGGTCGTCGAATACCGGCTCCAATCCGAATTTCTCCACCAGCGGGGACACCGTGCGTCGGCAGCGCAGTAACGGGGAGTGCACGATGCGTTCGATCGGGAGACCGCTCAGTCGTTCGGCGATGGCCCGCGCCTGCTCGTCGCCCCGTTCGGTGAGATCGACGCCGTTGCTGCGGCCGGCCAAGGTCCGGGCGGTGTTCGACGTGGACACACCGTGCCGCAGCAGGATCACTGTCATACGGCCAGCTTAGCGATCATGTGGCAGAGACCATTCCGCTTGCCAGCAGACCCATGATGGTCAGCCCGAGCACAATGCGGTAGCCGACGAACCAGTTCAGTGAATGTCGCGTCACAAAGCGTAGAAGCCATGCCACCGAGGCATAGCCGACGACGAACGACACCAGCGTCGCCGCCAACAGTTGCGGCCCACTGGCATTGAGGCCTGCGCCGGCGGGTTGGAACGCGTCCGGGAGGCTGAACAAGCCCGAGGCGGTCACGGCGGGGATGGCGAGCAGGAACGAAAACCGCACGGCCGCTGCGCGCTCCAGCCCGAGGAACAACCCCGCGGACGAGGTCGCGCCGGAGCGGGAGACTCCGGGAATCAGGGCCAGGCACTGAGCGAAACCCATCACCAGACCGTCGCGGGTGGTCAGTTGCTCGATCGGGCGCTGCTTGCGTCCGTAGTACTCGCTCGCGGCGATGACCAGAGCGAAGGCGATCAGCATGAACGACACCAGCCACAGATTGCGCGCCCCCGTGCGGATCTGGTCCTTGAACAGAAGACCGAGGACACCGATCGGGATCGTAGCGATTATCACATACCAGCCGATCCGGTAGTCCAGCCCCCGGCGCGCTGTGTCGCCGAGCCCGGCGAACCATGCCCGCACGATTCGTGCGATGTCCTTGGCGAAGAACACCAACACAGCGGCTTCGGTGCCGAGCTGGGTGACTGCCGTGAACGAAGCGCCCGCGTCATCACCGAAGAACACCGAAGACACGATGCGCAGGTGTGCCGACGATGATACCGGCAGGAACTCTGTCAATCCCTGCACCAGACCGAGCACCAGTGCCTGTATCCAGGTCATCGACTCGCCCACGAAATCCCTCTCTGCTACTACATGTACTACAAGAAACCTCGGATCGGACCGGGCGATCGGCGCGCCGCGCCGACACCGTCGCAATCCCGCAGCGAGGGTACAGTGCCCGGTCGCACGCGATATGTCGGGCTGCCGTCGCATTTCGCGGTATGTCCAGCAGCGGTGTGCCGAGACACGTTCTGGTCGGCACGTTCTAGGCTTGGCGCCGTGACGAATGCGCGGACACGGTGATGGAACAGCGGACGGTCGGACGCAGCGGCCTGCGGGTGTCGCGGATGGGCCTGGCAACCCATACCTGGGGTGAGCACACCGACGTCGAGGCCGCCGGAGAGCAACTGATGGCATTCGTCGAAGCGGGCGGCACGCTGGTGGACACCTCGCCAGCCTACGCGGGTGGCGCCGCGCAACGGATCCTCGCCGAGCTACTCGGTGATCTGGTCTCCCGCGATGAGCTGGTGCTCAGCGGGTGTGCGGGGGTCACTCCCCCGAGATCCGCTGCCGCGGGTCCGGTGCCGGAGCTGACGCAAGCCACGGCGGACACCTCGCGACGGGCGCTGCTGCGACAGTTGGATCGCACGCTGCGGCAATTCGGCACTGATCATCTCGACATCTGGAATGTCGCGGTGTGGGATCCGTCGACACCGCTGGCGGAGGTCGCCGCAACCCTGGAACAGGCGGTGCGTTCGGGGCGAGTCCGGTACGCGGGGGTGCGTGGGTTCGGGGCGTGGCAGCTGGCGAGCTTGGCGGCGACCACCCCTGTGACCGCGGCGCAGACACCGTATTCGCTGCTGGCGCGCGACGCGGAGACCGACATCGTTCCGGCCGCGCAGTATCACGGCGTCGGTGTGATCGCCTCGGCGCCGTTGGCGGGCGGCATCCTCACCGGGAAGTATCGCGACGGGGTCCCCGCCGACTCGCGTGGCGCCGAGGAAGCTACTGCGGCCGAGATCCACACCGGTCTCGACGAGCGCGCCACCCGCGTGGTGGAGGCGCTGGTGACCGCGGCGGACGGATTGGGCACATCGCCGTTGGCGGTCGCGCTGGCCTGGATCCGGGATCGGCCCGGCGTCGGCAGTATGGTCGTCGGTGCCCGCGATATCGGCCAGCTCACCGGCGTGCTGGCCGCCGAGACTCTCGAGTTGCCGCGGGCGATCGCGGCCGCGTTGGACGACGTCAGTGCTCGTGCCGAGTGACAGAGGCCGACCTGGGGTGAAGAGACTCGCGCCAAGGGGTCGCCCTCGAGAGATTAGCCTTGCCTACATGAGTACTGCAGTGACCGCGGGTGGGTGTGGAAACCGAGTCCGAGCCGGGTGGCGGCGTGTCGTCTCGGCTCTGTTCGCCGCGAGCCTGCTTGCCGGGTCGGTCGCGTGCGCTACCGACAGTGATGCTCCGCGGACGGGGGATGTTCCGCGGACCGGGCACGGACCATCGACAGCGCGACTGGCCGAGCTGGATCCAGTGCCGATCGGGCCGGAACCAGTGCCCACGCTGCCGGTGACAGTGCGTTCGTTCGACGGCAGTACGGTCACCGTCACCGATGTCGACCGCATCATCGCCGTGGATCGTTACGGCACTCTCGCCCAGATCGTGTACGCGCTCGGACTGGGGCCGGAACTGGTCGGCCGCAGCGGCAGCGCGGCATTCCCCGCGGTGCGGGATGTGCCTGACGTGGCGGGCGGCAGCGGTTCACTGAACGTGGAATCGGTCCTGGCGCTGCGCCCCTCGGTGCTGCTGACCGACACCACAAGCGCCTCGCCCGCGGTACGGGAACAGTTGCGCGCGGCAGGCGTCACTGTTGTCTACTTCGACCCGGCGCGCACGATGGACGGGGTGGTTCCGCAGATCGAGGCGGTGGCGGCCGCAGTGGGTGTTCCCGAGCGCGGGCAGGAGCTGGCGCAACGCACCAGAGACGAGATCGCCGCTGCGAAAGCCGCCGTTCCTACTCACGACCAGCGGTTGACCATAGCGTTTCTCTACCTGCGTTCCGCTGACATCACGATGCTGGCGGGGCCGGGGTCGGGTGCGGACGCGCTGATCGCCGCATTGGGCGCGCGGGACGCGGGCACTGCCGCGGGGCTGACCGAGCCGTTCACCACGATCACCAGTGAAGCCATGATCGGCACCGCGCCGGATGTGCTGTTGGTGATGTCGGACGGGCTGAAGTCCGTGGGCGGGGTGGAAGGCCTGCGAAAGATACCTGGTATTGCCCAGACTCCGGCCGGGCGCGAACGGCGAGTGGTGGACATGGCCGATGCCGCGCTGCTGAGCTTCGGACCCAATACCGGTCGGGTGATCGCGGCGCTGAGCGAGGCCGTGTACGGCACCGGGCACGCATGAGTTCTCCTACCACGCACGCGAAGCGATCGCCGGCTGTCCCTGCGTCAGGAGCGCGCGGTCGTTCCTGGGTAGTGCTGGTGTACGCCGCCGCTGTGGCGGGGTTGGTCGCACTGGCGTTGGCATCGGCGACGATCGGCCAGGTGCCGACGACACCTGCCGAGGTGGCGGGCAGCGTACTGCACCGGATCGGGCTGGAACTGGGGCCGATGCCCACGCATCCAGCGGGTGAGGTGACGCTGTGGGAGGTGCGCTTCCCGCGGGTGGTGCTGGCGATGCTGGTCGGCGCGGCGCTGGCGACAGCGGGCGCGTTGTTGCAGGGTGTGTTCGCCAATCCGCTCGCCGAACCCGGGGTGATCGGGGTGTCGGCGGGCGCCGCGGTCGGCGCGGGCACGGTGATCGTGGTGGGTGGCGCGTTCGTGGCGGCATGGTCGGTGGCCGTCGCCGCGTTCGCCGCCGGGCTGGCGACCACGATGATGGTGTACGTGCTGGCCAGGGCGGGGGGCCGCACCGAGGTGGTCACGCTCGTGCTCACCGGTGTGGCGATCAACGCATTCGCGGGCGGGGTGATCGCATTACTGTTGTTCATCGCCTCCCCTGCGGCCAGGGACCAGCTCGTGTTCTGGCAGCTGGGGTCGCTCAACGGTGCGACCTGGGAGTCTGTCGGTGTGGTCGCGCCGCTGGTCTTCGTCGGCGTCACCGCGGCGGCGGGGTTGGCGCCACGGCTGGATCTGCTGGCGCTCGGCGAGTCCGCCGCGCGTCATCTCGGTGTCGACGTGGAGCGGCTGCGTCGCACCGTGATCATTGTCGTCGCGGTCCTGGCCGCCGCCGGTGTCGCGTTCACCGGTATCATCCTCTTCGTCGGACTCATCGTCCCGCATCTGGTTCGCATGCTGGTCGGACCTGCTCATCGTGTCCTCACCCCGCTCAGTGCCCTCGTCGGCGCGGCGGTGCTGCTCGGTGCCGATGTCACTGCCCGCTCGCTGGTCGACAATGCCGACCTGCCCCTGGGCATGCTCACCTCCCTCATCGGCGGCCCCGTTTTCTTCTGGCTGCTGCGGCGTACTCGTGCTCGTTCCGGCGGGTGGGCATGATCCAGGGGGTGCGCGGAGTGTTCGGGTGGGAGCACGAGTTGCCCGAGGCACCGGAGCACGGGACGGTCACCGTGCGGGCGGCGGGTGTACATGTGGATCGGCGTGGCGCCGGAGGCGCGCATATCAGGCGAGTGCTGGAAGGGATCGATTTCGACGTCGTCGCGGGCCAGGTGGTGGCTCTGGTGGGCCCGAACGGTGCGGGCAAATCGACCTTGCTGGCGGCGCTCGCCGGGGAGCTGGCGCCCAGTGCCGGAGTGATCGAGCTCGACGGGCGGGCGTTGCCACACTGGACGCCGCTGGACATGGCGCGCCGCCGTGGCGTGCTACCCCAGAGCCACACGGTCGGATTCCCGTTCACCGCGCGGGAAGTGGTGGCGATGGGACGTGCGCCGTGGGCACGTACTCGGCGAAGGGAACTCGACGAGGAGAAGATCGCCGCCGCGATGGTCGCCGCCGATGTCGAACATCTCGGCGCACGGTCGTTTCCGACCCTGTCGGGCGGTGAACGTGCCCGAGTGGCATTGGCGAGGGTGCTTGCCCAGGACACTGCGACACTGCTGCTGGACGAGCCGACCGCCGCACTGGACCTCGGCCATCAGGAGACGGTACTGAGGTTGGTGCTCGAGCGTGCCGCCGCGGGGACAGCAGTAGTCGTTGTCCTGCACGATCTCGGGATCGCCGCCGCCTATGCCGATCGTGTCGCGGTTCTCGAATCCGGCCGCATCGCCGCCGACGGACCACCCCGTGCGGTGCTGACCACCGAATTGCTCACCCGGGTCTATCAGCATCCGGTCGAAGTCCTCGACCACCCCGTCACCGGCGCTCAGCTGGTGTTGCCGGTCCGCGGTTGACCATGCGCCGCCCGGCTCACACGGCTATCGCCAGATCAGCTTCAGCAATGCGGGAGTCAACAGCATGCGGATCACGGTGGCGTCCAGGATCAGGGCCGCGATCATCCCGTAGGCGATGTACTTCATCAACACCAGATCCGAGAACCCGAACGCACCGGTGACCACGATCAGGATGGCGGCAGCTGAGGTGATCACACCGCCGGTGTGGGCGATCCCGAAGCGGATCGCCTCTGGTGCGTCGGCGCCGCAGGCGCGTGCCTCCGAAACCCGGGACAACAAGAACACCTCGTAGTCGGTGGACAGCCCGAACACCACGGTCACGATCAGCGCCAGCACCGCGAACATCAATGGTCCCGGCGTGAAATGGAAGATCTCCGCCCCGTGGCCCTCGACGAATATCCAAGTCAATATACCGAGGGTGGAGAGGAGACTGAGCGCGCTCATGGCGACGGCCTTCAACGCGAGCACCATCGACCGGAACGCCGCGTACATCAATGCCAGCGCTGCTGCCACTAGAATCGCCAGCAGCGCGGGAAGGCCATCCAGCAGGCCGTTGATGCTGTCGCGTTCCAGCGCGGGTACCCCGGTGACCATCACCCGCACCCCCGTCGGTGCCTCGATATCGCGCAATGCGGCGATCACTCGGTCGGCATCGCGTTTGTCGACGAGCCCGGCGGTGAGGACGTTGATGCCGTCAGTTGTCGGTGCCGCAGGCTCGAATCGTCCGGTCAGGCCGGAGATGTGGTTGGCAGCGTAGCGAATGTCGCTCAGTTGCCGCGGATCGGCACCGACCACCACGAGTTTCAGCGGTTCGGTGCGGAAACTCGGGAACAGTTCGTCGAAATGCTCCTGCGCTACCCGCGCCGGATTGTTCTCGTCCAGATACCGTTCACTCAATCCGCCGAACTCGATGTGGCGCAGCGGGATGCTGAGCGCGAGCAACCCGAGTACGAGCGGCACGACCACCGCCAGTGGACGGCGCATGGCCCACATCGCGAGACGGGAGAAGAATCCGGCGTCTAGTTGTGCTCGACTTTTGGTGCGGGAAAACCGCTTCCAGCACAGGAAGTCGATGTGGGGTCCGATGATGCCCAATGCCGCGGGTAGCGCGGTCACCGAAAGGAGCGCCGCGAGCAGGACCGCGCTGATACCGCCGAAGGGCACCGAGCGCAGAACTCCGTTCGGGAAAATGAACAGCGCGGCGAGGCTGAAGGCAATGATCGCGGCTGAGAACAATACAGTACGCCCTGCGGTCGTGACGGTACGTGCCACGGCGTCTTCCATAGAGTGGCCCGCGGCGAGCTCCTCCCGGAAACGAGTGACGGTGAACAGCCCGTAGTCGATTGCCAATCCCAGGCTGACCAGAGTCATGACAGCGCTGGCGAAGGCGTTGACTTCGATGTGGTCGGTGAGCAACCGTAGTACGCCTTGCGTACCCAAGATGGTCATGCCACCGATCAGGATCGGTAGCAGCGCCCCGATGACGCCGCCGAACACGAAATACAGCAGGATCGCCACGATCGGCAGGGCGATCATTTCGGCGCGTTTGATGTCGTGCTGCATCCCGGCGTTGATGCCCTCGACAATCGGTTGCAACCCGGCTAGCTGCACTGTAGTACCGCCGGGGCCGCCACCGACGACTCCGGCGCCGAGATGGTCCGCGATAGCCGCGTAGTTCTCGATGGCGGCAGTGCCCGAGCCGCGGAGACCGACACTGGCGAACGCGTGCCTGCGCGTGGCATCGGTGGCCTGAGCGGAAAATGGACTGTCCCAATAGCTGTCGATCTTCAGGATGCGGTCGGGATACGTGGCCAGTAGCCCGGCCAGTTGCGTGGTGACCGGGCCCCGCACGGAGGGATCGTCGACGGTCGCGCCTTCGGGGACGGTGTAGAGCAGAACCAGGTCGCTATCGGTGTCACGGCCGAAGGTGCGGTCGATCAGCTCGGCAGCGGCGACCGACTCGCTGCTCTCGTCGAACCAGCCCTCCTGGGACAGCCGCCCGGACAGGTCACGGCCGTACCAGCCCGAGACCGACACGAACAGTACCGCGAAGGCCAGGATGAGGAAGCGGTGGCGGTGGACGAACCGTCCCCAGCGCAGCGATTCGGATTCGCCCATCGCGTCGTCGGCGCGTTCAGCCGCAGGCCGGTGTGTGGTAATCCGCTGAACGCAGAATGCCGCACAGATCGGTGCGCGAGATCTTCCACATGCCATCGAGGAACACGAAGTGCATGACGGTGGTGCGGATCGCGGTGCCGGTGCCGTCCTTGTCCAGCCGCATGGTGGCGGTGAGCGTGCCATCGTGGTTGTCGAACACCGGGTCGGTCACGCCGTAGCGGGCGCGCGGGTTGTCCTGCAATGCCCGATACATGTCGGGAATGGCCTGTCGGAAGGCTTCGCCGTCTTCGATGAGGGCGGTGCGTTCGCTGTCGGGCAGGGCCGGATCCAATGCTCGCTTGATCTGGTTGTCCAGTTCGGCGGCGGTCGGCAGCGGCGGTCGCGCAGTGCTACTGGAGGCGATGGCCGAGGAGGACAGTGCCGCGTGCGCCGACGAGCGAGCCGCCTCGACGGCGGCTTCGTCCGGTCCGGTGCCGCAGGCCGCGGCCGATGCCGCGAACAGGGCACTCGCCGCGATAAGAGTTGTCCGGGCGAGTAGCGGGGTGGCCATCACTTCCTACATACCTTCGATGACAGAGCCGATCCGCCCCAGCAGGGCCCGCACAGTGGTGCTCTCCTGGCCCGAGGGGGCGCTGATCGTTGTGGCGGTGGGGATCATATCTCGCACCAGGGCGACGACGCTGCGTTCGTCGTCGAGATCGATGTCGGTGACCGTGGCCGTGGCGACCGCGAGCACGTCGTCCGGGCCAGGAACAGGACTGTCGAGGTCGTGACGATAGATCTCCAGCGTCAAGGTCGCGCGAACCGTCTGGAATGCGAATAGATGGCCGTCGGCAGTGGTCCCGAACCCGTGTGCGTAGCAGCCGACGGTCACGTCATCGATGGTAAATTCCGACAAATGGTCGGCTTTCAACCCGAATCTCCCTACATCGGACAGTATGTGCTCGCTAAACCGTAACTCCGATCACTGACTTTCCGCTCGAAACGGCACCCGGTCGGTCGGCTCGTTGCGTCATCATGGTCAGATGGTGAGGTTTGCGGAAGATTCGTCGATAATTCGTCGGTAGAAGGAGTTCGGTGGATGCGCCCTCGCGGCTCGGTCGTCTCGGCATTCACAGGGTTGGGGGTGCTGGTACTGCTGGCCGGATGCTCCTCCCCCGCCGAGAGACCCGATGTACCGACCAGGGAACCGGCCACTGCCGCGGTCGCACCAGAAACTGTCGCACCGCCCATCGGCCGGATACTGCCGAGCGGGCCGATCGACGCGCTGGAAGCGGATCCCACCAGCGGATTGTTGGCCGCTCTGCACGGCGCTGTCCTCACCGTGATCGACCCCGATGGCAATCCACCCGTGGTGCGCAGCGTGACGCTACCGGATAACGCCAACGGTCTCACGCCAGGTAGACCGGGTGAGATGCTGGCGACCGCACCGGGCCGGGTACTGCGGGTCGACCTCGCTTCCGGCGCGGTCGGAGAGCTCGCCGTCGACGGTGACGTGCGTTCGGCGCTGCCGCGCGAGGACGGTGGATTGCTGGTCGGCACGGCCGACGGCCGGGTGCTTTCCCTGGCGAAGGACGGCACGGTGACCCGAACCATATCCGGTCTGGTCTCTGTCGACGAACTCGCCGAAGCCGGGGGCGAACTCGGTGTGCTCGATCGGCACCAGAGCGCGATCTTCGAGATCGATCCGGGCAGAGACCGGCCAGGGCTGGCCCTGCGGGCGGGTGACGGGGCCACGGAGATGATCGGCGATTCCCGAGGCCGGTTCGTGGTCACCGATACCGGGGGCGGCGAACTGCTGGTCTACACTGCGGGACCACTCGTCCTGCGCCAGCGGTTCCCAGTAGGATCTTCGCCTTATGCGCTGGCCTACGATCAGCGGTCCGACACCGTGTGGGTGACGTGCACGCAGCGCAACGAGGTCGTCGGATTCGATCTGTCGACTGGTATACCGAAAGAAGTGGGTCGCTACGCCACTGTTCGGCAACCGAACTCGGTGACCATCGAACAGCGCACAGGGGACCTGTTCGTCGGCTCCGCGGTCGGCGAGGGTCTGCAGCGGATCGGTGTGGACGATCGGAAGAGAGGGCACTGATGGCTCGGACACCACGCGCGGGCGACGCTTCCGCGACATCCGCTGATCCGGCAGCACACCGGGGGCGCGGGCGCGCGCTGCCCACGGGCTGGGAGACCACCAGCGACGACTACGAGTATGTGCCGTTGCGCCTGCCGCCGGATGTCACAAGGGTGACCGCCTCCATGCGGCTGGCGATCCAGGCCGAGTTCGGTGGCTGGGAGCTCTCCCGCGTCCGGGCCTACACCGACGGCAGCAGGCGGGTGCTGCTGCGACGTCGTAAGTCCGCCCTACTACCTCAGCCCGAACCTGGAATGTGAGTCGATGTACACCCTGTTATTGCGACTGATGTTCCTGTTCGCGCCGGAACGCATCCACCATGTGGTCTTCATTGTCTTGCGTTCCGTCGCGTGGTGTCCGCCGCTGCGCTGGACGATGCGCAAGTTCCTCGTCGTCGACGATCCGCTCTTGCGCAGCGAGGTGTTCGGGGTCGAGTTCCCCGCGCCACTGGGTTTGGCCGCAGGATTCGACAAGGACGCCGCCGGAGTCGGTGCCTGGGCTCCGCTCGGATTCGGTTTCGCCGAGATCGGCACTGTCACCGCGCGCGCGCAACCGGGTAATCCCACGCCACGGCTGTTCCGGCTGCCCGCCGACCGCGCCCTGATCAACCGGATGGGCTTCAACAACCACGGCGCCGTCGCTGCCGCCGACCGGCTGCGACGACGCCGTGGCGATGTGCCGATCGGCGCCAACATCGGCAAGACCAAACTTGTCGAGCCGGACGCCGCCGCCGCAGATTACGCCACCAGCGCCGCCCTACTCGGCCCGCTTGCCGACTTCGTCGTGGTCAACGTCAGCTCCCCCAATACGCCGGGGCTGCGTGATCTGCAGGCAGTCGAATCGCTGCGCCCACTGTTGCAGGCGGTGCTGGACGAGGTGCGGGTGCCGGTACTGGTGAAGATCGCGCCCGATCTATCCGACGAGGACATCGACGCGGTCGCCGACCTGGCCGTCGAGCTGGGGCTGGCGGGCATCGTGGCCACCAACACCACCATTCGGCGGGACGGTTTGCGCACCGATCCGGATGAGGTCGCCGTCATAGGGGCAGGCGGACTGTCGGGGCCACCGGTCGCCGACCGTTCGCTCGAGGTGCTGCGCCGACTGTACCGTCGGGTCGGGGGGCATGTGGCTCTGATTTCGGTCGGCGGTATCGAAACAGTCGACCAGGCATGGGAGCGCATCCGTGCGGGCGCGAGCTTGCTGCAAGGCTACACGGGCTTCATCTACGGCGGCCCGTTCTGGATGCGTAAGATCCATCGCGGACTGGTGCAGCGGCTGCGCGCAGGTGGGTATCGGAACATCAGCGAAGCAGTCGGCGCGGAGCACACAGCGCATACCTGATCCGTGCTGCGAGCAGCTGCGCTCAACCGTGGACGAGCGGCGTTTCGTTCGTGTGATGCCCCGGCGGTGCCGGGTCGGTGTTCGGCCGCAGCTCCCGCTCCAGCCGTGCGGCCATCCGTTTAGCCAGCAGGATCACCGCGTGATCACGCAGAATGCCGAGCTGATCGGCATACACTTCACCGCTGGCCAGGACCGTCCGGTCGTGCACCACGTGTGGGTCGCTGAGCAGCTCGTCCAGGCGCATGCCTGCCAGTGCCTGGGTGCGAGTCAGCCGCCGATCCGGCAGCCAGCTCAATTGCCAGCTATCGGTGTCCGTGCTGTCACGATAGGCAGATTCCGGGGTGATATCGCTGGTCATCGTCCGTTCGGTGGTGTGAATGGTCATAATCTTCTCCGCTGCGACAGGTGAAGTGAGAAGGGCTCCGGGTGCCGAGTGATCACGCACGCCTCTCATGGCGTATTCGCTGGTGCAGCGTGGTGAACAGCAGCTGCATCCGTGTTGTCTACCGGGGCCGGTGTGGTGGTTCGTACCGATACCAGCGGCTGCGCCCGGGCCGCTCGAGGGGCGGAGCGGTTCGGGTACCTGTGTAGTTGTGCTGATGGGGGGAAGTGGGATCAGGGGACGGGGCAGAGGGATCTGTCCCATGCGATATGACCGGTCGGACAATGCGGTACGCCGGTGCACAGGGAAGACAACCGGGGCATGACGCCGAGGACGGTCGGTAGCTCGTTCAGTCCACCACCGGCTTCGGCACTGGATCGGTACTCGATCCAGTGGAGCGGTGTCGCCGTCGCCGACGAGTCTGCCGTATTCGGAGAATCACTCTCATCACCAGCCCTCCCGATGTGTCTGGTGGTGCGATGAAAGATCGCCATACCCAGTGTGGCATTTGCGGTTCCCTGAAGGCAATTGCCATTGTAATTTGGTGATTGACGATCTGCCCAGCGGTTGAACTCGATGGGCGTGGCCTGTGCGCGCGTGATGTCTCGACATCACGCCGATCGAGGAGGGACGCTTGGTCATGGTCCCGCAGGATTCGGGAACGGTCGCTGTTCGCAACATCCTCACCCGGTTGTGCAAGCGGTCCGGGCTGAGTTCGGAACGGTTGCGCAACACTGAAATCGACGTGTCGCCACTGTTGGATCTTCTTACCGTGCGGCAGTATGCGCGGCGGGCAGGTCTCGACCCGCAGGATGCGGTGCTGCCGCTGGTATGCGATCTGGCTCGGCGATTGCCGCCGACTGACCGGCTCATCGTCGATGCGGACCTGTCGCTGGGTCTTCTCCGGCAACAACCCCCTGCCAACATCGATACCGGTCGACTCTACGCCGCGGAACTGGGCGAACGACGGGCATATCTCACCGAGCACTGGCTTTCGCTGCATGAAGCCGTTGGTGCGCGGGTGATTCCCGCCGCGCCGACAGTCCGGTCGTTGCGTGGCGCACCCGAGCGCCGTGCGTTCACCGAACTGGCCGCGCAACTCGCCACGGCTGTGGTCTTCGACGGTGTGTATGCCGACGAATCCAGCGCAACCCTTGCAGGCCTGACGGATTCGGCGAATCGCCACAACTTGGTCACCGTGGTCGGTGATGCGTTCATCGATCATTCGTACCTGGTCGACCGGATCCCAGGCCCTGGCGTAAGCACCCATGGTCGTTACGAGGAATATCCAGGAGGCAAAGGACTCACTCTCGCCGTCGCGGCTGCCCGGCTCGGGCTGAAGGTAAGGTTCGTCTCAGTCGTCGGTGACGACAAGGCGGGCAGCCGGATATTGGAGTACTTGCACAACGAGCGCGTCGATACCGAGCTGGTCAGGATCGTGCCCGGTGCTCCGACACCGGTCACCGCGATGATCGTCGCGGATTCGGGCACGGCGAGCACTGTCGGCTGCAAAGATGGGCGAATTCGGTTGAGTAATCGGGATGTACACAACGTCCTGATCCGCTCCGCGATCGCCACCTCTGATGCGGTGCTGCTGTCCTTCGAACAACCAACCGGGGTGCTCGAGCAGATCATGAAGGATCTACGACAACTGCGGCACAGACCGCTCGTGGTCGTTCATCCGGCACCACAGCTGGATCACCCACAGCACCTGTACCAGTATCTCGACATAGTGGACTACCTGGCCGGTGCGGACAAGGATCTGGCAACGCTGGCGATGCTGCCCGGCGCCACGCCCGCCTGTGCGGAAAAGACCGCGAGGATATTACGCGCGTTCGGAGTAGCGGCGGTGTGCGCGATCGATAATTTTCGCTGCACAGTGTGGTCCGACCGGGTCAATGATCGCTTTCAGCCGTTCGCGACCGCATTGGAGCACTCGGTCGGCGCGCCCGCCGCCTTCTGCGCCGCCTTGGTTCATCGTCTCGTTTCGTCGCGCCGTCCAGCTGATCTCGCCGACTATGTCTGGGCCACTGCCGCGATGGTGGCCTCGCAATCGGTAGGGAATGTTCCGGGATCGATGCCACTGATCGGTGCGATCGAACGCATTTTTCGTCTCGCTGCCGAGGAGCGCAGGCCAGGAGCGTGGAACTCGCCCGAACCCGGCCCCGATTCCGTTGTGTAGGCATTGGTCTGCGGTTTCCGGTGCTGGAACGGCCTTTGCGCCGCAGGTCCTCTACTGTGCCGGCGCCGATCGGTATATATCGGTTTCCTATTAGCGCCACCATGTTTCACACATCTGGCTACCATTAGCGAGTCGCGTTCTTGTGACGCGACTCATTAATGGCAGATCGAGGCGGTATCCGCTCCGTTCTGTCACCAGGCGTGTCCAGGGGCGGTCATCAGAGAGAGCTGGAAACCGTTGCACGCCAGAGGTATCGGAACGGGGATATGACGAAAACAGATATCGGATTCGCGCACGAATCAGGCAAAACGATTTATACTGTGCCAGCGGCATTTCAGGAGACCGCGAGGCTAAGACCGGATCAGATCGCGCTGCGCAAGGTGGGCGGCACCCAGCAGTACACCTGGCGTGAGTACGCCGAACGAGTACGCGCCATCGCGGCGGGCTTGGCAGGCCTCGGCGTCGGGCGTGGCGACACCGTCGGCATCATGCTGACCAATCGACCCGAATTCAACCTGATCGATACCGCCGCACTGCATCTGGGCGCCACCCCGTTCTCGATCTACAACACGAGCTCCCCTGAGCAGATCACCCACTTGTTCTCCAACGCGGGCAACAAGGTTGTTGTTACGGAACAGGTTTTCCTCGACCGGATCATCGCTGCCGGGGTGTCGATCGAGCACACCATCATGGTCGACGGTGCCGCGACGGGGACCATCACGCTCGAGCAGGTGGAGGCAGAGCCTGCCGCTGATTTCGATTTCGACGCCGCCTGGCAGGCTGTCGAGGCCGACGACTTGGCCACGCTGATCTACACCTCCGGCACCACCGGGCCGTCCAAGGGCGTGGAGATCACCCACCGCAACGTGCTCGCCCAGATCATCGCATTGGTCAACGGTCCACTGCGAGTAGGGCTGGATGATCGCGCCGTGTCCTATCTGCCCGCGGCGCATGTGGCCGACCGGATCTCTGGACATGCGATCAACCTGCTCACCGGTATCCAGATCACCACTGTGCCGGACCCACGCGAGATCGCCGCTGCCCTGCCCGATGCTCGTCCGACCGCTTTCTTCGGCGTGCCGCGAGTGTGGCAGAAGATCAAGGCCGGCATCGAGGGCAAACTCGCCGCCGAACCGAGCCCGGTCAAAAGGGCCCTGGCCAACTGGGCGATCGGCACTGGTGTCGCCGCCGCGCGGGCGGAGTTGGCCGGTCAGAGCCGCGGTCCGATATCGGTCGTACAGCACAAGATCGCCGAAGCACTTGTCCTGTCCAAGCTGCGAGGTGCGCTCGGTTTGGATCAGCTGAAGGTCGCCACCTCCGGTGCGGCCCCGATCCCGCCGGAGACCCTGGAATACTTTCTCGGCCTAGGTTTCACCGTCAGTGAGGTGTGGGGCATGTCGGAAACTACCGGCGTGGCCACCTACACCGAATTGGACAAGCCACGTCCAGGCTCGGTCGGACGCGTGGTGGACGGTATGGAACTGCGACTCGGTGCCGACAGCGAAATACTGGTACGCGGGCCGGTCGTCACCGGCGGCTACCGCAACATGCCGGACAAGACCGCCGAAGCCATCGATTCCGATGGCTGGCTGCACACCGGCGACATCGGCACTCTCGATGAGGACGGTTATGTGCGGATCGTGGACCGCAAGAAGGAACTGATCATCAGCGAGGCGGGCAAGAATATCGCGCCCAGCAATATCGAGAATGCGATGAAGGCCGCATCCTCCCTGATCGGACAGGCGGTCGCGATCGGTGATGGCAGGTCCTACATCGCCGCGCTGATCGTGCTCGATCCCGATATCGCCGCGATCAGAGCCAAAGAACTCGGCGCCACCGCCGAGGACATGGCCACGCTGGCCACCCACCCGCGGATCGTCGAGGAAGTGCTCGCCGCGGTGCAGGCCGGCAACGACCGGTTGTCACGAGTCGAGCAGATCAAGCGGTTCGTCATCCTCGGTGCGGTATGGGAGCCGGGCGGAGATGAGTTGACCCCGAAGATGTCGCTCAAGCGCGCCCCGATCGCGGCCAAATACCAGACCGACATCGAGAAGCTGTACGCCAAGGAACCTTCCGACCGAGTTGTCGACCTCAAGTAGGTTCACCCGAGCTCGCTGCGGTCTCCAGCATGCCGCTCGGGGACAGGGGCGCCGTCCGCGTCGCTGGATAGTGGTCACCGATAGCCTCGGGTGACCACTGGTGCAATGGTCCCGCACCAGCGGTCACCCTGTAGGCCTGAGCGGTAGCAGCCTGGGTGGGAGGCTACTTTTGTTCGTAGGTACCGACGAGGGTGGCGCGAGCCAGAGTGTGAGAGAACAGAGTGAAACCGAGATAGGCGGGCGTGGCGTTCGCATCGATGCCGAGACTGTCGACATCCACCGCGTGCACGGCGACGAAGTAACGGTGCGGGCCGTGGCCGGGTGGCGGTGCGGCGCCGACGAAGCCGTGGAATCCGCCGTCGTTGCGCAGGGTGATCGCACCGCTGGGCAGGGCGCCGCCTTCCGCACCGCTTCCAGCGCCGCTGGGCAGCGAGGTCACCCCCGCCGGGATATCGGCGACGGCCCAGTGCCAGAATCCGGAAACGGTGGGGGCATCGGGGTCGTACACCGTGACCGCGAAGCTCTTGGTTGTGTTCGGGAACCCCGACCAGGACAGTTGCGGCGAGATGTCCTTGCCGCCCGCACCGAATACCCCGCTGACCTGATCGTTGCCCAGCGGCTGTCCGTCGGTGATGTCGGTAGAGGTGAGCGTGAACGACGGTACCTGGGGAAGCGCGGCGTACGGGTTGTAAGTCATGGAACCTCTTTCGGGTCGGTTCAGCTGTGCAGTAGGAAATGTTCCAGCACGCGGGTGCCGAATTCGAGGGCTTGCACCGGTACTCGCTCGTCGACGCCGTGAAACAGGGCGGTGAAGTCCAGCTCCGGCGGAAGTTGCAGCGGTGAGAAACCGAAGCAGCGAATACCCAAGCGGGTGAACGCTTTGGCGTCGGTACCGCCCGAGAGCATATAGGGCACGGTGCGGGCCTGAGGATCGTGGGCCAGGATGGCGTTGTTCATCGCCTCGACCAGATCGCCGTCGAAGGTGGTCTCGTAGGGGTCGAGCTTGGTGATCCACTCCCGTTCGACATCGGGTCCGATCAGCTCGTCCACTTCACGTTCGAAGGCCGCGAGCCGACCGGGAAGCACCCGACAGTCCACGACCGCTTCCGCGGTCTGCGGTATCACATTGGCTTTGTATCCGGCCTGCAGCATGGTCGGGTTCGCGGTATCGCGCAGTGTCGCTCCGATGATGCGCGAGATGGTGCCCAGCTTGGCCAGCTTGCTATCGATGTCCGGCACCTCCGGGTCGAACTCCATACCGGATTCCTCGGCGACAGCGGTCAGGAACTCGGCCACCGAATCCGAGATCACCAGCGGGAAGGTGTGTTTGCCCAGACGAGCGACCGCATCGGCGAGGATGGTCACCGCATTGTCCTCGTGCAGGAACGACCCGTGCCCCGCGCGCGCCTTGGCGCGCAACCGCATCCAGCCGATGTCCTTCTCAGCGGTCTCCACCAGATAAAGCCTGCGTTCGGTGCCGTCGGGACGCGGCACGGTCAACGAGAACCCGCCGACCTCCCCCACCGCCTCGGTGATGCCGTCGAACAGATCCGGGCGATTGTCCACCAGCCAGTGTGAGCCCCAGGCGCCGCCACTCTCCTCGTCGGCGAGGAACGCGAAGACCAGATCACGTGGCGGCACCGTACCCTCGAGCTTGAATTGGCGAGCCACCGCCAGCATCATGCCGACCATGTCCTTCATATCGACCGCGCCGCGACCCCACACGTAGCCGTCACGCACGGCGCCGGAGAATGGGTGCACACTCCAGTCCGCGGCTTCGGCGGGGACGACGTCCAGGTGCCCGTGGATCATCAACGCGCCGCGCCGCGGGTCGGCGCCGGGCAATCTGGCGAACACATTGCCGCGCCCTGGTGCACCGGACTCCACATACTCGGTGACATATCCCACCTGGTGCAACTGATCGGCCACCCACTGCGCGCACTCGCGCTCGCCCTTGGTGGTGGCCAAGTCGCCGGTATTGGAGGTATCGAAGCGGATCAGGCTGCTGACCAGCTCCACCACTTCCGATACCGCACGGGAATTTCTGTTCGGGTCGGTTACTTCGCCAGGCACAGACACCTCCCATTCCTACCACCACACCGTGGTCTGTCGGTGCCTCGGCTCGATCACGCCGCGTGCGCGTCGTGTCGATGCCGGCACCGCACAGCGGGTGGTCGGGCAGACAGCTCGAACCCGAGCCCAGGGCTGTTCCGCTCACCGATGTGCGCGATCCACCTCGTCGGGGAAAACCACCCGCACGAACGCCCAGAAACGGAACACCATGCTCAACGCGGCGCCGATCAGCTGGGCGGCCACGAAATCGGCCACGTCTTGGGTGAGTCGTGAGACCTCGGGTACCTCGAGACGCAATACATACCGCGAGACCCACAGCGGTACGGTATTGATCGCCACAGCCAGGAGACCGACCAGAGAGCGCGGCCTCGTGATGCCCATGTCGTCAAGATCGCCGGATTCGCCGAATCGCGGGCAGCGCACTGTGATGTCCGCGAAGTGAACCGGCGTCGCGACCCGACCGCTCAGCTCGCGGCAGCGTAGATCTCCTCGCCGCTGAGCACTTCGCTGGGTCGTCCGTTGATATCGACGGGGATGTCCCCGGTCAGAGTCACCCGGTGCATGACGCGTCGTTTGTCGCCATAGTTGTCGACGCCGACATGCTGGGTGGCCCGGTTGTCCCAGATGGCTACGTCACCGGGTTCCCAGTCCCAGTGAATGGTGTATTCGGGCCGGGTGATCCGCGCCTGGAGCAGGTTCGTGAGTAGTTGGGATTCTTGAGTGTCGAGGCCGACGAGCTGCAGTGCGTAGGCTCCGAGTAGCAGTACCCGCTCGCCGGATTCCGGGTGCACCCACACCACCGGGTGCGTGGTACGGATATCGGGCGTGGTGAACGGCCCCCTTGCTATCTCGGACTCTCGCCCGGCGGACTGGATCCGATGGGCGTAGTTGAACCGGTTGCCATGCACCGCCCGTAGCGATTCGGCCAGCCTTTTCAGCGGTTCGGGCAGCGCGGTATAGGCGGCAGCGGTAGAGGACCACAGCGTGGCTCCGCCGTAGTCGGGCAGGATGAGCGCACGCAGGATAGCGATCTTGGGGAAGTTCGCCAAGTATGTCATATCGGTGTGCCACCGTGTGGATCTGTTTTCTCTGGAGTCGACCAGGGTGATCGGGTCGCCGTTGCTGATATGAAGGGCCACCGGAGTGCCGAGCAGTTCGGCGAACGCGCAGTGTCCAGCATCGTCGAGGTGGTGCTGGTCACGGAAGAAGATCACCTTGTGTTCGATCAGCGCCCGGGTGATCTTCTCGACCACCCGCGAGTCCAGTTCCCCGCCCAGGCGTACGCCGTCGACACGCGCCCCGATATGCAAGCCCAGCTTGTGAACAGTCATCACACTCATGAAACGAACCTCTCCGAATCGAATCCCTTCACCACTGCGATCAGCTGCTTGTAGGTTTTGGAGCCGAGTGTAATCAGTCGACTACAGTCAACGGGTGAGAGAAAGCTGAGAGCTAGCAAGGACATGGCCGCAACACCACGCAAACACGACAAACCAACCGGGCGCGAGCAAGTGGTCACCGCAATGCTCGAACACGCTGCGGATCTGTTCGCCGAGCACGGCCCAGCAGCAACCTCGACCGTTCAGCGCGCCGCGGCGTAGATCTCCTCGCCGCTGAGCGCTTCGCTGGGTCGTCCGTTGATATCGACGGGGATGTCCCCGGTCAGAGTCACCCGGTGCATGACGCGTCGTTTGTCGCCATAGTTGTCGACGCCGCGATGCTGGGTGGCCCGGTTGTCCCAGATGGCTACGTCACCGGGTTCCCAGTCCCAGTGAATGGTGTATTCGGGCCGGGTGATCCGCGCCTGGAGCAGATTTATGAGTAGTTGGGATTCCTGAGTGTCGAGGCCGACGAGCTGCAGTGCGTAAACGCCGAGTAGCAGTACCCGCTCGCCGGATTCCGGGTGCACCCACACCACCGGGTGCGTGGTACGGATATCGGGTGTGGTGAACGGCTCGGCTGTCGCTTCGGACGCTCGCCCAGCGGACTGGAGTCTATAAGCGTAGTCGCACCGGTTGCTATGCACCGCCCGTAGCGATTCGGCCAGCCTTTTCAGCGGTTCGGGCAGCGCGGTATAGGCGGCAGCGGTAGAGGACCACAGCGTAGGGCCGCCGTAGTCGGGCAGGATGACCCCACGCAGGATAGAAATCTTGGGGAAGTTCGGCATGAATGTCATATCGGTGTGCCACCGTGTGGCTTTGGTTTCTTCGGAGTCGAGCGAGGTGATCGGGTTACCGTTGCTGATGTGATTGGCCACCGGAGTGCCGAGCAGTTCGGCGAACGCGCAGTGTCCAGTATCGTCGAGGTGGTGCTGGTCACGGAAGAAGATCACCTTGTGTTCGATCAGCGCCCGGGTGATCTTCTCGACCACCCGCGAGTCCAGTTCTCCGCCCAGGCGTACGCCGTCGACACGCGCCCCGATATGCAAGCCCAGCTTGTGAACAGTCATCACACTCATGAAACGAACCTCTCCGAATCGAATCCCTTCACCACTGCGATCAGCTGCTTGTAGGTTTTGGAGCCGAGTGTAATCAGTCGACTACAGTCAACGGGTGAGAGAAAGCTGAGAGCTAGCAAGGACATGGCCGCAACACCACGCAAACACGACAAACCAACCGGGCGCGAGCAAGTGGTCACCGCAATGCTCGAACACGCTGCGGATCTGTTCGCCGAGCACGGCCCAGCAGCAACCTCGACCCGCGAAATCGCCGCGCGGGCCGGCATCAACCAAGCGCTGATCTTTCGGTATTTCGGCAGCAAAGAACAACTCGTCTGCGCGGTGCTGGATAATCTCGCCGCGCAGACCGTCGCCGCTCGTCACGCGGATGCGGTGGGCGCCGAAACCGATGACCCGAATATCGAGGGCCTGCTCGCCGAGGTGCTACTACACAGGTATCCGGCGGAGAAAACACACGTCCGGGTGATCGACAGCAAGCATCGGCGGGTGTTGGCCCGGGCATTGCTGGACGGGTATCCAGTCGGTCGACTCCAGCGACAATTCCCCGGCGTGAGTGAGTTGATCGAGGTGACCAGTGCCCGAATCGATAATGACACCGACGCCCGCCTCGCTGCGGCCAATGTGGTCGCACTCGTCTTCGGGTGGCAGATGTTCGGGCCGTTCATTCGTTCTGCCACCACTGCTGACGACATACCCGACAGCTGCGTCGGGCAGGCGATCGAAACCGCGATCACCGGAATTATCGACAGCGCTACCCGAAGTGCGGGGCAGTGCGGCGATCCCGACGCCGAGCACGCCGCCACGGATCATAGTTGAATTCGTGTGCGGTCGCGGAGGCCGGATTCAGGGCGCGGGTTCACCGCGATCGGTGGCCGCACCGAGCGGGTAGGGTCGAGCTCGATCTGGAGAAGCCGCACCATCACTGCCGAGATGAGCACCATCTCCACGCGTTGCATCGCGGTGTTCGATCTGAAGATGGGAACGTAGTTCGTGAGTATTCCGGTATTGTTCGGGTTCGCTGGCCTGTGCTTGCTTTTGGCGATCACACCTGGTCCCGACACATTTCTTGTGCTCAGATGCGGTCTCGGCGGTGCCAGGATCGGCATTGCGGCCGCAATCGGTTCAGGGATAGGATCGCTGTGGTGGGCCGCTATGGTCGCGCTGGGGTTGGCCGCTCTGCTCCAGAACTCGGCGTCCGCATTTCTCATTGTCAAGATCGTCGGCGGGTTCTACCTGCTCTATCTCGGGATCATCGGGTTCGTCCGCCGCGGCCGCGGCAGCACGGATGCGGATGAAGGCGCGGACGCTACCCGGACAGCCAAGGCGCCGAGCATGCGATCGGCTTTGTGGTCCGGATTGTTCTCCTGTGTGTTGAACCCCAAGGTCGGGCTGTTCTTTCTCGCAGTGGTCCCGCAATTCCTACCGGCTCATGCGATCACTATGGGTTCGACCATGGTTCTCGGCGTCATCGACGGGATCGTGGCCATGTTCTGGTTGACCTTGGTAGCGGTGGGGTCGGCCAAGGCGGTGGGATGGCTGCGTCGGCCGAAGGTGACCCGTCGGCTCGACGAGATCAGCTCGGCCGCTCTGGTCGCCCTCGGCATAGGTACGCTCGCAAGCACCGCGTGATGGGTAGATCAGGTTTCGGCGCCGGCCTGAGGGCGGCATCTATCACCTGACGAGTCGGTGGCGCCGACATCGCTGTACTAGGTCGACCGCGCGGATAGCCGAAGTCCATTGGCGCAGTGCAGCTCTCGGGTGATTTGTCTGAACACGGCGAGCGGGCCGACGCCGTCGAGGTCCGGTCGGGCTGATCTTCTGTGACGAACCTCGGCCAGATCTGGGCTGGGGCGCCGGGTAAGTAGTTACCCGTAGACTTTCCGGAACAAGTAGATATCGGCAGGAAGCGTGTAGCGTATACCGCGACCGGCGCGATGAAGTTGCTCGCGGGTGGGGTGTGGCGGCCGGGCGGGCCGCAGATACCGGTCGAGATCGTCGGTGACTACTCGATACAGGCCGGATCGGTGATCAATGGCCGCAGCGAGTCGATATCGGGGATCCAGGTGTGCGAGTCCGGCGTCAGCGTCGCTGTTGTTGACCAGAAGCCAGCCGTCGGAGCGCAAGCATCGGGTGGCATGTTCGGAGACGGGACCAGTGTAGAGCGATAACCCGAGATCCCAAGCAGATTCTGGTAATTCACCGAGATTCTGGGTGTAGTCGCCCGGTATGAATGTGATAGGGGGTGCAGGGTATTGCCGGTGGGTTTGTGCCAGGGCATTCGCCGCGTCGGGATCTGCGAATGCCCTGCGGGCGCGCACATCCGAATCCAGATAAGTGACGTCGGACCATAGGTAGGACGGCGTGAGGTCGAGGTAGCTACCGGGATAGAGCACGCGCTGCGCGTCGGTCCGGTCAGCGATCGCCGAATATAGGGTGGTGCGGTCACCGATGCGCTCCATGTAGTCGACAAAGGCCTTGGTCGAGCGGTTCACAGTACTCCTGTCGAGCTCGGCAGTATGAGAGCGAGGGAAGCTTGACCGACGGTCTCGATAGCGTGGTCGTCGACTGGTTCGCCGTCATTCGAGACGGCACTGCCGGGTGAGTTCGACGACGACGCCTTCGAACTCACCGCCGACTTTCTCACCCACGTTGCCCCATTCGAAACCAGCGTAACGGCCGTCTGCCGTGCAGATTTGTTTGACTGATGCCCAGTGGGCGATCCTGAAACCGCTACCACCTAAGGGTATGAAGGCCGGTCGGCCACCTCGGTGGTCGAAACGGCGCCTGATCAACGGGATCCGGTGGCGGGTCCGCACCAGCAGCCTGTGGCGTGACATCCCGGCGATATACGGGCGGTGACAGACCGTGTATGGGTTGTTTCGCCGCTGGCAGCGCGACGGAACCTGGGAATCACTGCTGACGGGCGTTGCAAGCCCATGCCGACGCGGTCGGCGGTATCGAGTGGACGGTGAGTGTGGATTCCACGATCGCCCGTGCTCATCAGCATGCGGCCGGGGCTCGCCGTGATCCGGGCGGCCAGGCCGAACCGGCGGGTGGTTTCGATGATGAACCGGCTGATCACGGGCTCGGACGGTCCCGTGGTGGGTTCACCACGAAACTGCATCTGGCCACTGACCAACGCAGGCGGCCGTTGGCGCTCGTGGTCACGCCCGGTCAGTGGGCAGACTGTCCGCAGTCCACGACCGTGCTCGGCGAGATACGGGTGCCGCAGCTCGGGATCGGCGGCGCCGGATCTCGCCCGGATCGGGTACGGGCCGATAAGGCGTATTCGTCGGCGGCCTACCGTGCTTACCTGCGGCGGCGCGGGATCAAAGCCACGATCCCGATCAAAGCCGACCAGGCCGCGCATCGCGCGGCCAAGGGCCACACCGGTGGCCGGCCGCCGGCGTTCGAGTCGAGCCTCTATGCGCGTCGAAACTCTCATAGCCGGGCATACTCTTATCAGTCTTCGCGAACCGCGCTGGGTCCGCTACCAGTACTGATGTCGTTTTCCGTCGGTATCGGCGATGAAGATGACCGCATCGGCACCATCCAACGCCGCCGGGTCGAGCGGGATATGGCCGGGTATGATCGGTTCACCCGCGCCGACCAGTGGGTGAAGCGCGGCACGCAGCGCTTGTGTCGGGAACAGGGCGCGGCGGCCGGTCGCCTCGGCCAACATGCCCTGAAGGGTGTTCGGATCACTGTCGGGGTTTGCGTCGGTCGCCAGGAACACATATCGCTCACCGAGGGCGGATCCGACAAGCGCGCCGGCACTCCCCCAGTTCACCTCGTCGTCACCGATCCGCAGGTGCGACTGCGTACGCTGTAAGTGCATGTTGTGCGCGAATACCAGGCTCGGCCCGCGTCGCTGCTCTCGCACGATGAGCGCGAGCAGGTTTTCGGCCATCATTTCGGCGCGCAGACCGAGCAAGGTCGCGAGGCGATCGGGCGCGGGAACGGCCATGGCCGTGTGATAGCGCAGCAGACCCTTGGCAGTGCGTGCCTGCGCGACGGTGTGGTCATAGCCGGTCGGATCAGCGGGGCGCAGGCTGGGTTCCGCGCGGCGCAGCGCGTTGGTGAGGTCGTCGGCGACGATGTGTAGGGCGCGAGCGCGGTCGGAGTCGCCGATGGATGCCGCTGGGTCGAACATAGCCGCCCGGTTCGTCCAGTCCGTGTCTTCGCCGAGTAATGCGTCGAGGTCACAGGCCGATTCGGGCCGTAGCGCCGTGGGGAGATAGTCGATGACCGAGGTCAATGCGTGCCGCGGGCTCGGTGCGGCACCGTACTCCACCGGTGCGTCGAAGCCGTAGAAACGAACTCGGTCCTGTGGCGCGCGGTCGGCATTGTGCGCACGGAGCCATTCGACGAGTTCGCGGTTGCCCGGCACGGCGCCGAACCCGTGGCTGAACCCGGTCGCGAGCACCATATCGAGCTCCGTTGTCGCCCCGGCTATGTAGTCGTCGACAACGGAGGCGGCGAAGACATCGGTCTCCAGCACGATCGACCGGTATCCACAATCGACGAGGTGAACGAGGATTTCGTTGCGCAGCAAGGGGAACGCTCCGATCCCGTGTGTCGGCTCACCGAGTGCGAGCAGGACTGGTGGCGCGTCCCGTGCGGCGAGTAATTCGTCGAGGGCGCGACCCAGGCCCGCCGAGTCGTCGAGTTGGTGGCCTATCTCGCGCAGTGCTGTGGCAGTGGACATGAGCACCCCTTTTCCGGACGGTAGTGCTCTCGACAGTATCGTTGAAGTTTCGAGTGAAACTTCTGCGACTTTTTCCAGTTATCCAGGGATAAAAGCCTCAAACGGAGGTGCGAGCTGCGGCCGATCGACCTAGCTCGGGAACACGGGTTGTCCGCTCAGGCGATCCGCAACTACGACGCCGCAGGCGTCTTCCCGCCGACCGAACGCAGTGGGACCGGCTACCGGCGCTACACCCCCCTGCACGCGCAGGCCCTACGCACCTTTCTCGTATTACGCCGTGGCCACGGGCACCAGCAGGCAGTGGAAATCATGCGTGCGATCAATCGAGGCGATACCGAACCCGTTTATCGGCTCATCGATGCCGCGCATGTCGTGCTACTCGCCGAACGCGACACCCGCATCGAGGTCGCCGCCGCTCTCGGTGCCCTGTCCATCGCCACACTCACCCTGGGCGACGGTCGGCCGTTGTCTGTGGGCGAACTCGCGCGTCGGGTCGGCGTGCACCCGGCAACACTGCGCACCTGGGAGACCGAGGGCATCCTGCGACCGAGCCGTGACCGGGCAACGGGCTACCGCGAATACGGACCGGACTGCGTGCGCGACGCCGAGATCGCACGGCAGCTCCGTCGAGGCGGATACCCGCTAGGCCAGGTCGCGCAGTTCCTCGGGTCGTTGCGCGAGGCAGGCGGGACAGATGCGTTGAGCGCCTTTCTCGGCTCCTGGCAGGATCGGCTGGCTACGCGTGGCCGTGACCTGCTCGCCGGCGCGGCTGCGCTCGATGCCTACCTCACCCTGCTCGATCACACATAGTAAGAGCGGTCGGCGCGATATCGCATCCTGTTGGTGAGGCGGTCCGTGCTGCGCGGTACTTGCCCCGCGCCCACCTGCGTCTACACAGCGGTGGAATACCACGGACTGCGACATAGCGTCAGCGCGAGAAGGGCCGCGCGGCAATGAGTGCCGCCGGAACCCCTCTGGACAAGGATGACGTGAACTGTCACCTCCGGCAGGCATCGTAGTGACATGGACAAGGACACAGACACCCAGCTCCTCGGTCAGGAAGGCTCGCTCATCGAGCGGATCTCGCTTGTCGCCGGGGCCACCCGTGGCGCCGGCCGCGCTCTCGCGGTCGAACTCGGCCGCGCCGGCGCTACCGTATACGCGACCGGCCGTACCACCCGCGAGCATGTCAGCGAGATCGGTCGGTCCACAGAGACCATCGAGGAAACAGCGGAACTGGTTACAGCAGCAGGTGGCACCGGCATAGCCGTCCCTGTCGACCATCTGGATGAAGACCAGGTTCGAACCCTTATCGAGCGGATCGACCGCGAATACGGGCGGCTGGACATCCTCGTCAACGACCTCTGGGGCGGCGATCACCTGCTCACCGATTCCGTCTTCGGCAAGAAGAGCTGGGAGACCCCGCTCGCTGTCGGTCTGCGCATCCTGGACCTCGGGGTGCGATCACATGTCATCACTGCGGCACTCGCCCTCCCGCTTCTGCTCCGCTCCGACGCGCCGCTGCATGTGGAGGTCACCGACGGCACGGCGGTGTCGAATCGGCGTTACCGCGAGAACCTCTACTACGACCTCGCCAAAAACGCCCCTATCCGGATCGCCTTCGGTTTGGGCGAAGAACTGGCAGACCACGGAGGCACGGCAGTCGCTGTTACACCAGGCTTCCTGCGCTCGGAGCAGATGCTCACTTACTTCGGCGTGACCGAGAAGAACTGGCGCGACGCTGTTGCCGAGCGACCGGACTTCGCCATCGCCGAGTCCCCGCACTATCTCGCCCGTGCGGTCGCCGCGCTCGCCGCCGATCCGGACCGGGCCACCCGCTGGAACGGAAAGTCCACTTCCAGCGCAGAGTTGGCCAGGGCCTACGGAGTGCGGGACGTAGACGGCAGCCAGCCGGATGCCTGGACGTATCTCGAGGAGGTCTGTTATGGCGGAAAAGATAGCTCAGTGGACGACTACCGTTGATTCTCCGTTATCTGGCTCTGGACTGTCTGAGGCGGCGCGGGCCCCGCAAGCTCGCGGAAGCGGGCGCGGGGCCCGCAGGCGGCAACCTGTCACAATTGTTCGAGAATGCACAGGTCCAGGCGCGATTTGGTCCGTGCGGAGCGATCCGATAATCTTGCTGGGCACACAGGTCCGGGTGGCGGAATGGCAGACGCGCTAGCTTGAGGTGCTAGTGCCCTTTATCGGGCGTGGGGGTTCAAGTCCCCCTCCGGACACCGTAAAGGCGCAGTTCAGGGGTGTTATCCAAGGATGGCACCCCTGCTGCGTCCACAAAGCGGTCCACAAATCTAGGGAATCTGAGGGGATTCCTAGTCGAGGGGACCGCGCCCAGATGGCGACAAATTCCTGCGGACGCCCCCGCAGGACCACGCCTCGCGTTCGTGTGCGCAAGGACAGCTCGACATCAGCCAGGTGCGCTATCACATCACCCGCCCCGGCCACAGTGAGCCGGTAGTGCCACCAATGCTTCGATGACCACGCTGCCGCGATCCGCTGGGCGAAGCTTCTCGACCGCGTCGGCCCGAAGGAGGCCGAGCGGGTGCTCGCCGCCCAGCTCGCCTCAGCGCCGGACGTGATCATGCTGACGCCATGGCTTCGCCGCTACGTTGACCTACTTGGCGAGAGTGGTTTCGAGGCGGTATGGATGAACGAGCATGGTCTCGTCCGCTCCGAAGTGTATGCCGCCGCAGTCGACCATATTGCAGGGCACGAGGCTGGCGACCTGCTCGCCGACGTGGTTAGCGCATGTGTCCCCACGCCGGATGCTCGAGTGCATACCGACGCGCAGCCTCGCGCATGTCGTGCTGCGCCGGTCGCGGCCACAGCCACCCACCGGCGCACTGGAACGAACCCGAGCATGATGACGCCGCCAGGTCCGCTCTTGACCTCACACTTGTCGCTGCCGAAACCAGGACGCGCCGTTCTTCTTGTCCGATACGGCCGTCGGTCCCGCCATAAACGACCAGGCTCCTCTTCACAGGTCACACCCGCAAGAACGGGTACCACCACAAAATCTGACGCGCGACAGACACA